>NZ_JBEZZJ010000031.1:0-70320 GCF_040639095.1 Micromonospora sp. NPDC023966 | reverse complement strand
TCGCCGAGGTGCTCTGCGACGTAGTCGCGTAGGTCGTCGCGGACCGCGTCGGCGTCCCACGCCGTCCTGTTGAGCGGGCGTTGCATGCCGTCAGGTGTGTTCTCCCCGGCCGCCTCGGCCAGGGTCCAACCGTTCTTGCCGGCCAGCGGCGACAGCAGGCCCAACACGTACGCCCGGGCTCGCCGGCGTGGCTCCACCCGCCGAAACCGGCCAGCGATCCGCGCCATCAGGTCATCCAGACCTGCCGCCCACCCCGAAAGATCGTCTGTCGCCACAAGTGCGGCAGTCTACGATGGACGGTTGTGTATTCTGACGCCTGACCCGCATCTGCGGTCCTAGCTGCGCAAACACGGTCAACGGAAGTGCGGCTGGAGTAATAGCCCCGGCCCGGGCAGGTGCCCGAGCCGGGGCGTCGATCACCGCCGGGACTTTCCGGCGGCGTCAGGTGCGCGGCGCGGCCACGGCGGCCTGGGCGTCGACGATGCCCCAGCCGTACAGCGGCGTGTAGACGCCGCGCAGACCGGCGACCGGGGTTCGGGCGGTCGACATCAGCACCGAATACACCTCGGCCACGCCGCGCCCCTGGGCGGCGAGCAGCGCCGCGACCCCGGACACGTACGGCGTGGCCATCGACGTGCCGGCGTAGGCGTCGTAGTCGCCCTGCCCACAGGTGGCCGCGCCGGTGCCCACCGGGACGCTGGACCAGATGTCGTCGTCGCAGTTGACGAGGCCGGCGCCACCGGGCGCGGCGACGACCTTCAGGTCAGCCTTCACACCCAGGTTCGAGTACCACGCCTTGAGCTCGTTCCGGTCGGTGGCGGTGACGCAGAGCGCCCCCGCCTCCCAGGCCGGGGTGTCGCACAGCGGCGCGGTCTCATTGCCGGCGGCGGCGATGACGGCGACGCCCTTCGCCTGCGCGTACGCGATCGCCGCGGTCGTGTCGGACTCCAGACCGGTGAGGGTGAGAGCCTGGGTGCCGGGCAGCGCGCCGAGGCTGAGGTTGACCACCTTGGCACCGTGGTCGGCCGCGTAGCGGATGCCGGCGGCGATGTCGGCGAAGCTGCCGCTGCCCGCCTCCAGCACCTTGATCGGCATGATCTTCGCGTCGCGGGCGACGCCGGCGACACCGACACCGTTGCCCGTGGCCGCGGCGGCGATACCGGCCACGTGGGTGCCGTGCTCGTCGCTGGCATCGGGTACGCCGTCCGGGCCGCGCCAGTCGCCGTTGCCGCACGAGCCCGTCCCGCAGTCGACGAAGGTCGCGCCGGGCACGAGCTTGCCGGCCAGATCCGGGTGGCCGAGATCGACGCCGGTGTCCACCACCGCGATGACCACGCCCGCCCCCGTGCTGGTCGCCCAGGCCTGCTCGGCGTGGATCTGCCGCAGACCCCACTGCTTGTCGTACAACGGATCGTTGACGGCCGCCTCGGCGGGCGCCGCCGCGGCCGCCACCAGCGCGGTGACCACGGCGGTGCCAGCCAGTAACCGGGTGAACGACATCAGATCTCCCCTTCCACGGACAGCACTTCATCTATGGATCGGGGATCGGGCGCGAAACGCAACAGCGGCCGGGTCGCCCGGCCGTGCCGGCGTGACCCCGGGGTGATGGGGACGGGCCGAACGGCTGTGTCCGGCGTGCAGGCGGGTGGGCAAAGTCGTTGGCGAACCGCGCGGGGTCGCCTATGGTTGGCCGATGTACCTGGTCGGGCTGCAGTCCGCGACCGCCGCCACCGCGGCGGCGCCCGCTGCTGCCCGCCGCCGGCGTCCTGAGGCCGTGCCCGCCCGTCCGGCGGGCGCCCGCTCCGTCGCGCCCATCCACGGCCTGCCGAGCCCGATCCCCACCGACCGTGGCCCACCCGGATCCCGATCATCCGCGTACGGCCACCAGGGCGAAGCCATTCGGCTTCGGCCCTTTTTCTTTTTCCTGGAAGGGGATCCGAAATGGGCACCGACCTGCACGACGACCGGCTCACCCGGCTGCGCGCCACGCTGACCGACGACTTCGCGGCGCAGACCGCCCGACTGACCGAACTCACCGCGGACACCGGCGACCCCGGCGAGGCCCACACCCGCGCCGCGCTGATCGCGGCCACCCGGCAGAGCCTGGGGCAGATCGGCGACGCGCTGCGCCGGATGGCCGACGGCGGCTACGGGCGCTGCGAGCGGTGCGCCGCGGCGATCCCGGTGGAACGCCTGGAGGCCGTGCCGCACGCCCGCTTCTGCGTGCCCTGCCAGCAGAAGCACGGCTGACCCGGTGAGCGCCGGGCCGTCACCGCGCGGCCCGGCGCTCCGGCAGCCGACGCCTGAGCCAGTCCAGCAGGACCCGCTCGTAGTCCGGGCTGACGCCGGCCAGGTCGTCGCGTCCGTCGAGGGTGGGCGCGTGGTCGCAGCCGGCCAGCCGGGCCACGGTCAGCTCCGCGTCACGTGCGGCGCGCCGCCACACGACCAGGCTCTGCTCGATCGGCGTCCAACCGTCGGTCTCGCCGTAGCAGAGCAGCACCGGGCCGGACACCTTCGCGAAGATCGGCTCCGGGTCGAAGTCCATGTCGACCCAGCTGCCCGGCGCATCGGGCAGCTCGCGGGGGAGATGCACCAGCGGGAACCAGGGCTGCCGCACAGCGACGTCCAGCTCCGCCTGGGCGGTCGTCCGGGGCACGTCGCCGCGCAGGAACCCCTCCGCGACACCGCGCAGCCGGTCCAGCTCGGCGAGGTCGGCCTCGCCGTACCCGTGCCGGCGCAGCTGCTCGGCGGTGCCGTACCGCATCTGCGCGGCGGGGCTGACGCCGCTGCAACCGATCAGCACGAGGAAATCGACCGGGTGCCGGGTGGCGGTGAGCGCCGCCGCCCAGGCGCCCTGGCTGAAAGCCCACAACCCGACCGGAACGTCGCCGACCTGACCGCGCAGCAGGTCCAGGGCCGCCGCCGCGTCGTCGGTCTGCGCGATCAGTGGCACGTCGTGACCGTCCGCCCGAGGACGTCGGTCGTACCGCAGCACCGCGATCCCGGCCGGCGGCAGCAGCCGAGCCAGATGCTCGTAAAGGAAGTACGACCGCCGGTCGGCGTGCGAGCCGTGCAGCACCACCAGGCCGCTGCGGACCGGCCCGGCCGGCAGGTCCAGGGTGGCGGGCAGCCCCAGCGCACCGACGGTCAGCTCCATGCTGGGCAGTCAACCACGCCGCACCGTTCCCGGCCGTCCCTCGCCAGCGGGTGCGGGGAGGGCGCGGGCGCCGGCCTGCGTACGCTCTCCCGGTACGCCATCGCGACCGTGGAGACCCGCCGATGACCAGCCCGCGCACCGTCCGGACCGCCCGCCCCGCCGACGTCGCCGCCCTCGTCGATCTCATCGAGTCGGCGTACCGCGGGGAGCGCAGCCGGGCCGGCTGGACCCACGAGGCGGACCTGCTCGGCGGGCAGCGCACCGACCCCGACATGGTGGCCGAGGCGGTGGCGCACCCGGAGGGCACCGTCCTGGTCGCCGAGGACGGCACGGGGATCGTCGCCTGCTGCCAGCTGGAGCACCGCGATGACCACGTGTACTTCGGGATGTTCGCGGTCTCCCCGGGGCGGCAGGGCAGCGGGCTGGGCCGGGAGCTGCTGGCGGAGGCCGAGCGGTTCGCCCGGGACCAGTGGCACGCCGGCGAGATGCGGATGACGGTGATCACGCAGCGGGCGGACCTGATCGCCTGGTACGAGCGCCGCGGCTACCTCCGTACCGGCGAGCTGAGCCTGTTCCCGTACGGCGACGAACGGTTCGGCGTGCCGCTGCGACCTGACCTGGCGTTCGAGACCCTGCGCAAGAAGCTCGGTTGACCGAACGCGTCGCCGGCCACTCCGGCGGCCGGCTCACCGACCTCGTGCCGGTCCGTCCGGCGCCGGGCGGAGCCGCCGGACGGCCCGGAGAATGCCCTGGTGGACAGCCACGCCGACGCCGGCGTTCAGCAACGCCAGTCCGGACGCGGCGACCAGTCCCGGCGTGACGTCCATCGTCTCCGTGGCGACCAGCAGGACGGGCCATCCGACGGCGGCGACCGTCAACGGCAGCCACCACCAACGCCCGAGCAGGAGGCCGAGGAGGATCAGGCTGGGAATCATGTTCTCGACTCCGGGGGCGCGTCGGCCAGCTCGGCGATCACCTCGGCGTGGCAGCGCTCCGGCACGCACCAGCACCCGAGCCGGCGCCCGCGCAGCTCGGGCAGCAGGGCGAGCAGGTCGGGCCGGCCGAGCAGGTACGCCCGGTACTTCGCGACGACCTCCTCGCGCGTGCCGTCCGGGCCCGGCCGGAACGGGCTGGACAGCGGGGACTGCGGCAGCCGCCAGCCGCCGCGGGACATGGCCCGCCCGACGTAGACCACGTCGGCGTACGCCGGGTCGTCCCGGTGGCCCTTGAGGTTGACGACGGTGGTTGCCCCCATGGCCTTCAGCTCCTCGCGTTCGCGCCCATGGCGTCAGTCTGACGGTCAGCCGCCGGGCGCGGGTACCGGGCCGGTGGAGTCGCGGACGACGAGCGTGTGACCGGTGGGCCGGCGTCGCGGCCGGGCCGACCTCGGCTTCAGCGCGAGGGTCAGCGCCATCCGCCCCATGTCGGTCATCGGCAGCCGGACGGTGGTCAGGCTGGGCGCCAGGTCGGCGGCGACCGACACGTCGTCGAAGCCGACCACGGACACCCGCTCGGGCACCGGGATGCGCCGGGACCGCAGCACGGAGAGCACGCCGATCGCCATCGCGTCGTTGAGCGCGATGATCGCGGTGCTCTCCGGGTGGTGGTACAGGATCCGCTCGGTGGCCACCCGGCCGCCGTCGCGGGTGAAGTCGGAGTGGACGACGGCCAGGTCGTCAGGGGAGTGTCCGTGCGCGGCGAGCGCGGCGGTCACCCCGGCGAGCCGGTCGGCCACGGTGGTCAGGCCCGGGGTGCCGGCGGCGATGGCGATCCGCCGGTGACCGAGGGCCAGCAGGTGGGCGCCGATGGCGCGGCCCCCGGCCTCGTTGTCCGGTACCACCGCGTCGACGCCCAGGGCGTGCCGTCCGATGACGGCGACCCGTCCGCCGGCCCGTTGGAATCCGGCGAGTTCGGCGCGTGCCTCGGCCTCCACACGCGGGTCGTCGTAACCGGACCCGGCGATGAGGATGATCCCGACCTGCTGGGCGATGAGATGCCGAAGCTGGCGTAGCTCGTTCTCCGGGTCGCGTCCGGAGTGGGCGATCTGGACCAGCAGGCCCTCCTCGGCGGCGACCTGGAGCACGCCGCTGGCGATCTCGGAGAAGTACGGGTCGTCGATCTGGTGGACGATCAGGCCGACGGTGGAGCTGGCGCCGCCGGCGAGGGTGCGGGCGTACGGGTTGGCGACGTATCCGAGTTCCCGGGAGACCTGCCGGACGTGCCGGGCCACCTCCTCGCTGACGCCCTCCCGGCCGGCGAGGGCGCGGGAGGCGGTCGCCAGCGAGACGCCGGCGCGTTCCGCCACGTCGACGAGACGCAACCGTGGTCCGGGTCGGGGCATGGGTAACTCCTGGGAGACATTGATCCGCACCGCGCTCTTGCCTGTGGCGTAGGGCACAGCATAGGGTACGAAAGCGCTTACGTAAGCGCTTTCGTACGTGCGGCACCGCCGCCGTCCTGACCCGACACATCGCCAAACTCGCACTCCCTGAGCACCGGTTCACGCCCGGTACGTAAGCGCTTTCGTCACCGCACCACCGCACCGACGAAGGGAGCACCTCCACATGAGAAGACCTCGACGCGTCGCGGTCGCGGCCACCGCCGTGCTGGCGCTGGCGCTGACCGCGGCGGCGAGCCCGGCCCGGGCCGACCGGCCCGGACCGCATGACGTCCACCCGGCCCTCTGGTCGCACCTGGTCGCCTTCTACGACTTCGACCACCCGGTGGTCGGCGATCCCACGCTCGAGCGCGACCTGGGCCGGTCCGGCACCGAGATCGAGCTGGTCAACGGCGGCGCGGCCATGCGGGTGCCCGACCAGGCGTACAAGGGCAGCGGCGACGCGTTGCAGACCCGGCAGGTCAACCCGCAGGCCGCCGGCAACGACGACTGGAAGGCCGGCATCTGGTCGTCCAGCGGCGTCCGGACGCTGCGCCCGTTCCGCGGTGCCGAGGGCACCACGGTGATGGGCTGGTTCAAACGCGAGATGGACGGCCCGGCGCTGAACTCCACCACCGCCAACCCGACCGACCGGTTCAACGCGATCGGCCTGGCCGGCGTGCTGACCGGCGACTCGGACGGGCACGGCGTGCGGGCCCTGCTGGAGCTCATCGACGTGAGCGGTGAGCTGCGCCTGGTCGCCCTCGGCCGCCGCGTCGACGGCGGAGCCTCGCAGACCTTCGCCGCGAACGAGGACTGGCGGACCCTGCTGCCGAAGGGGGAGTGGGTGCACCTGGCCGCCACCTACGACTTCACCACCGGCACCATGGCGCTCTACCGCAACGGCGAGCCGGTCGACGGCTTCTACACCACCGCCGGCGACCCGTGGCAGCTGAACGGGCCCGGCCCGCACGTCACCAGCGCCACCGATCCGCGCGGCATCAAGATCGGCGGGAGCTTCCCGCAGAACACCCTGGAACGCAACCCGTGCGACTGCCGCATGGACGGCCTCATGTTCCTCGACAGCGTGATCCCGGCGAGCGACGTCGCCAAGCAGTACCGCTACATGGCCCGCTGACCGTTCCTCGGTCCGTCCCACCGAGAAGGAGAACCCGCGTGTTCATTCGCGCTGGCAGCACCGGCAGGCTCCGCAGAGCCGCGCTCACCGCCGGGGTCACTGCCGCCACCCTCGTCCTGTCCACCCTGGTCGCCGCGCCCGCCCGGGCCGACGGCGCCGTCTACGACCCGATCCCCGAGTCGCAGATCCAGTCGCGGCTCGGGCTGGTGCTCCAGGAGTACGCGAGCTTCCCGCAGTCCACCCCGAACCCGGCCCCGGTCGACCAGCGGCTGGTGCGCAAGGCCCGGATCAACACGATCAGCGAGCTGCCCGACGGCTCCGGTCGCCGGGCCGTGCCGGACCTCAACGGCAACCTCTACCTCGTCGAGAACGGCACGCCGCACGTCTACCTGGACGTGGCGGCCACCTTCGCGCCGCAGTTCTTCTCCGGCCGCGGCCTCGGCCAGGGCTTCGGGTACGTCGCCTTCCACCCGGACTTCGGGCGCAACGGCCGCTTCTACACCATCCACACCGAGCAGGCGTCCCTCGCCACCCGGACGCCGGACTACGCCCAGCCGAACACCATCTACCAGGCCGTGATCAGCGAGTGGACGGCCACCGACCCGGCCGCCGACACGTTCGCCGGCAGCCACCGGGAGGTGCTGCGGATCGGCTTCGGCGGTCAGATCCACGGCGTCCAGGAGATCAACTTCAACCCGACCGCGAAGCCGCACGACCCCGACTACGGGATGCTCTACCTCGCCGTCGGCGACGGCGGCCAGGGCGCCCGCAACGGCGACCCGCAGAACATGGGCCTGCCGCACGGCAAGCTGCTGCGCATCGACCCGCGCGGCACCAACGCGCCCAACGGCCGGTACGGGATTCCGGCCGACAACCCGTTCGTCGGGCGGGCCGGCGCACTCGGTGAGATCTACGCGGTCGGCTTCCGCGACCCGCACCGGTTCAGCTGGGACACGGCCACCGGCCGGATGTACCTGGGCCACATCGGCGAGCACGCCATCGAGTCGATCTACGAGGTCCGGGCCGGTGACAACTTCGGCTGGAGCGAGCGCGAGGGCAACTGGGTCTTCGACAAGACCGCCACCAACCCCTGCGACAAGCTCTACCCGCTGCCGGCCGACGACGCGAAGTACGGCTACACCTACCCGGTGGCCGCCTACGACCACGACCCGGCCGCGGGCTGGAACTGCACCTCCGACGTCGGCGTCGCGGTGGCCGGCGGGTTCGTCTACCGCGGACACACCGTGCCCGCCCTGATCGGCAAGTACGTCTTCGGCGACCTGGTCGACGGCCGGGTCCTCTACACCGAGGCGAACGAGATGCGCCGCGGTGAAGGCCTCGCCCCGATCCACCGGTTCGCCCTGTACACCACCGCCGGCGACCTGGTACGCATGCAGGACCTGTCCAGCCCGGGTGCGCCCGGCGACCCGAACCGTGTCGACCTGCGCTTCGGCACCGACGCCGCCGGCGAGCTCTACATCCTCGCCAAGGCCAACGGGAAGGTCTGGAAGGTGGTCGGCACGAAGACGGTGGCGGAGGGCGACGTGGGCAGGACCAAGGTGGTCCACACCGGGGGCGCGGAGAACTGGACGCCGGTCACCCCGTCGAAGTGGCAGTTCGAGGGCGACCAGGTGATCCTCGCCGAGGCCGGCGTGAGCCGCCCCGGCCCGCGCCGACCGTTCGAGTACGCCATCCTCAACAAGGGCCCGGCCTTCTCGTCGGTCCAGATCGACGCCCGGGTACGCCTCGACACGCCGGTCGAGGTCACCAACCGGGACGTGATCATCGTGTTCGGCTGGCAGTCGGACACGCAGTACTACTACGCACACCTGTCCACCGACAACACGATCTACCCGCACAACGGCATCTTCAAGGTCAACAACGCCGACCGGGAACGGATCGACCACCAGTGGAACGGGCGCTCCCGGGGCGCCAACCCGGCGATCAGCGACGCGGACTGGCACAAGGTGCGGGTCGTGCACCTGCCCGCCACCGGTGAGATCGCCGTCTACGTCGACGGGCACCGGGATCCGCTGCTGACCGCGAAGGACACCACCTTCACCTCCGGTCGGGTCGGCTTCGGCTCGTTCGACAACATCGGCCGTACCCGTCTGTTCACCGTGACGGGCACGCCAGCGGCCTGACGTACTACCAGCGTGGGGGGCGACGGGCACGATGCCCGCCGCCCCCCGCGGCGTTCGAGGGATGTTGGCTGTTCTGCTTGAATTTCGGAACCCTGCGCCCCGGACTTTTGACGATCCGAGGCAAAAGTTTCCTAATCATCTATCTATCTTTCTGCTGTGGTCGACGATAGTCTCTCGCCGAGAGCACCCCGCGTCCATGCGCTTGCTCCCGGCTACCTGGCTCGTCGAGATCCGCCTCCACTTCCGCGCTGGAACTGGAAAGGAACCACATGCCCAGCCAACCTCCGGTCGCGAGAACCCTGAGCCCGCGCCCCTCCCGCCGAGCAGGCACAGACACCCGCCGACGTCTGCTGCGCTGCCTCGTCGCCGCCGTCCTACCGGCGGCATCCCTGTCCGCGGGCTCGCTCGCCGTCGGCACCCCGGCATGGGCCGCGCCCACCAGCGCACCGGCCGTCCTCACCCCGACGGCCCCCACCGGCACCAACGGCTTCTACCGGGGCCCGGTCACCGTGAACCTGTCCGCGACCGACGCGGTCAACGGTGTCCAGCGCCTGGAGTACCGACTCGGGAACTCGGCCCCGTTCCAGACTGCGGCGTCCGCGGCCGCCCCGTACCCCGCCAGCCTGACCGGCTCGGTCCAGATCACCCAGCAGGGCACCACCGCCGTCGGGTACCGGGCCATCGGCGGCGACGGCTCGGCCGAGGCTGTCCGCACCATCACCATCCGCGTCGACACCGTCGCACCGGTGGTCAGCTGGCCCGGCATCGTCGACGGGCGCGCCGGACACACCGCGACGCTGATTCCGACCCGGACCGACCCCGCTCCCGGCTCCGGCGGCGTCTTCATCCACCGCATGTGGATCGACGGTACCGAGGTCACCCCACTGCCCGTCGCCACCTCCACGCTGACCACCGGTGGGCACACGATCAGCGTCGTGGCCAGCGACGCGGCCGGCAACGCGGCACGCTTCGATCAGGCCTTCGTGGTGACCACGTCCTTCGCCGATCTCGACGCCCTCATCGCCGACTTCGTCACCAGCGACGCGATCAGCGCCGCCGCCGGGGAGAGCCTGCGCGCCGCGTTGGCGGAGGCGGCTAGCCTGGCGGACGCGGGCGACACCAACCGGGCGGTAAGCGCCCTCAACCAGTTCGTCGCCACCGCGCAGCGAGTGACGGAACCGGGCGCCTTGCGGGACACGCTGGTCGGTGACGCACGCTACCTGAAGCAGCAGGTCACCAACTCGCTGCCGGAGGCCCCGACCACCGGCATGACCGTCACGCCGACCGCGGGACCGAACCCGATCCCGGCGGCCACGCCGCTCGCGGCGTCGACGAACTTCCCCGGCGCCAGCTTCCGGGTGCTGTACTTCTCGGCCACCAAGGGTTTCCGCCACGACCACATCCCGGACACTGCCCTGCTCCTCGAGCGGTTGGGCGAGCAGTACGGCTTCGACGTCGACATCTGGGATCCGAGGCTCGCCCCGGCGTCGCTGCCGAGCACGCCGTTCACCTCCGCCGCCGACCTGGCGAAGTACAAGACCATCATCTTCTCCTCGCCGGTGGACGGGACGAACCCCAACAGCGCGCCGGACGCGGACGCGCTCAATGCCAGCGAGCTGGCCGCCTTCAAGGCTTACATCCAGGCCGGTGGCGGGTACGTCGGGCTGCACGGGGCGTCGGACGCGATCCACAACGTGCCCTGGTACCGCGATTTGGTCGGAGCATGGTTTACCAACCACCCCGGCGGCCAGAACGGCGAAGGTACCTGCGGTAGCTGCATCAACGTGCGGGTCAACACCGAAGACCCCACGAACTCCGCCGTCGCGCACCTGCCGAAGACCTGGCTCACCATCGACGAGCTGTACAACTTCGACCACAACCCGCGCTCCGAGGTGCACACGCTGCTGAGCCTCGACGAGTCGTCGTACCAGCGGAGCCTCAACAGCGGGAACGCCGCGACCAACCCGCTGCGCCTGATGAACGGGGACCACCCGATCGCATGGTGCCAGGAGTACGACGGCGGACGCGAGTTCTCGCTCATTCTTGGCCACGACCGCGCGCAGTACTACCGCGACCCGTTCACGCGGATCCTGCTGAGCGGTATCCACTGGACGGCCGGGCAGACCGAGGCGAACTGCTCGACCTTCCGGCAGACCCGGACGCTGATCAGCGGCGACGCTGTCGCCGGTGCTCTGGACGCAGAGTCGGCCGCGGCCGCCTCCGCGCTGCTCGACGACGCCCAGGCCGCCTACCTGGGCCAGGATTACCAGGCCGCGACTACGTCCCTCAACCGGATCATCGCGATCGCCGGCACTCCCGCCGCCGGCAACGAGGCGGCGCGTGCCGAGCTCGACCGTCAGGCCCGCCAGCTGCGGGACTGGATGTTGTCGTTGAAATCGTTCTGACCCCTGCGTTGCGGCCGGTCCCTGCGGGCCGGCGGCAACGCAGGCGAGGACGTCCAAGGCGTCCTACAGCCGGTCGGCCAGCACGGCACCGGCCTCGGTCAACCACCGCGCCGGGTCGTGCAGCGCCACGTCGATGACTCGGCGAGCTCCACCAGGGACGCCGCCGCCAGCGACGGGTCTCGCTCCAGCAGCGCCACCTCGGCCGCTCCCGCGCCCTTCTGCGGGCCGAAGTTGGCGCCTGCCTCGGCTGGTCCGGTCGAGTACCCCAACCTCGACGAGGGTCCGGCCTGGTCGTCGGTCCAGATCGACGCCCGGGTTCGCCTCGACGAGCCGGTGGAGGTCGCCAACCGGGACGTCATCATTATCTTCGGCTGGCAGTCGGACGCAGTACTCCACGCGTGCCGCAGCAGGTGTCTCCTGCGACGGTGTGACGGCAGGAGACCGCGCTGATCTGGGACCGTCAGGATCGTCCGCCGTGCCTCGCAGTGCGGTCGGGTTCCGATCTCGACGACCGAATCCGTAGGCCAGGCAACGGTGTGCGTTGACACGGCGCGCCCAAAACACCCACGACATCGTCAGTAGAGCCTGAAATTGGACCACCTCTATCGGCCCGGTGGATCTGGCGAGCATGTGGTGAGTTCGGCCGCTTGTCGGCGGATGAGAACCGCTCATCGCCCGATCGAAGCCGCTCAACTCAATTGCGGCACCGAAATGCTGCGCCTTGCCGCGAAAGCAATTAATGTGATCTATACGTTGGCAATCAGATGAACGGCCGGCGATCCCGGCGCCTGACTGCCGAACGCACAATCCTTGGTCGACCATTCGCCTCGCGGCCTTCCCTGCCCGGGCAACTGCCGCAAGCAGAGCCATCACCACTGAGGGAGTCATTCCTGATGAGTCATTCACGCAAGCCCCTGGTTACCACCGGTCTCGCCATCGCCGCCGGCCTGACAACGGTCGCCGCCCTCACCGGACCGGTCGCCGCGGAGCCGGGCTCCGACGCCTCCACACGGGCGACCTCGGTCACCACCGACCAGGTCGTTACCTGGGGTGCCAGTGCGGACCGCACCGGCGGGTCGTTCACCGACCAGACGGTCCGCAACATCGTCCACACCAGCATCGGCGGCACGAACCTGCGCATCTCACTGTCGAACGTGTTCGGTGACCGCATCGTGACCTTCGACTCGGTCTACGTCGGCGTTCAGAGCGGGGGCGCCAGCGTCGTACCGGGCACCAACCGGCAGGTCACCTTCGCCGGCAGCAAGACGGTGAGCGTTCCCAACGGCGCCGAGGTCCTCAGTGACCCGCTGCCGGGCGACGTGCCCGCCGACACCAACCTCACGGTCAGCATCCACGTCAAGGGCGCCAGCGGCAGCCTGACCGGGCACAACCTGGCCATGCAAACCAACTACATCTCCGGGGCCGGCGATCACGCCGCGGACACCGACGGCACGGCCTTCACCCAGCAGGCGACCCGCTGGTACTGGGTCGATGCGCTGGTCGTCGACCAGCAGCAGCAGGTCGACACCGTGGCTGCGCTCGGCGACTCCATTACCGATGGCTACGGCTCCACGCGCGACGCCAATCACCGGTGGCCGGACTACCTCGCCCGCCGGATCGCGGAACAGCCCCCGGCGCACCAGTTCGGGGTCATGAACGAAGGCATCTCCGGCAACCGGGTGCTCACCGACGGCGCCGGGGTGAACGTCCAGGCCAGATTCGACCGGGACGTGCTCTCCCAGCCCGACGTTCGCACCGTCATCCTCATGGAGGGCATCAACGACATCGGCGGTGGTGTCGCGACGTCGGCCGACCAGCTGATCTCGGCCTACCGGATCCTGATCGCCCGCGCCCACGCCGACCAGACCTGCATCC
This sequence comes from Micromonospora sp. NPDC023966, assembly GCF_040639095.1. Taxonomy (NCBI): domain Bacteria; kingdom Bacillati; phylum Actinomycetota; class Actinomycetes; order Micromonosporales; family Micromonosporaceae; genus Micromonospora; species Micromonospora sp. NPDC023966. The sequence continues at coordinate 57,224 of NZ_JBEZZJ010000031.1, read as the reverse complement.
TGGGCGCCACGCTGACCCCGTTCGAGGGCGCCGGCTACTACAGCCCTGCCAAGGAGGTCATCCGCGAGGAGGTGAACACCTGGATCCGGACCAGCGGCGAGTTCGACGGGGTCATCGACTTCGACCAGGTCACCCGCGACCCCGCGAACCCCATGCGGTTCCTGCCGGCCTACGACGTCGGCGACCACCTGCACCCCAGCGACGCCGGCTACCAGGCGATGGCTAACGCCGTCGACCTCAGCCACCTCGAGTGCAAGCGATAGCAAGACCAGTGCTCCACCTCGGCAGCTCTTCGCACCCACCCGGTCAGCGCTGAGGGGAGACGGCCGTAGGGCCCGCGCCGACGTGGCGCGGGCACTACGTGCCGAGCCGATTCGCGGGCGCACTCGGGATGCAGGCGAGGATGTGGGCATGGAGTTCTTCTGCTACCACCGCGACCGGCTCGGCTCCCTGGCCTTGCGGAAGGAGTTGCTCGAGAATCACTGGTTCTACATGGACCGGTATGCGGCGGAGATGATCGCCCGCGGCCCGACCTTCGCCGCCGACGGCGACACGCCCACAGGCAGCGTGCACATCCTCGACCTGCCCGATCCCGCCGCCGCCCGGGCGTTCGCCTTCGACGAGCCCAACTACCAGGCAGGCGCGTACCGGGACGTGCTCCTGCGCCGGTGGCGCAACCTGCTGGGGCGGACCATGTGGGACTTCCCCGGGGGTCGGACCGGCGGCAACCGCTACCTGGTTCTCGGTCTCGGCGCGGGACAGGCCGCCGACCTCGACGTGCCGCCCGACCGGCCGGACCTGATCGCGTACGGGCCGCTGCTCTCCGACGACGGCGCCGCCTGGCTGGGCACGGCGGCCCTGGTCCGGGCAGCGGACCCGGGTGAGGCGCGCGCCGTCCTGACTCCGGACCGGTACGCCGAGATCGAGGTGCACGCCTGGGCGTTCGGCGGGCGGCCGTCCTGAGAGCGACGGCGCAACGGCACCATGCCCATGATGCGCGACAGTTGCCCCGTCTGAGAGCTTGACGACGTTCTATAAAGTGCGGTGAGGTTGTCTCGCGATTTCGGGGGAGGGCGTCGGTGCGATTCGTTGCGGGCGTCGCAATGCTGGCCTGTCTGGCGGCATGCCACTCGACTCCCAAGCAGACGACCTCCGACGGGTCCGACCCGATCGTCACCACCCAGGCGTCACCGACGTCGATCACGCTGCCGGCCGAGGCCTTCGACCTGTCGTGGCGTCAGCTCGATCGTCATCTCAGCCAGGATGGACGATTCGAGGCCAGGCACGTCAACGAATGGGTGGTGCTCACCCGGGACGGCGAAGAGTTCGGCCGTTTCGGCACCGCTGCCGAGCGCATCCTCGGCGCGGACTTCTCGCCGGACGGACATTATCTCGCCGTAGCGCATCCCGACACGGTGATCCTCTATGACTTGAGGACGAAGCAACCGAAGGCCTTGTTCACCCCGCCCGTGGAGAGCATTCGCTTCTCATCCGACAGCGCCTACCTGGTCGGCCGGGAGGACTACCAGCAGGTCCGCAACGGGCGCCTCGTGGTGATCGACGTGGCGACGGGGAAATGGGTGACCTCGCCGGTGCCGCCGCAGATAGAGGTGTCCAACGATCCGGGCAAGTACTGGTACTCGGGATCGCTCGCCGTTTTCGATCACGGAAAGCAGGTCGTGGCCGCTGGCAGCGACGGGTTCCTGCACTGGGCGGTCGAAAGTCAGAAGCTTTCCTGGGTGCCGTGCGGCTGCGGAGCGGACACCGGCGCGGTGAACCGTGCCGGCAGTCTGGTGGCCCTGGTGATTCCGGACAACAGGCTGTCGCTGTGGGACGTGGCTGGCCGACGCGAGCAGCGGGTCTGGGCGCTGCCCGAGCGACCGCCGCTGAACGGGGACTACAAACTGCGGTACTTCGGTGTGGAGCCGCACTTCACGGAGGACGGGAAATGGCTGCTGCTCGACGGAGGCGAGGGCGGGCAGGTCTGGTCGATACCCGACGGCGTCCGCGTGCAGATCCTGCCACGCGGCAAGAACTGAGCCCGCGGCGGCGGGTGCTGCAGTCCGTCAGCAAGGGCTGGTGGTTCGTGGTCGGCGGCACCGTCCTGGCGGTCATCGGTACCGCGGCGGGCATCTATGTCCCGAAGGTGCTCGACCCGCAGGACGAGCGGCCGATCGCGATCAACGTGGTGAGCAACCCCGCCACTGTGCCGGCCTGGGGAAACGACGTGTTCTCGTTCGTCATGCCCAAGACTGCACGTCCCGCCACACGTCCTCCGCTCGACTGCCCCTCGATCGTGGATTGGGCGCACCGCAACGGCGGGGTCGATCAGGATGCCACCAGGGTGCGGCTGGTGGCGCAGGGCCTGTCCGACAAGGGTGTGCTCATCCAGGGAATGCGAGCACGCATCATCAGGCGTTCGGAGCACCCTGACCCCGGCGGCACCTCATTGACCTGCGGCGGCGGGCAGGGCACCGTCACGCCGCGGCAGGTCGCCATGGATCTGGACGAGGCGGTTCCGTCGGCCGAGTACGCCATCAAGGTCGACGGCCGGCTGCCGCTCTTCGGGTTCACCCTCGAAAAGGGAGAGACTGAGGTCTTCGAGCTGACCGCCACCACCAAGGGCACGGTGGAGTGGGTCATCGATCTCGACCTCGTCGTGGGCGGCGAGTCGCAGAACGTCGAAGTGACCAACCATGGCAAACCCTTCCGGACGACAGGCTTCGTCAGTCCGCACGGATACCGGGTCATGGCCGGGACGGACCATTGGGTGGAATGCATTGGAACACCACCCAGCTGCGGCACCACAGCAGTTTCGCCAGCTGACTTCCGCTAATCCTGATCGGTTGTGTCCAGGAGGCAGGCGAGCACCACATCGCGCAGATGCGACCAGCATCAAAGAGACAAAGGAGAGGGCCGCAGGCAGTCAGCCTGCGGATGCGGATCGAGCAGCGTCTTGGGAAACCGATGCTCTATCGCCTGAGCTACGAGGGCGCGAGCGCAGCCCAGCGACCTGCGCGCCCACCCGGGATGTCAGGGAGCGGCCCGCGTTGACCTAGGTTGTGCGTGCTTCACCGGCACGGCGTCGCCCGGTGGGGTCTACAAACGACAGAGCTCAATTCCTGGTTGCTCTTCGGACCGGGTGGAAGGTAGTGGGCTCCTGGACAACTGACCGCGACCGAGCTGCTTGCCGCGGCGGCACCTGTCCGACGACCACGCCAGAGCCGCCGGTCCGGGGCCGTCCACACCTGAGCAGGACTCCGCTGCCCTGTCGACGCACGTGCGACCGGGCGGTCGGCGTACGCCGACACCGACCGTCCCGGAACGTCGTGCCGGCGGCCGCTCATCCGTCCCGGCCGCCCGGTGCTGGCGCGGATTCCACCATCGCGGCGAGGAGCGTGGCCACCGGCACGGTGGCGAACCCGACCCGGTTATCGCCGGCCCCGTACGGCAGCCACAGCTCACTGTCGTGGACGAGCGCGCCGCAGGAGTAGACGACGTTCGGCACGTACCCGTCCCGGTCGGCCTCCTCGGGTGCCAGGAGCGAGCCGGGCAGCCGCGCGACGACCCGGTCGGGCCGCCGTAGGTCGAGCAGGAGCGCGCCGATGGCGTACCGGCGCATCGGGCCGACGCCGTGGGTGAGCACCAGCCAGCCGGCGTCGGTCTCGACGGGGGATCCGCAGTTGCCGACCTGGATCAGTTCCCAGCTGTCGCGGGGGGCGTGCAGCGGCACCGGTTCCTGCCACCGGTTCTCACCGTCCAGGCGGGTCAGGCCGATGGTCTCGCCGTCGGTACGGCACAGGGCGAGGTGCCGGCCGCCGACGGTACGGGGGAACAGCGCGACGCCCTTGTTGCCGACGCCCGGCCCGCGCATCGGGGTGCTCTCGAAGCGGCGCAGGTCCCCGCTGGCCAGCGCGCGGGTGGCGATGCGGCGGCCGTCGTAGGCGGTGTAGGTGGCCTGGTACACCGGTCCGGATTCGTCGGCGAACCGGACGAACCGGGCGTCCTCCATGCCGTTGCTCTCCGCCGGAACGGCCGGCCAGAGCACCCGTTGGTGCAGGGCGGTGTCGGTGGGGAAGGTCGTGGCGTAACTGGCGGCGTTGGTGCGGCGTACGTGTTCGAGGGTGTCCGGTCCGGTGCTGCGGGAGAGCAGGTCCGGTGGCAGGTCGCCGAGCACCCGCTCGAAGGTGGCCTCGTCGTAGCGTTCGGGCAGGGCGTCCAGCACGGTGGCGGTGATCTCGTTGTCGCAGTCCACCTCGGTCAGGCCGGCGGCGAGGAGGTCGCGACGGTGCCGTACGCCGGCCCGTTGCCCGACGACCAGCGGGCCGGACCGGTTGGCGACGGCGAGCCGACGCCCGGGTCCGAGGACCGCGCTGGCGAACCCGATCGACGACACGTGGCCCTCGCCGATCTGGCGCAGGCTGATCGCGACGCGCAACTGCCCGGCGTTCAGGCCGGTCTGGTCGGGGTGGGCCACCATCGACGGGTTGCACAGGGCCGCCGCCTCGACCGCGTACTCGTGGCTGAAGTAGGCGCCGATCAGAAGCCTGGTGGTGGGGGAAAGGTCCCGGTCCCGGGCGATGCGGTGCCGGACGAGGTCGTAGTGGTGGTGGAACGTGGTGTCCAGGTCGCGGTGCCGGGCACCGAAGCGGTCGAAGGTGTCCCGCAGCAGCCGGCCGGTCTCCTCGTCGTCGAGGTGCGCGACGCGGTCGATGAGCGCCCTCGCGCGGTTGCGTACCAGGGCGGCGTCCTCACCCGGGACGAAGAGCTTGACGACGACCCGGCGTGGATCCGGGGTGAGGGTGGTGCCGTGCCGGACGGCCAGGGTGCCGGTCACGACCACCGCCGGGCGTGCTGCAGGGTGGCGATGAGGGCGAGGGTGGACTCGGCGCCCTGGTTGAGGTTGGGTCCGTGCTGGGTCAACCCGTCGTAGCCGCCACCGGTCGCCGGATCCCACATCGGCGTGCCGACGTCGTTGTCGCCGAGGAACCATCCGACCGCCTGGTGCACTCCGGTCTCCCAGCCGGGGTCGCCGGTGACCGTGGCGGCGGTGGCGCAGGCGTCGGCGAAGGCGGCGACCTCGATCGGTTGCTGGTCGTGGCGCAGCCGCGCCGCGCCGCGCTGCCACCCGCCGGCGGGTATGACCGACAGGTGCCCGTCGCGGAGCTGTACGTCGCGCAGCCAGGCCATCATCCGCAGCCCGTCGTCGAGAGGTGGACCGCCGTGGCGCAGTTGGCTGGCGGCGATGACGACCTCCGCGAGGGCCGCGCTGGCGTAGGTGAGCTCTTGCTGCGGCCAGGGCCACCGCTGGTCGGATCCGGGACCGCCGATCGTCGTGGCGGCGTCCGTCAGCAGCGCCGCTGCGGCGGCGTGGGCCGGGTGGCGGCGCAGCACCTCGACGGCGCCGAGCCCGGCGAAGGCCATCGCGTGCGGCGCCGGGGAGCGCCGGTTGGCGCCCCGGCTGAAGGCGACCAGCGCCTCCTGCCGGATCCAGGCGGCGGGACTGCGGGCAGCGGCGGTGCCCAGCCCCCACAGCGCCCGGCCCCACCAGTCGCCGAGCCCGGGGGCGTCGGTCCACCGCCGGTCGTGACCGAGCCGGTTGTGGAAGGCGCCGGCGCCGTCCTGGGCGTGGGTCAGGAAGGCGAGGTAGCGCTCGGCGAGCCGAAGCACCTCCTCGGCGGGCTCCGGCTCGCGGCTGGTGACGACCAGGCCGCGCGCGACGTCATCGGTGCAGTAGCCGTGCTCGCGGCGGACGATCGCGTGTCGGGCGTGCTCGAACAAACCGGTGTCGTCGCTCAACCGGGTCAGGTGCGTGAAGCCCGGTCCGGGCGCGGTCGGCCGGGGACCGCGGTCCGGCGTACTGGGGCGGCTGGCGGTCGTGGTCACGCCGATGCCGCGCTGACCGCGGGAAGGCGGGCGGCGACGAGCCGTTCGGCGAGCGTGCCGTAGCGGGCCGCCACCGCCGGCCAGCGCAGGTCCGCGGCGAGCGGCCGGACGCGGCCGGCCAGCCGGGCGGCCAGGCCCGGTTCGGTCAGGATCCGCCGGATCGCGGCGGCCAGCGCCGCCGGATCCTGATGAGGCACGACCAGACCGGGGCCGCCGGTGAGCAGCTCGACGGCGTGCGGGAAGGCCGTGGCCACGACGGGTGTCCCGGCGGCCACCGCCTCGATGAGCACCCCGGAGGTGACCTGTTCACGGGAGTCGTAGGGCAGCACGACCACGTCGGCTGAGCGGATCAACCGGGCGAGCGCGGCCTGGTCGTGGTAGACGTCCTGGTAGTCCACGGCGTGCGCGACGCCCAGCTGCGCGCCGAGCCGGTGCAGTCCCGACCGGTACGCCTCCCCCTGGTGCTCGACCACCTTCGGATGGGTCCGGCCCGCGACGGTGTAGGTGGGTGTCGGGTCGAGGTCCTGCAACTGCGCGAGGGCCCGCAACGACCACTCGATGCCCTTGCCGGGGCCGAGCAGTCCCCAGGTCAGCAGGTGTGGGCGGGTCCGGCGGTCGGCGGGTACGCGGACATGTTCGGCGGCGCCGTGGGGGATGACCGTGACCTTGCCCGGACGTACGGTGTAGCCGACGAGCAGCCGGTCGCGGGCGGTGTCGGTCATCGTGACGACCGCCCCGGCGGCGGTGATGATTTGCTCCAGCAGGGACTTCTGCCGGGCGGAGGGTCGGCGGAGCACGGTGTGCAGGACCACGATGCTCGGCACGGTGAGTCGGCGCAGCAGCGGCAGGATGTCCTCGCCGTCGGCGCCGGGGTAGATGCCGTACTCGTGCTGCACGACGGCCACGTCGAAGGCGTTCAGGGCCGCCGCGGCGTCCCGCCATCCGGCCTGCGTAGGGGCCGACCAGGTGTGCACGACCCCGGCTCCGGCCCGCTGGTCGTCGCCGCGGTCGGTGACCCGGACGATGCCGCCGCGCGTGCCGTCGGATGTCAGGTGGGTGGCGAGGGCGGCGTTGAAGGTGGCCAGTCCGCACCGGGTCGGTGGGTGGGTGCTGAGGAATCCGTAGCTGGGCATGGGTGTCGGGCCTTCCGGTTGTCGGCCGCCTCCGGAGTGCGGTGGCGGCCTCACGCGGTATCGGCGCACGCCGGCCAGCGTGTGTGGCCGGCGGAACGGATTCGTAGGCGGTGGCCGGGTTCAGCGGGGCGGTCGGCGGGTGAGGTGGTCGTAGACGGCCAGGTAGTCGGTGACCATCCGGTCCGCGCCGAAGCGCTGCCCGGCCCGGGCCCGGCAGCCGGCCCGGTCCAGCCCGGCAGCCCGGGTGACGGCGTCGACGGCCTGCTCGACGGTCTGCACGAGAAATCCCGTCACCCCTTCGTCGACGACCTCCGGCATGGATCCTCGCGCGTACGCGACGACCGGCGTGCCGCAGACCATCGACTCCACCACCGACAGCCCGAACGGCTCGTCGAAGGCGATCGGGTGCAGCAGGGCGGTGCTCGCGCCCAGCACCTCCGCACGCCGTCGAGGGCCGACCGATCCGAGGAAGACGACCTGGTCGCCGTCGATGTGGGGGGCCACCTGTTCGGCGAAGTACCTCTCGTCCTGCACGATGCCGCAGATGGTCAGGGTCCGGCCGGCGAGGCGGGCGATCTCGATGGCGGTGTGGATGCCTTTGTCGGGGTGGATCCGGCCGAAGGCGGCCAGTCCGGGGCCGGCGTCGCGGGTGAACGGCAGTCCGGTGAGGTCGACACCGTGGTGCACCGTGGCGACGTAGTCGAGGTCGGCGCTCCGATCGGCGTCGGAGATCGACACGTAGTTCGAGCGGGCCCGGGCGTACGCGGGGAGGATCCCCGCGCCGGAGAAGCCGTGCACGGTGGTGAGCAGCGGAGCGCGGCAGTGTTCGGCGAAGGCGAGTGGCAGCCAGTCGAGGTGGCTGTGCACCAGGTCGAACTGCCCGGAGCGGGCCATCGCGTGCGACACGTGCATCGCCTCCCACACCCGGCCGTCCAGGTCCGGATCGTCTGCGTATCCCCGGGGGCAGACGCCGTCGAGGGCGGCGGAGGTAACGGAGTCCAGCGTCGCGAAGAGGGTCACGTCCACGCCACGGGTGACCAGTCCCTCGGCGAGCAGCCCGGTTACCTGCTCCCAGGGACCGTAGTGGTGTGGGGGTGTCCGCCAGGCGACCGGACCGAGCAGGGCCACCCTCACGGGGACGGCGCGTCGGCGAGGTCGGCCGGATCGAGACGCAGGGTTGCGAGCAGCCCGACGTGCCTGTCGGGGTTCACCCGCTCCGGCAGTTCCCGCTCGACCCAGTCGGCCCTGGTCTGCTGGCCGCGCTCGCGCAGCGCCGCAACGATCCTGTACCTGGCGATCTTCATCGTCTGCCCCCTTTGAGAAGCCGTTCCGGATGGTCATGGTCACGGGTGGCGGTGTGGAGGCCCTGGCCGAATCCCATCACCGGGGTGCCGAGGCGCGGCGGGCGGTCGACCTGTCGCCGTGACCGGCGAATAGTGCGGCACGTACCTGCGATCCCCAGGGCCAGCCGGCGTGGCCAGCATCGCAGCGGTGGGACCCCGTCGATCCGGACCGCCCCAGGCTACGCCGGTCCGGGCCCCGCCATGCCGGGCGCCACTGACGTGGACACCCGGGAAGCGGTCAGCGGTCGGCAAACGTCGTGATGAGCACCAGCGGCAGAAGCAGGACGGTCACCAGGAGGAACACCCGCAGGCGGAGCGCGCGGACGTCGAGGGACCGCCTGACCCGTACCCCGAATGTCGAGGGGGCGGATGTCCCGCTGACCGGCGGCGAGGGCCCGGCAGCGGCGATTGAACGAACGGCCATGCAATTTCTCCTGGTGATCTCGACGGCTCGGCCCGGGTGTCTGAGCGGTCCCGGCCGACGACTGGTCAGCGGAGCATCCCGGCTCTCAGCTGGGCCAGCGAGCGCTTCAGCAGCCGGGAGACGTGCATCTGGGACAGCCCGACCCGGGTGGCGATCTGCGCCTGGGTCAGGTCGCCGTAGAACCGCATGATCAGGACCCGACGTTCCCGTGGGGGAAGTGCCGCGAGGAGCGGTCGGAGGGTGAGGTGGTCGTCCACGGCTGCGTATCCCGGATCGGCGGCGCCGACGAGCGCGAGGTACCCGATGCCGTCGGCCCGGGGCCGTGGCTCGTTCAGCGACGGCAGGCGATAGACGTCGAGGGCGGCGACCGCGGCCATGAGTTGGGCGACGGTCACCTCCAGGTCATCGGCGAGTTCTCGATCCGTCGGTTGGCGACCGCGTTGCTGCGCCAGCCTGCCACGGGCCTCGGACACCTGTGCACCCAGTTCCTGGACCGCGCGCGGGACCCGGATCGCCCAGGCCGAGTCGCGGAAGTGCTTCCGGATGCCGCCGAGGATGGTCGGGACGGCGTAACTGACGAACGGCACGCCCCGATTGCTGTCGTATCCGTCGACGGCCTTGATCAGGCCGAGCGCGCCAACCTGCGCCAGGTCTTCGTGGGACTCCCCCCTACCGGTGTACCGGCGGGCCAGTCGACCCGCCATCGGCAGGTTCGCCTCGATGACCCGGGTCCGCAGCCGTGCGCGGTCGGGATCTTCGACGTTCAGGGCTGCGCGTCGACGCAACAGTTGTTCGCTGTCCCCCGTGGCCGGGCTCAGCGTCGGAGGGGACGAATCGGCCGTGGGTGTCACGGTGGAGGTGACCATTGTTTCCACGCCCCTAACGGGCTGGTGGCGGCGAGACTGGCGGCCACCGGGGACCCGGGCGACACCGTCACCGTACGCCTTCATCTCCCCGACCGCACCCTGGCCGCCGCGCTCTGGGAAGCCGACTCGGCTGTCGAGCCGGCCGTCAGCCGAGCCGGTCGGCGACCGGCCCCGGTGCGAGCTGCTCGGAGCCGTCGACGATCGCCTGGGCCAGTTCGGACAGTCGCTGGTTGCGGCTGCGGGCGCCGTCGCGCAGTAGCGCGAAGGCCTGACCAATGTCCACCTGGAGGCGTTCGGCCAGGACTCCCTTGGCCTGCTCGATCAGGACCCGGCTGTTCAGGGCGGTCTGCAGCTGTTCGGTGAGGATGTCGCGCCGGTGGATGGCGCGGTGTTGCAGCAGTCCGATGGTGGCCACGTCGGCGAGCGCCTGACCGATACGGAGCTTGTCCTCGTCGAGGGGGCCCGGCCGGACGTCGAAGAGGTTCAGCGCGCCGATGACCTCGGAGCGCAGGCGCATGGGCAGGGCGTGCACCGCGGCGAAGCCGACCTCGGCTGCGGCGGCGGTGAACCTCGGCCATCGGGCAGTGGTCAGGGTCAGGTCGGCGACCGACACCGGTTGCCCGGTATGGAAGCAATCGAGGCAGGGCCCCTGGTCGGTCTGGAGCTGGAACAACTCCAGCAGTCGGGTGCGTTCGGAGGAAGCGGCGACCACCTGCAGCGTGTCCCGCTGGTCGGTCAGGAGCAGCCCGGCCGCCGACACACCCAGCAGCTCGACACACCTCTCGGTCAGCATGTGCAGGAACTCGATCACGTCGAAGTCGTCGACGAGAGTGTCGGCCATCTCCACGAAAACGTCGGCCAGCGGGGTCTCGGCCATGTCAGTCACCTCGTCAATCAGTGGTTCCGCCGGTCGCCCGACGGGATGGTCCGTAACGCGCCGCCCTGGCGCCGATCCGTTGTTCACCCATGTCGGTCACCAGGTGTCCCGGCCGGTTCGAGACGCAGGCGCCGGGCGACGACGTCAGCTGCCACGTCCCGGAGACGCCGGTCCTGGGAGTACGCGTAGGCGCGTAATCGCATGAGCGCCACCGCCGCGGTCACTCCCAACTGCACCGTGATCATGCCGGTCGCCTGGTGCACCTCGGGGTGTTGCAGGCCGGTCCGCTCGGGCCACTGATCGTCCCGGTCCACCCCGTGGCGCGTCGCGTCGTCCAGCAGCACCGCGCATGCCGTGTCCGCCAGGACCAGTGCGTCGGCCAGTTGCTCCGCCCTGAGGTCACCGGCGCGGGCCCGGTAGAGGTCCAGGGCACCGAGGCGGATCCCGCCCACCCGTAGTGGCAACGCGAACACCGCACCGGCCCCGGCGAGCACCGCGGCCGGCGCGAACACCGGCCAGCGGTTCCGGCACTCCGGCACGGTCAGATCGGCGACCAGGACAGGTCCACCGGTGGTCGCGTCCACGCACGGCCCCTCACCGAGGGTCAGGGTCAGGTCTTCCAGCTCCGACGCGGTCCGGTCCGTGGCGTACACCAGTTCGCGCGGCGTGGCGTCGAGGATCACCGCGACGGCGGCGGAGTCGACGCCCGCGACCGACACCGCCGCCGCGCAGACGTGATCGAGCGCGACGGCGCCACCCCGGGCGGCATCGACGAGAACAGCCCACAGCCGCAGCCGACGATCGGCGGTCATCGGATCGCCGCGCTCCGGTTTGTCCTTGCCCACTGCTGGCTCCGACCCGGATCAGTCGAACGGACGCGCTGCCGTGCGGCGCCGAGGTCCCGGGCGACGGTCACACCGTACTCCCGCGTGACGCTGCCGCGCGACCGGCGGCCCACCGGACCGCGACGGCTCCGGCGGCTGACGAGCCGGTCGCGGAAGCGTACGCTTGCAGTGTCGCTCGGGACCCCGGTGGCTGACAGTTCGCCGCTGGCGGACGCACCCCACCGATCGAGGTCACCGTGTTGACCACCCGCCGCACCGCAGCCACCGGTCAGGTCGCCGGATCTCCATCGCTTTCCTGGCCAGGCACCTCCCTCGCACCGGCACGTCGGACCGCGACAGTCCGTCGCAGGCCCGCCATCATCCAGGCGCGCCAGCGCACCACGGCGTCCAGGCGCGCCAGATCTTCATCGGAAGGCGGCGGTTCGTGATGACCGCACCCCGGAACAGTCATGCTCGATTCTTCCCACTAAACGGCCGCAGCAGCACCGATGCTTCTCGTGCGATGCCCCGGCGGCCGGCGGTGAAGCGCTCACGGGTCGGAGGCGTGTGGGTCGCTGCCGTGGTGTTCGCGTTCGTGCTCCTGCTGCTCCTGATCTTCGTACTGCAGAACGGGAAACGTGCCGAGGTGTCGTTCCTCGGCGCACACGGCACCCTGCCGATGGGGGTGGCGCTGCTGCTGGCCGCGGTCTTCGGGGTCCTGCTCGTCGCCCTTCCCGGCACCGCCCGGATCGTTCAGCTGAGGATGCTCGACCGCCGTCCCGTCACGCAGCCGGGCGGCCCGCCCGGGCCCGGCCCGACTCCCCCGTCGACGACCGGCATCGCTGACGTCCCGCTGCCGCCCCGACCACCCCGTGAGGACGGATGAGCCATGTCCGTCACCACGCGACGAGCCGCCACGACCCCCGCGTCGGCGCCGTCCGCGCCTCGGCTCGTCCTCGCCCCTACCCGGGATCGGACGGTCCTGGACGGCGGGTGGTGGCCGCGGTCCTGGGACCCGGCCGCCGAACTCTCCGGCCTCGTCCTCGCCCTGTCCGAACGCCATGATCGGATCCGGCATCTCATGCTCAACATCCACACCTGGGAAAGCCGTCCCCGCCGGTTGACCGTCGGACCGGACGTGGTCCGGATCGGCTGGTTCGACACCCTCGACCCCGCCCTGCTGGTCGCCACCACCGGCCGCGACGTCCAGGTCGACCTGCTGGTGGTGCCGCCCGCCACGCCACGGGCGGCAGCTGAGTGGGCGATGGCGACCGCAGCCGACCCGACCAACCTCAGGCGCGCGCCCGACATTCTGGCCAGCGCACCGGTTGGGCCCCGGGCCGCGGCGGCGACCGGCTCCGACGCGTACGCGGTGTGGGACAACGAAGGTGGCAGCACCGCTCCGATCGGCCGCCGCCCCGTCAATGACCTCTTCACAACCCCTCCCCGGACCGGAGTGCCCTCGTGAACGCTCTGCAGACAGTCATCGTGATCGCGATCGTGGCGATCGGCGTCATCGGTCTCGGCACCGCCGCCCAAGCGGTGCGGGTCGTGCAGCAGTACGAGCGCGGTGTGGTCTTCCGCTTCGGTCGGGTGCGCGACGGTAGCCGTGGCCCGGGCCTCACCCTCATCGTCCCCGGGGTCGACCGGCTGGTGAAGGTCAACCTCCAGATCACCACCATGAGCGTGCCCGCTCAGGACGGCATCACCCGCGACAACGTCTCCGTACGCGTCGACGCGGTCGTGTACTTCCGCGTCGTCGACCCGGTCAAGGCGCTGGTGAACGTGCAGAACTACCTGTACGCCGTCTCCCAGGTCGCACAGACCTCGCTGCGCGCGGTGATCGGCCGCGCCGACCTCGACGAGCTGCTCTCCGACCGGGACAAGCTCAACGCCGAACTCACCGGCATCATCGACACACCCACCGAGGGTCCGTGGGGTGTCAAGGTCGAACGCGTCGAGGTCAAGGACGTCGCTCTGCCAGAATCGATGAAACGCTCCATGTCACGTCAGGCCGAGGCCGAGCGCGAACGCCGCGCCCGGGTCATCGCCGCCGACGGTGAATACCAGGCCGCCGAGAAGCTCGCCCGGGCCGCCGCCACCATGGCCGCCGACCCCGCCGCCCTGCAACTGCGACTGCTGCAGACGGTGGTGGAGGTCGCCGCGGAGAAGAACAGCACCCTCGTCATGCCGTTCCCCGTCGAACTGCTGCGGTTCCTCGACCACGCGACGCCCGCGCCGCGCGCGCCGGCGCCAGTCGTCGCGCCGCATCCCCGGGCAGCGGAGACAGCGACGATGCCGGATGTCCGGCGGATCCTCCCCGAATCCGAGCCCACGACGGCAGCGGTGCCAATGGGCTGACCGACAAGAACGGCTGCTCGGCCCGGTGACCGCGTCGCTCACCGGGCCGGGGCCCGTCGGCAGACGGTCATCCGGTAGTGGGTGGAACTGACGTGCCGAGCAGTACCGGCGGCTCGCCCTCCAGCGCGGCGATCAGTTCGCGACCGACGAACTCGTCGTATCCGGCGCCGAAGGGCGAGGTGCGGCCATCGATCTCGCGAAGCCGTTCCGCAGCCCGGCGAACGGCGATGGCCGTCACCCACGCGAGACCATCGACCTGACCGGCGGCGCACCTAGGCGCAAGCTGCCACACCTCGACGAACACCGCCCGGGTCACCGCGACGGCGACCGACGGGCGGCCCACAACCTCACACACCTGGATGAAGACAACGCGGACGAGACGGCGGTAGAGGCGACCGAAGGCACCCCGGTCACGGTCGGCGACCCGCTTGACGAGGTCGTTCACGGATTCTGGACCGGGGACGACGTAGACAGGGGTAACAGGCATCCGATGCTCCTGGTGGTGTGCCTGCGGCTGGGACACCACCAGGGACCAGGGCGGCCGTTACGCCCCATCCTACGCCATCGCGCCGGTCATTCCCTGCGGCGACGGGCGATGGATGCCGGCCGCAGGCGGGGCCCTTCTCCGGCCGATCGGGCGTATGGTCGAGTTGTCGCTCCGGTCCCCGTGGCAGTCAACCGCCCCGACAGATAGAGCACCGTTCTGGGGAACCGACGGTCTCCCGTGGTGACCATGAGGTGTCCGATCTCGGCCGCTGCCCTATGAGGAGCCTCGTCCTACCCGCGGGTCAGCCGCCGGGACAGCGCCTCGCCGGCCTCGGCCAACCAGGTCGTCGGGTCGTTCAGGGCCGCGTCGACCGAGCCGGCAAGCTCCACCAGGGACACCGCCGCCGACACCGACCCGGGGACGGGCCCGGAGATCTGGCCGGCGACCACCCCGACGGGAACGGCGGCGGCGCCCGCGGCATCCAGCAGCGAACCGACCACCTTGCCGGACAGCGAGGTCTCGTCGAACCGCCCCTCGCCGGTGAGCACCACGTCCGCGCCGGCGAGCGCATCGCCCAACCCGACCAGCGCTGCGATCGTCGCCGCGCCCGGGGTGATCCGCGCGCCCCACAGCGCCGCGAGACCGTACGCCGTGCCGCCGGCCGCGCCGGCACCGGGTTGGTCCGGCGCGCCGCCGGCCAGCGCGGCGAACCGGCCCAGCGCCCCGTCGAGCAGCGCCACCTCGGCCCGGCCGGCGCCCTTCTGTGGTCCGTAGGTGGCGGCGGCCCCGGCCGGGCCGGTCAGCGGCGCGGTCACGTCGACCAGCAGTTGCACGCCGCCGGGCGGCGGGGGGAGCAGGTAGGTGGAGTCGAGATGGGCCACGTCGGCCAGCGCCGCACCGCCCAGCGGCAGGTCTTGGCCGAGGTTGTCCTGCAGCCGCAGACCGAGGGCGCGCAGCGCGCCGGCGCCGCCGTCGGTGGAGGCGGAGCCGCCGAGGCCGATCACGAGGCGGGTGGCCCCGGCGTTCAAGGCGGCCCGCGCTACCACGCCGAGCCCGTACGTGTGCGCGCCGAGCGGGTCCGGGGCGGCCAGCAGCGGCAGGCCGCTGGACTGGGCCAGCTCCAGCACGGCGGTCCGGTCCGGCAGCAGCAGCCAGGCGGCGGTGACGGGCCGGCCGTCCGGTCCCGGCACGACCGTCGTCCGGCGTTCCGCGTCGGGCAGTGCGGCGGCGAAGGCGTCGACCGTGCCTTCGCCGCCGTCCGCGAGGGGAATCAGCCGTACGTCGTCGCCGGGCCGGTGGGCCAGCCAGCCGCCGGCCAGGGCCCGGGCCGCGTCGTCGGCGGTGACGGAGCCTTTGAACGAGTCGGGTGCGACGACGACCCGCATCAGTCGGCGAGGACGAGCTGCAGGTAGCGGTCCTTCATGGTGGCGAGGACCTCGTCGGGGTCGGTCGCCCACACCTCGGCGTTGAAGATCTCCACCTCGGTGTCGCCGGTGTAGCCGGCCTCCTCGACCGCCCGCCGCAACGGCGGGAAGTCGATGTGCCCGTCGCCCATCATGCCCCGGCCGAGCAGCACGTCGGCCGGGAGCGGGGTGAGGAAGTCACAGACCTGGAAGCTGGCGATGCGGTCACCGGCGCGGGCGATCTGCCGCCACACGTCCGGGTCCCACCAGATGTGGAAGGTGTCCACGACGACCCCCACCTGCGCCACCGGGAACGGTTCGGCCAGGTCGAGCGCCTGCCCCAGGGTGGACAGCACCGCCCGGTCCGCGCAGTACATCGGGTGCAGCGGCTCCAGGGCCAGCCGGACGCCCCGCTCGCCCGCGTACGGGGCCAGCTCGGCGAGGGCGTCGGCCACCCGCTGCCGGGCGCCGATCAGGTCGCGGGAGCCGGGCGGCAGGCCGCCGACGACCATGACCAGGCAGTCCGTGCCCAGGCCGGCGGCCTCGTCGATGGCGCGCCGGTTGTCCGCCAGCGCGGCGCGGCCGGCCTCGCCACCGGCGGTGAGGAAACCACCCCGGCACAGCGACGACACCCGCAGACCCGCGTCGGCGACGAGCTTCGCGGCGGTCGCCACCCCGATCTCGGCGACCGGCTCACGCCACAGCCCGATAGCCGGGATGCCGGCGCGGACGCAGCCCTCGACGGCCTCCCGCACCGACCAGGACTCGGTGGTGCGCTGGTTGAGCGACAGCTTCGCCAGCCGAGGGTCGACCTGGGCGCTCACGGTGCTTCCCTCCGTTCGCGACTGCGGGGTTCGCAGACCCGGCTCACTCCTCGCGCTCACGCGCTCACCCCGGCTACGGACAGGTAGCGCCGCATCCGGGCGGCGGCCAGGTCCGGGTCGAGCAGCAGCCCGGCGGCGTCGGCGAGCCGGAACACCTCCACCAGGTGCGGCACGCTGCGCCCGCTGTGCAGCCCGCCCACCATGGTGAAGCCGGGCTGGAAGCCGTTGAGCCAGGACAGGAACGCGATGCCGGTCTTGTAGTACTGCGTCGGCGGGGCGAAGACGTGCCGGGACAACGGCACGGTGGGGTCCAGGATCTCCCGGAAGCCCGCAGTGTCGCCGGCGTCGAGGCGTTGCAGTGCCGCCGACGCGGCCGGGGCGACGGCCGCGAACGCGCCGAGCAGCGCGTGGCTGAACCGTTGGCCGTCGCCGGCGATCAGTTGCGGGTAGTGGTAGTCGTCGCCGGTGTAGACCTTGACGGTGGGCGGCAGCAGCTCGCGCAGCCGCACCTCCCGCTCGGCGTCGAGCAGCGACACCTTCACCCCGTCGACCACGGCGGCGTGGGCCTGGATCAGCGAGACGAACGTCTTGGTGGCCTCGTCGAGGTCGGTCGACCCCCAGTAGCCCCCGAGGGCCGGGTCGAACATGTCGCCGAGCCAGTGCAGCACGACCGGCGCGGACGTCTCCCGCAGCACCTGCTCGTAGACGCGCAGGTAGTCGTCCGGCCCGGTGGCCAGCGCGACGAGCTGCCGGCTGGCCATCACCACGGCGGTCGCCCCGCACTCCTGCACGAAGGCGACCTGCTCGACGTACGCGCCGACCACGTCGTCCAGGGTGTCCGGCAGGCCGGTGAGCTGGTCGGTGGCCGCCCCGGCGACGATGCGCCCGCCGCAGGAGGCGGCTTCGGCGGCGCTGCGCCGGATCAGCTCCCGGGTGGCCGCCCAGTCCAGCCCCATGCCGCGCTGGGCGGTGTCCATCGCCTCGGCCACGCCGAGCCCCCAGGACCAGAGGTTGCGCCGCACGGCCAGGGTGGCGTCCCAGTCCAGCCGGGCGGGCCGGCCGGGCGCGTTGTCGGCGTGCGGGTCGGCGACCACGTGCGCCGCGGCGTACGCGATCCGGCTGGCCGGCGGTGTGGCCGGCCGCTGCCAGCCGGCCGGCTCGCGCAGGGTCAGCGCCTCGGCGCCGCCGTCCGGGCGCGGCAGAGTGATCCGGACGGTCACAGCCCGATCTCCTCGATCTCGATCCGCCGTCCCTCCCTGGCCGAACGCAGTCCGGCCTCGGCGAGCTGCACCCCCCGTACGCCGGCCAGGAAGTCCCACGGGAACGGCTCGCCGTCGACGACGTGCCGCAGGAACGCCTCCCACTGGACCTTGAACCCGTTGTCGAAGTCCTCGTTGTCGGGGACGGTCTGCCACTGGGCGCGGAAGTTCTCGGTGACCGGGAGGTCGGGGTTCCACACCGGCATCGGGGTGGCGCCGCGGTGCTGGATGCGGCACTCGCGCAGCCCGGCCACGGCGCTGCCGTGCGTGCCGTCGACCTGGAACTCGACCAGCTCGTCCCGGTACACCCGGACCGCCCACGAGGAGTTGATCTGGGCGGTGATGCCGCCGGCCAGCTCGAAGATGCCGTACGCGGCGTCGTCGGCGGTGGCCCGGTAGGTCTGGCCGGTCTCGTCCACCCGCTCGGGGATGTGCGTGGCGATGTGCGCGGTCACGGCGGTAACCGGGGCGAAGATCTGCTCCAGCACGTAGTGCCAGTGCGGGAACATGTCCACGGTGATGCCGCCGCCGTCCTCGGCGCGGTAGTTCCAGCTCGGCCGCTGCGCGTCCTGCCAGTCGCCCTCGAACACCCAGTAGCCGAACTCGCCGCGCACCGACAGGATCCGCCCGAAGAAGCCGCTGTCCACCAGCCGCTTGAGCTTGCGCAGGCCGGGCAGGAAGAGCTTGTCCTGCACGACACCGTTCTTGACGCCCCTGGCGGCGGCGAGCCGGGCCAGCTCCAGCGAGCCGGTCAGCCCCTCGGCGAGCGGCTTCTCGGTGTAGATGTGCTTGCCGGCCTCGATGGCCGCTCGGATGGCTTTCTCCCGCTGCGCGGTCACCTGCGCGTCGAAGTAGATCTGGTGGGAGTCGTCGGCGAGCGCGGCGTCCAGGTCGGTCGTGTACGACGTCAGCCCGTGCCGGGCGGCGATGTCGGCGAGCTTGGCCTCGTTGCGGCCGACCAGGGTCAGCTCGGGCCAGATGCGGCTGCCGTCGCGGGCGGGCAGGCCGCCCTGCTCGCGGATGGCGAGCAGGGATCGGACCAGGTGCTGCCGGTACCCCATCCGTCCGGTCACCCCGTTGAGGATGATCCCGATAGACGTGCGCTCCACGTGTGTGTCCTTCCAGTGGTTATTCGGCGGTCGTCGTCGCACCCAGGAGGTCCCGGATGCGTCCCGTGGCGCGGGCGAACTCCGGCGCCGACATGGTCTGGCCGTAGTCCCGCTCGACGGGAAGGTCGACATCGATGACCTCGGCGACGGTGCCGGGTCGAGGGGTCATGACGATCACCCGGTTGGCCAGGTAGACCGCCTCCGCGATGGAGTGGGTGACCAGCAGGACGGTGGTGCCGGTCTCCCGCCAGATCCGCCGCAGTTCGACGTTCATCTGCTCGCGGGTGAGGGCGTCGAGCGCCCCGAACGGTTCGTCCATGAGCAGCACCGGGGGGCGGTGCAGCAGCGCCCGGCACAGGGCCACGCGCTGCTGCATGCCACCGGAGAGCTCGTTCGGGTACGCGTCCTCGAAGCCGGTCAGCCCGGTCATGGCGATCAGCTCGTCGGCGCGCTGGCGTGCCTGCGCCTTCGGCATGCCCCGCATCTCGGCTTGGAGCAGGATGTTGCGCCGGGCCGTGCGCCACTCCAGCAGGGCGGCGCGCTGGAAGACGTACCCGATGTCGCGCCGCGGCCCCCGCACGTCCTCGCCGTGCAGGCGGACCTCGCCGGACGAGGGCCGCAGCAGGCCGGACACCAGCTTGAGCAGCGTGGACTTGCCGCAGCCGGAGGCGCCGACGATGGCGACGAACTCGCCCGGTTCGATCCGCAGCGAGACGTCGCGCAGCGCGGTGACGTCCTTCTTCTTGGTGCGGAAGCGGACCGCGACCTGGTCGATGTCGACCGCGGCGCCGGTCGCCGTGGCGTCCGCGGAACGCTGCGTGGTGGTGTTGCCGACCGTCATCGGTCTCATCCCTTCGGCGAGAAGCTCGCGTCCCAGTACTTCGACGGCGACTCCGCCTTGGTGATCACACCGGCGTCGGCGAAGACGGTGATGGTCTTCTGCCAGTCGGACTCGTCGTTGACGCCGGGAGCCTGGCCCTTGGTGGCGTCGGTGTGCAGCAGTTGGAGCGTGGCGTTGAACTGCTCGGTGAGCACCTTCTCCGACGGCAGCTGCTGGGACGCGCCCTGCATAGCCGCCACGGCGCCGGCGGGGTCCTTCTCGGCGGCGGCCCAGGCCTCGCTGCTGGCCGCGACCATCCGCTTGACCAGGTCCTGCTTGTTCTTGATGGTGTCGCCCGAGGCGAGCAGGCCGTTGCTGTAGAAGGTCAGGCCGTGCTCGGCGAACTTCAGGTAGGAGACCTGCTTGCCGGCCTTCTCCTGCATGGTCGGGCCCTGGTCGGTGGCGAAGCCGAGCAGCGCGTCGGTCTTGCCGGACATGACGGCGGCCATCTTGCCGGCCGGGTCGGTGTTCTGCAGGGTCACGTCGCTGGCGGCGAGACCGTTGGCCTTGAGGAACGCCGGGAAGGTCTTGCTCAGCGCGTCGCCGGCGGTGGAGGCGATGGTCTTGCCCTTGAGGTCGGCGGGGGAGGCGATGTTCTTGTCGCTGAAGAACTGCACCGACGACGGGGTGGTCTGGAGGAAGACGCCGACGCTCTTGACGTCCATGCCCTGGCCGACCCCGGAGAGCAGGGCCGGGGTGTCGGCCCAGCCGAAGTCTGTCTGCCCGGCTGCGGTGGCCTGGATCGTCTTCTGCGAGCCCTGCCCGGCCTGGATGGTCAGGTCGATGCCGTGCTTGGCGAAGATCTCCTGCTTCTTGCCGTAGTAGAACGGCGCGTGCTCGCCGTACGGGTACCAGTTGAGGGTCAGGGTCACCTTGTCCAGGCCCTGGGCGTTCTTCTCCTGCTTGTCGGAGGACGAGCCGCAGGCGGTGGCGGCCATAAGGAGCGCCGGCACGAGCGCGACGGCGAGAGTACGCAACTTCATCCGAGGGTTCTCCTGTTCACATCGTTGTGGTGGCGGCGTCGGTGCGGCGGCTGGCGTGCCAGGGCAGAACCAGGTACTCCAGCAGCTCGACGACGACGAAGAGGATCACGCCGAGCAGCGACATGATGATCAGCCCGGCGAACAGGGTCGGGGTGTCGAGGTTGCCGTTGGCCTGCAGGATCACGTAGCCGAGGCCCTCGTTGGCGCCGACGAACTCACCGACGACGGCGCCGGTGACGGCCATGGTGGCGGCGACCTTGAGGCCGGCGAACAGGTGCGGCAGGGCGGCGGGGAACCGGATCTTCCGGAACGTCTGGGCCGGGCCCGCGCCCATGGTCGCCGACAGTTGCAGCATCTCCGGGTCGATCGACTTCATGCCGGTGACGGTGGAGATGACGATCGGGAAGAAGGCCATCAGGACCGCGACGACGACCTTGGGCGAGAGCCCGAAGCCGAGCCACACGATGAACAGCGGCGCGATCGCGATCTTCGGGATGACCTGGGCGAACAGCAGCAGCGGGTAGAGGCTCTTCTCGACGGTGGGGGAGTAGACCATGACCACGGCGGCGAGCACGCCGACCACGATGGCGATCGCGAAGCCCAGCACCGTCTCGTAGGTGGTGATCCAGGTGTGGTGGAGGAAGTAGCCCGGCTGGGCGAGGACGACGTCCAGCGCCGTGCCGGGTGACGGGACCAGGTAGGGCTTCACCAGGTCCGCGGCGGTGACCACCCACCAGACGACCAGGATGGCCACGAGGACCGCGGCGGGGCGCCACGTGTTCCGGGCGAACCGGCGCAGGCCGGCGCCCGCCCCGCCCGCGCGGTGGGCGGCCGACGCGGTGACGCCGGCGGGAGCGGTGCGCTCCGCTTGCTCGATGGTGCTCTGCGCGGCCATGACCCTCCGTTCTCCCTGGCTGGCCGGCGGTTTCCGGGTACTCAGCCGTTGGGTAGGCGCGTGCCGTCGGCAGGGCCGGGCGACCCCGGCGAGGACGGGGAAGCGGCCCTGAATGCGCTTTCAGTAAGCGCTTTCAGGGTGCTACGGTAACCACGCCGAAATAAGCCGGTCAAGAACTTCCGCAGGGGGAAAACGATGCAGCCACGGGCGCACGTGACCTTGGAAGACGTGGCCAGAGCCGCCGACGTCTCGCTGGCCACCGCCTCCCGGGCGCTCAACGGCATGCGGGTCACCCCGCAACTGCGCGACCGGGTCCTCGCGGCCGCAGAGAAGCTGGCCTACACGCCGAACGCGCACGCTCGGGCCCTGGCCGGCGCCTCCCACCGCACCGTCGGCGTCATCTGCCACGACGTCACCGACCCCTACTTCGCCGCCGTCGCCGGCGGCGTCATGCGGGTGGCCGGGGACAACGACCTGCTGGTCATGCTGGCCAGCACCTTCCGCGACCCCGAACGGGAGATCGCGTACGTGTCGATGCTGCGCGCCGAACGTGCCCCGGCCATCCTGCTGATCGGCTCCGGCTTCGAGGACGCCCGCTGGGAGCGGGCGCTGGAGGCCGAGCTGAAGCCCTACCTGGACGGTGGTGGCCGGGTCGCGGTGGTCAGTCGGCACCGCAGCCTGAAGGTCGACAGCGTGCTGCCGGAGAACCGGGCCGGCGCCGGCGCCATGGCGCGTGCCCTGCTCGACCTCGGCCACCGCCGGTTCGCCGTGCTCTCCGGCCCGCGGGCGCTCACCACCGTCGCCGACCGGCTCGGCGGCTTCCGCGACGAGCTGGCCAAGGCCGGCGTGGCGCTGGACCCGGCCGACATCGTCGAGGGCCCCTTCACCCGCGACGGCGGGTACGGCGCGATGTCCGAGCTGCTGGCCCGGGGATCGGCGGCGACCTGCGTGTTCGCGCTGACCGACGTGATGGCCATCGGCGCGTGCGCGGCGCTGCGCGAACACGGCCTGTCCGTCCCGAACGACATCTCCGTCGCCGGCTTCGACGACATCCCGATCGTCCGTGACCTCACCCCGGCGCTGACCACGGTGGCCCTGCCGCTGCAGCGCCTCGGGGAGAAGGCGATGGAGCTGGCGCTGACCGAGAACAACGGACGAAGGCGCCGGCTCCTGCGGATGGGCGGCGAGGTCGTCCTGCGCGGCAGCACCGCGAAGGTGGGCTCGTGAACCCGCTCGCCGCCGGCCTGGCCGGCCTGACCATCGACGCGGTCGAGACGTACGCCGTCGCGCTGCCCACCATCCGCTCGTTCGGCGTCTCCGGCGGCTCGGTGGCCGTCGCCGGCACGCCCAGCATCCGGGTGCTCGTCAAGCTCACCGCCGACGGCATCGCCGGCTGGGGTGAGGCCACCCCCATCCCCGCCTGGACCTACGAGACCGCCGAGTCCATCGTCACCACCATCGACCGGTACCTCGCCCCGGCCATCCTCGGCCGCCCCGCCTGGGACCTCGACGGTGTCACCACCGCCTTCGACCGCGCGATCAACCGCGGCTTCACCATCGGTGCCCCCCTCGCGAAGTGCGCCGTCGACGTCGCCCTGCACGACCTGCTCGGCCGCGCGCTGGGCGTGTCCGTGGGCGTGCTCTGGGGGCAACGCCGCCGGGAAACCATCCAGCTCGGCTGGATCGTCTCCGGGCAGACGGCCGCGGAAGTGGCCGACGCGGTGGCCGAGGGCAGCGGCCTCGGGTACGAGGCGTTCAAGGTCAAGGTCGGCCTGCACAGCGAAGCCGAGGACGCCGCCGTGGTGCGGGCCGTCCGCGAGGCCGCGCCCGACGCCGCGCTGTGGGTCGACGCCAACCAGGGCTACACCGTCGACGGCGCGCTGCGCATGGCCCGCCGGCTCGCCGACCTCGACGTCACCGCCTTCGAACAGCCGCTACCGGCCAACGACGTCGCCGGGCAGCGCCGGCTACGGGAGACCTGCCCGATTCCGGTCGCGCTCGACGAGAGCCTGCGCCACCCGAGCGACCTGGCGACCTTCGTGAAGCTCAACGCGGTGGACGTGGCGATCGCCAAGGTGCAGCGCAGCGGCGGGCTCACGCTGTCGCGACGGCTCTGCGCCCTCGCCGAGGACGCCGGGGTGCGCCTGATGGGGTCGGGGCTCACCGACTCCGACCTCGGCCTGGCCGCGTCGCTGCACCTGTTCGCCGCGTACGGCATCGACACGCCGGTCGACCTCAACGGGCGGCAGTTCCTCACCTCCTCCTACGCCACCGGGGCGACCGTCGAGGTGAAGGACGGCGTCGCCCGGGTGCCGACCGGGCCGGGGCTCGGCGTCGAGGTGGACGAGTCGGTGGTGCGAGAACTCGCCGTGGACGTCCTGGCCCGGTAGTGGCGACGGGTCGACCGGCGATTGGCCGGCGCCGATTCCGGGTACAGCCGCGATGCCACGGCCCACGCCGCAGAACCTTTCGATGGAGACGCCATGACAGTCGATCTCCCCGCTCAGGCGGTCACCGCTGGAGCCGTACCCGAGGTATGTGCCCGTCACGGTCAGCCCGCGACCCGCCGGCGCAAGACGGTGTTCCGGTCCTACACGCCGAAGTGGGTCTACGTTCTGCTTCTGTTCGGAGTGCTGCCGTTCGCCATCGTCGCCGCCGTACTGCAGAAGCGCGTCAAGGCGCCGACCTGGCCCTTCTGCGCCGACTGCGGCAGGTTGCGCACCCGCCGCCTGTTCATCGGCGTCGGCCTGGTGGTGCTCGCGGTCGTCGGCGCGGTAGCGCTGTCCGCCCTGATGGCGCCTAACGACTCGACCGCCGGCTCGATCGTGCTGGTTTTCGTGCTGCTGCTCATCGCGGGGCTCGGCGTGGCCAGCACCGCCGCCAACGGCCCGATCGCCTCTGGATACGTGTCCAACGACGGCAGCACGGTGCACGTCCGCCGCGCGCACGACCGCTTCGCCGAGCAGGTCGCGGCCCTGCAGCCGGGCCCCGTGCCGCAGCCCCACCAGGCCTACCCGCCCTACCCGCAGGCCGGACCGCCGCAGTATCCGCCGTACCCTCCCGCGGCGCCGCAGTACGGGCCCGCCACCCAGGCCTGGCCCGGCCAGGCGCAGGGCGATCAGCCGCGGTAGCGATCGGGTGGTGGGCAAGTCTGGCACTCAACGGCGGGGTTCGGCTCAGGGCTTCGACCAGAACGGGTCCCGGCCGATGAAAGCCAGCAGTTTGGTCTGGGCATCCGCGTCCTCGGGCACCGCCACTCGCGGGCCGTACTGGCCGGAGGAGCGGATGACCTCCTCCATCTGCTCCATCCCACCGAGGAGTAGAGCGCAGAACTCCGGGTCCAGCGTGTCGTCCTGGCCGGTGGCCCTGGAGAGATCCCAGGTGTGCATGAACACGTCGGTGGTGTAGAACCGGTCGATCGCGGACGCCAGCGGCAGGCTGCCGATGTGCGGGTTGGTGAGGTGTCGGTGCGCTGTCTCCGGATCGTCCAGCACCGCCTGCACGGCATCGCAGTGAATCTGCCAGGCGGCGACCGGGTCTTCGTTCAGGGATGGCCCCTGGGGCAGTTCGATGCCGGCGCCGGAGGCGAGAAATCCTGGGAACCATTCGGTCAGGTGACGTACCACGTCGCGGGCGGTCCAGCCGGCGACCGGGGATGGCACGTCCCACGATCGGGTGCCCCGGACCCGGCCGGTGAACAGCCCGGCAACCTGGCGGTGCCGCTCGGCCGGGCGGTCAGACAGCGCCATCGATGATCATCCGCTCGACCTTCGCGTAACCCTCGTTGACACCGACCTCCATGCCGCTGCGCAGCCACGCGTCGCGGCCTTCGAAGCTGTCGACCAGGGACTGCGTCCGCAGCCGCGTACGGCCGTCGCCCAGGTCCTCGAACGACAACGTCTCCAGCGCGACTCCGTCGGGCTCGCCCTCGAACGTGAAGGTCTGCACGATGCGGTCCGGCCGTACCTCGTGGAAGCAGCCGCGGAACCAGTACTCCGTGCCGTCGTGCACCGAGACGTACCGCCAGCTGCCGCCGGTAGACGCGTCCCAGTGCTCGATCCGGGTGGCCATCGCGTCGGGACCCACCCACCGGGCGAACAACACGGGATCGGTGTGGGCGCGGAACAGCTGCTCGGGCGTTGCCGCAAAGTCACGACTCATCCGGATGACCGGCAGCCTCGGATCGGCTTCGATTGCTGTCTCCGTGATTCTGTCCATCGTCGTCTCCCTTCAACTCCGCCAAAACGGCGTCAAGGCGGCGATAGCGCTGCTCGACGCGGCTCCGGTGGCGCTCGATCCAGGTGTCCATCAGGTCGAAGGCCTGGACCTCCAGGCGCACCGGCCGGGGCTGCGGTCCACCCGGTCGGCTGACCAGCCCGGCCTCCTCGAGCACCCGCAGGTGCTTGTAGACCGCCTGCAGCGTCATCCGGTACGGCTCGGCCAGCTGGCTTACGGTCGCGTCGCCCTCCGAAAGCCGGGCCACCATGTCGCGCCGGGTCGGATCCGCGAGGGCGGCGAAGGCCCGGGACAGCGTGTCTGTGGTCATCCGCCCTCCCTTTCAACCCGATGGTTTAAAGGACGGTAGGCAGCAGACGAACCATCCGTCAACCCTGTGGTTGAAAGTGCTCCTCGGGTTGCCCGCCCTCCATCGGTGGAGTAGGCAGTAGGTTCACCTATGTCGATCTGGGAGGCCAGATGAGACCTCGGGCCCTCGTCACCGCGACCATCGCCCTGGCCACGCTCGTGGCCGGGACCGCCGTTCCCGCCCAGGCGAAGCCGGCCGCGCCGCCGAAGGAGCCGGTGGCCGTCGGGTACGGGGGAGCGGTCTCCACCGTGGACGCCACCGCCACGGCCGTCGGCCTGGACGTCCTGCGGCGCGGTGGCAACGCGGTCGACGCGGCGGTCGCCGCCGCGGCGACCCTTGGCGTCACCGAACCCTTCTCGGCCGGCGTCGGCGGTGGGGGTTTCTTCGTCTTCTACGACGCGAAGAGCCGGCGGGTGCACACCATCGACGGCCGCGAGGCCGGACCAGCCTCGATGAGCGAGACCACCTTCATCGACCCGGCCACCGGAGGGCCGTACCGGTTCGACGAGGCCCGGATCAGCGGGCTGTCGGTCGGTGTCCCGGGCACCCTGCTCACCTGGCAGGACGCGCTGGACCGCTGGGGCACCCGGTCGCTCGCGCAGCTACTCACGCCCGCCGCGCGGGTCGCCGAGGACGGCTTCCCCGTCGACGAGACCTTCGCCGGTCAGATCGCCGGGAACCAGGCGGCGTTCGGCCAGTTCAGCTCGACCAGCGCGCTGTACCTGCCCGGCGGGCAGCCGCCGGCGGTCGGCAGCACCTTCCGCAACCCGGACCTCGCCGGGACGTACCGGCTGATTGCCAAGCGGGGCACGGACGTCTTCTACCGCGGCGAGGTCGGTCGCGATGTGGTCGCGACCGTGCAGCACCCGCCATTGGCGGCGCAGCCGGTCGGCTCGTGGCCGTACCCGATCCGCCCGGCCGGCATGACCGCCGCCGACCTGGCCGCATACCGCACCCGCTTCCCCGAGCCGACTCGGTCGGACTACCGCGGCCTCGAGGTGTACGGCATGCCCACCCCGTCCAGCGGTGGCACCGCCGTGGGGGAGGCGCTCAACATCCTCGAGCAGTTCGACCTGCGGTCCATGACCGCGACCCAGGCGATGCACCACTACCTGGAGGCCAGCGCGCTGTCGTTCGCCGACCGCAACCGGTACGTCGGCGACCACACTCAGCAGAACGTGCTCCGTGAGCTGCTCAGCGACGCGTACGCCAAGGAGCGGTCCTGCCTGATCGACCCGTCGGCGGCGCTGCCCAAGCCGGTCGCGCCCGGCGTCCCCGACGGCACCTACGGCGGCTGCTCGGCCGCGGCGGTCGCCGACGTCCGCGACGACCGCACCGGCACCACCAACCTGACCGTGGCCGACCGGTGGGGCAACGTTGTTGAATACACGCTGACCATCGAGGCGACCGGCGGCAACGGCATGGTCGTGCCCGGCCGGGGATTCCTGCTCAACAACGAGCTGACCGACTTCAACTTCGCGCCGACCCAGGGCGCCGCAACCGACCCGAACCTCCCGGGGCCGGGCAAGCGCCCGCGCAGCTCAATGTCACCCACGATCGTGCTCGCCGACGGCCGGCCGTTCCTGGCTGTCGGCTCGCCCGGCGGCGCGACGATCATCACCACCGTCCTGCAGATGCTGGTCAACCGGATCGACCGGGGTATGACGCTGCCGCAGGCCCTCGCCGCGCCGCGGGCGTCGCAGCGCAACGGCGCCAGCACCCAGGCGGAGCCGGCCTTCATCACCGGGTACGCCACCGGCCTCCCGCCGGGCCACGCGTTCTCGCCCACAGCGGAGATCGGTGCGGCGACCGGTATCGAGTTCCTGGCGGACGGCCGGCTGCTCGCCGCGGCCGAGCCCGTACGCCGGGGCGGCGGCGCGGCGGCCGTCGTCGGCCGTTGGGCGCGCGACTGACGACGGGGGACCGCGGCGACGGCTCCGGCCCAGCCTGAGCCGTCGCCGTGCTCCTCGCCGCAAAGGGCCGGCCGGCTGCGAAACGAACGCCGCACCCCATTCTCGAGAGCCGATGTCGGGACTGCCGGGTCGGCTCCGACTATCTCCTGACGGCGCCGGACGGTGGTGCCGACAGTGTGGCGGAGGTCAGCGATGGGCAAGGTCGTGCTGGACGTGTCGATGTCCCTGGACGGTTTCACGGCTGGGCCGAACGTCTGCGAGGCAGAGCCGATGGGGGATGGCGGCGAACGCCTACACGCATGGATGGCCGAGCAAGGGCCCGAGGGCGAGATCGACGCCGCGGTGCGCCGAGAAGTGGACGCGGCCGTCGGAGCGACGGTCATCGGGCGACGCACCTTCGATCTCGGCCTCGGACCGTGGGGCGGTACGCCATGGCCCGGCGTCCCCAGCTTCGTGGTGACCCACCGGGCGAGGCAGGACCTGCTCGGCAACAACGGCGGAACGTTTGCCTTCGACGGGATGCAGGCCGCGGTGCGGCGCGCCAAGCAGGCCGCTGGACACAAGGACGTCCTGGTGCTCGGGGCCGATGTCGCCCGCCAGTTGCTCAGGGCGAATCTGCTCGACGAGGTACGCATCCACCTGATTCCGCTCCTGCTGGGTGAGGGAACGCCACTGTTCGCCGGCGAGCAGGCCGAGCTGATCGCGGAAGGAAAGCCGGTCACTGGAAACGTGACCCACCTACGCTTCCGGGTCGCACGAGGCCCCGGCTGCCTGTCATAGGTGTGGCAGGCAGCGGAGCCAATGCCGGATCAGGCGGTGCGTTCCTGGTCGCGGACGCGGCGCCGACCGAGCAGCAGGTAGCCGAGGAAGCCGATGGCGAAGGAAACCGCCACCCCGAGGTTCGCGTACGCCCAGCCTCCGGTCCTTCCGCCGAGGCCCGTTGCCGAGAGCAGGTAGCCCTGCCAGGACAGCCACGAGGCCAAGCTGTTGGTTACCAGGCCCCAGCCGACGGCGGTGCCGGCGACGACGAGCCCGACCGCCGCCGCGCCGATCGAGCCGTATCGGCCTTCGTGCCGGTAGAGGTCCGCCTCCGCGTACGCCTGCCTGCGCAGCGCGAGGTCCGCGAGGAACACGCCGCACCAGCCGGCGATCGGCACGCCGAGGGTGATGAGGAAGCCCTGGAAGGGACCGATGAAGCTGCTGGCGATCCAGACGACGTAGATGGTGCCGAGGATCATCAGGACGCCGTCAATGCCCGCCGCCACCCACCTCGGCGCACGCAGCCCGAGGGTGAGCAGCGCCAGACCCGACGAGTAGATGTCCAGGACCGCGCCGCCGATGAGGCCGAGGATGGCGACGATCGCGAACGGCACGAGGTACCAGGTAGGGACGAGCGCCGTCAGGGCGCCGATGGGGTCGGCGGCGATCGCGCTGCTGAGCTGCTGGTCGGAGGCGGCGAGCAGCAGGCCGTCGACCACCAGGACCACGGGCGCCACGCTCGCACCGAACGTGGTCCAGCCGACGACGCCTCGGCTCGACGCGCCGCGCGGCAGGTAGCGGGCGTAGTCGGCGCCGGAGTTGACCCAGCCGAGGCCGAAGCCGGTCATCGCGAAGATGAGAGTGCCGATGAACGCCTCGACGGAGCCGCTCGGCACCGACGACACCGCGGCCCAGGAGACGTGGTCGGCGGTCAGCGCGACGTAGCCGACGGTCAGAACCGCGGTGGCGATGGTGATGATGCCTTGCAGGCGCATGATGGCGTCGAAGCCGAGGACCCCGGCGAGCACGACGATCAGGGCCACGACGAGGAACGCGACGACCTTGGTGAGGATGCCGCTGCCCCAGCCCAGCCGGTCGAAGACGGTCGCCGTGGCCAGCGTGGCGAGGGCGCAGAGCACGGTCTCCCAGCCGACGAGCAGGACGTAGCTGATGGCCGTCGGCAAGGCGTTGCCGCGTACGCCGAACGGGGCCCGGCTGAGGATCATCGTGGGCGCCGAGCCGCGCTTGCCGGCCAGCGACACGAAGCCCACGAGCAGGAACGAGACGACGGTGCCGAGCACCCCGGCGAACGTCGCCTGCCAGAAGGAGACGCCGAAGCCGAGGAAGAATGAGCCGTAGCTGATGCCCAGGACGGCGATGTTCGCGGCGCACCATGGCCAGAACAGGTCGCGGGGTCGGCCTCTGCGTTCCTCCTCCGCGATCACGTTGATGCCGTTGAGCTCGACGGGCAGGCCGGCCGGCCCGCCAGCGCCGGGCTTCGGGCCTTGACTCTTGGTGGGGTGGACCTCTGCGGTCATGGCTTTCCTTCCGCAGTGGGCGGGTGCGACTCGGGCGGGTCGAGGAGCTGTGGACGGTACGGGCGATGACCAGTGTCCGGGTGGCGGGCCTGGATGAACAAGGGTCAGGTCCCGTGCCTCGGAGATGTCAGTAGCGCAGGGCGCGGAGGTTGGCGTTAGCTGTCGCAGGCCGACGAGACGTCGTCCGGACGCGGGCTGTCGTTCTCAGTCAGGTATTGACATCCCCTCCCGCCTAGAGGCGGGAGATTCCCGCTTCCAGCGCCGTACGTCGCCGACGCTGGGTGGGTGGTCGACAGGGTGCCGAGTGGCTCCTGTCCCGGACTGCCCGCCCGGTGAGTGGGGTCGCTGCCTCGGCGGCGTCCCTGACGTTGATCGCCGCGTTCACGTCAGCGTCGGCGCCGCACTACCTGGAGCGGGGTGTTGCGGAGGTGCGCGAGCAGTTTGAGTGCGCCCAGTACTTCGAGCAGCAGAACCGGCCGGATTAGAGCCCCACATCTCGGTAAACAGAAGATCGCCCGCTCCGGCCGACACACCGGGTCGGCCGGAGCGGGCTAATCCGTGGGAGTCGTCAGTAGCGCAGGGCGCGGAGGTTGGCGTAGCTGTCGCAGGCCGACGAGACGCCGTCCGGGCGGGGGCTGTCGTTCTCGGTCAGGTAAAGGTCGACGCCGCTCATCTCTCTGTAGGCGAAGATGCGGGCGAAGTCGATGGTGCCCTCGCCCACGTCGGCGAAGGACCCGTTCGCGGCCATGTCCTTGACGTGGAACAGCGAGAACCGGCCCGGGTACTGCTTGATCAGCTCCACCGGGTCGGCGCCGACGCTGGACGCCCAGTACAGGTCGAGCTCCATGGCCACCAGGTTCGGGTCGGTCTCGCGGACCAGCACGTCGTAGCCGCGTACGCCGTTCTGGGCGGTGAACTCGAAGCCGTGGTTGTGGTACGCGACGGTGATGCCGGCCTGCTTGAGCGTGGCGCCGACGGTGTTGAGGGTCGCGGCCACCTTGGAGTAGTCGGCGAGGGTCCACGAGCCCGATCCGGAGATGCGGACGTACTTTGCGCCGAACGCCTTGGCGTTGGCGATGACGCCGTCGAGGTTGTTCTGGAGGTCGCCGAGGCCGATCCCGATGGAGGGAACGGCCAATCCGGCGTCGGCCACGAGGGGCGCGAGCGCGGTGGCCGTCTTGCCGTAGAAACTGTTGACCGCGCCCGACGGTTCGGCGTTGCGGTAGCCGCAGGCGGCGAGCGCGCCGAGGGTGGCTTCGGGTGCGGTCGGCATGGTGGCCCGGACTGTGTAGAGGACGAGGCCGATGCGGTCGTCGGGTAGCGCGCGGGTCCCCGATGCCGGCTGCGGTGTGCCGATCTCGGAGCCGGCCGCCGCTCGTACGATGCTCGCGCTCTCCTCGGGTGTGATGACGTCGTCCTGGCGGAGCGTGTTGGTCAGGCTGCTGACGGTGCTCACGAAGCTGCCGTGGTCGGCGAACGGGGCCTTCGCCCAGATGGCGTCCAGGATTGTGCATCCGTCACCGAGGTCGCGGTTGGGTACGCCCGAGTCGGCGCCGGCACGGCCGAAGAAGACCGTGGACGAGGTGGTGTAGCCCCACGGGCAGAGGTCGGCGGTGACCTGTTCCGCGGCGGGCGTCTCGGGTTCGGCGGCCGACGCCGGAGCCGCGGTGAGCGGCAGGAGTGTCGCGGCGAGCGACACGGCGAGCAGGTGACGGGCTCGCGGTCGATGGTGGGACGGGCGGGCGAAGCTGGAGTTCATGGTTGTCTCCCGGAAGTCGGAGGGGCAGGTGGTCAGGCCACAGAGGGGCAGCGCCACGGATGGCGGCTGCTGGAGGCTGTCGGGGGCCGCGCCGGGTCGGTGGTGGCGGGGCGGAGCGCCGCCCCGCCACCCGTGAGGCTCAGCTCACCGTCACGACCACGGTCGAGGACAGGGTCGCCCCGAGGTTGTCGGTGACGGTCAGCCGTGCCGTGTAGGTGCCCTTGCGGGCGTACGTGTGACTGGCCGACGCTCCGTGCACGGCGGTCGAGTTGTCGCCGAAGTCCCACGCGTGATCGGTGATGGTGCGTCCGGCCGCCGGCGAGGCGGTCCCGGTGAACGCGACCGCCAGCGGCGCGGTGCCGGTGGTGGGTGTGGCCGAGGCCGAAACCGTGGCTTCGGTCTGTTCGCGTACCCCGGCGCCGTTGAAGCGCAGCCAGTCCAGCGCCATCAGGTCGGGGGTGCCACCCGTCTGGTTCGGGTTGACGAAGACCAGGTGCAGGGTGGTCGTGCGGCCCGGATCGGTCAGCTCGACGGTGGGCGAGACGAGGTTGTCCCAGCCGCCGGTGCCGCCGATGGTGGCCCGGCCGAGGAGCTGACCGGTGGGGGAGTCGGCCCGGAACTCGATGTCGCCGCCGCTGCTGCCCGAGGCGACCCCGACGGTGACCGAGTCGATGTTCCGGAGGTTGACCGGGCCGAAGTTGATCCACTCGCCGTGATCGATGTCTCCGACGCGCTTGCCGGCGCTGGCCGTCGCACGGTCGAGCACCTGGATGCCGCTCTGGCCGTCGAAGTGCTCGGCCTCCTTGCTCTTGGTCTGCAGCTCCGCCCGGGTCGAGCCGACCAGCTCCGGCGCCCCGTTCGCCCCGCCGTCGGTGTATTGCGCGGAGAGCAGCGTGTAGAGGTTCTGGCCCGGGCCGTGCCCGTCGCCGCCGTTGCTCTCGGTCACGGCCACCCCGCTGCATCCGACGTAGTTGTCCAGCGGGTGGGCGTGTGAGTCGTGGCCGAGCTGGGTCTGTACGACCACCTTGGTGCAGTCGATGCTGCTCTCCTCCGGGTCGGTGACCGTCACCGTGTAGGGGATGCGGTCACCGAAGTCGAAGAAGGCGCCGTCGGGGACGCTGAGGGTCACGGTCGGCCGTGTGTTGCCGGCGGTTATCTCCTGTACGGCGACGGCCGTCTGCCCGTTGGTGGCGGTGACGGTGAGCCGGGCGGTGAACCGGCCCGGTGTGTCGTAGGTGTGGCTGGGGTTGGCGGCGGTGGAGTCGACGCTGCCGTTGCCGTCGAAGTCCCAGGCGTAGGTGATCGCGGTGCCGTCCGGCCCGCTGGAGCCGGCGCTGGAGAAGGCGACGGTCAGCGGCGCGGGTCCGGTGTCCTTGTCGACGCTGAGCTTGGCCACCGGGGGTCGGCTGTTGGCGACGTAGTCGATGCGGTAGATGCCCGCGCCCTCGTTGCTGCCGCCCCGACCGCTGCCGCTGCCCTCGCCGAAGTCGATGACGTAGAGGGAGCCGTCCGGCCCGAACTCCGCCTCGAACGGCTGGATCCACGACATGTTGCCGAGGATCCCGTTGATGGACTGCAGGTCACCGGGCTTGGTGGGGCCGAAGCGGGGATCGCTGAAGGTCTGGGCCGTCTCGTGGATCGACAGCGTCTTGAACCACCGCCGGGTCAGCTCGTAGACGATCCACTTGCCCTCGAAGTACTGGGGGAACTTGGTGAGCCGCGGGTTGGACGGGTCGTAGTCGTAGACCGGCCCGCTCATGGGGCCGCCGCCGCCCGTGCCGAGCTCCGGGAACTGAGGGGAGGCGGAGTAGGCGTACCAGACCAGCGCCGGCTTGGCCGCGGGGAGGTTGGTCAGGCCGGTGTTGTTGGGGGAGTCGTTGACCGGCGCGGCGCAGTTGAACTTCGGTCCGGAGGTCGAGGTGGCGAAGTCGTAGTCGTTGAACGGGATGTTGTTGCCGATGCAGTAGGGCCAGCCGTAGTTGCCGGCGCTGGTGATCCGGTTGAACTCCACGGTCCCTTCCGGCCCACGGTTGGGGTTGGCGGCCCGGGCGTCGGGGCCGTAGTCGGCGACGAGCAGCGCGCTGGTCTTGGAGTCGACCGTGATGCGGAACGGGTTCCGCATGCCCATGGCGTAGATCTCGGGTCTGGTCCTGGGCGTGCCCGGGGCGAACAGGTTGCCGTCCGGGACGGCGTACCCGCCGTTGGGCAGGGGCTTGATCCGCAGGATCTTGCCCCGCAGGTCGTTGGTGTTGCCGGCGGTGCCCTGCGCGTCGTACGCGCGGCGGCCGGCCCGCTCGTCGATCGGGTTGAAGCCGCTGGACTCGAACGGGTCGGTGTTGTCACCGATGGCCGCGTACAGGTTGCCCTGCTGGTCCATCGTCACCGAGCCGCCCATGTGCGAGTTGGCCCGGGCCTCACCGCGCCAGGTGGGGATGGTGAGCAGGCGCTTCTCCGAGTCAGGGCTGACGGTGTCGCCGTCGACGGTGAACCGCGACAGGTTCAGCTGCTTCTCCACCCGGTCGGACCAGAGCAGATAGAGCCAGTTGTTCTGGGCGAAGTGCCGATCCAGCGTCATGCCGAGCAGGCCGTCGGACTGACTGGTCTGCTCCGGCGTGTACGCGAAGTCCAGCAGCGTGGTGACCGTGAGGGTCTCCTGGTCGACGACCTTCAGCGCGCCGGTGCGCTCGATGTAGAAGACCCGGCGGTCCGGCGCCACGGCCAGCTCGAACGGGTCGGAGAGATCCTGGTTGACCAGCGGGACCCGCTCGAAGTTGTTCGTCCTGGTGGCGCCGCAGTCACCGGGAGCGGCGCCCGCGGCCCACCTGATGCCACCGAGCAGGTGCTGGAGGAAGGCCGGCTCCTGGAACGACGAGGCGCTGTGCCCGCCGGCGGTGAACCAGGACCGGCCGCCGTCGTAGTTCTGGCACCACGAGTACGGGTGGTCGACCCCCTCGTTCAGCCCGGGAATGCCGTCGCGCACCTTGATCTGGGCGAGGGTGTGGACCTTGCCGGTGGGGTTGGCCCGCCAGTTGTACCACTCCTCGCTGCGCTCCCAGAGCTCCGGCAGGTCCTTGGTGGACGGGTGGGCGTGGTCGAGGACCTTGATCCGGCCCGGGAAGGTGCCGCCCGTGACGGAGTAGTCCGCGTGCTGGTCGAAGATGGTCCCGACCAGTCCCTCGTACCACGACCAGTCCCGCTCGCTCGCCGACGCGGCGTGCAGGCCGACCCAGCCACCACCGTTACGGATGAACTTCTGGAGCGCGGCCCGCTGGTCGGCGTCGAGGAGGTCGCCGGACGCCGGGGTGGAATTGGTGTTGTTGAACACGAGGGCGTCGAAGCGGGCGAGGTTGGCATCGGTGAACGCGCCCGCGTCGGTGGTCGCCTCGACTTCGAACCCCTGTTGTTCGCCGAGTTGCCGGATGGCGGTGACGCCGGCCGGAATGGAGTCGTGGTAGAAGTTCGTGACCTTGGAGAAGACCAGCACCCGGAAATTGGCGTCGGTCGCGGATTCGGTGGCGGCCGCTGCCGTGCTCGGCAACAGGAGTGTGATGGCCGCGAGCAGGGCGAACAGTAGCGTGCGTTGGCGTCTCATACACGCGCTCCTTGGTGGGGACGGTGGTAAGAAAGCGCTTTCCACGTTTCCTGAACCCTACGAGATCCATTTCGGCGGGTCAATATTGCGGCGGCGTCCGCATTTCGGCCACTGCGGCGGTTTCATGGCACGCCGATAACCACTCCCTCGGGCGGAGGGGAGTGGTTATCGGTGGTCAGTTGAATGTCGACAACAAAATGGTGGCCGGACACCAGAGCCGGCAATTCCGGCCGGTCCTGGTGTCCGTCAGCACTCCTCCCGGCGGTTCCTCAGAACCGCAGCTTGCGCAGGTAGCGGTAGCCGACTTCGGCCGTCTGCTGCGGCGTCACGTCGGGGGTGTCGTTCTCGACGATGTACTCCAGCACGGAGTGCTCCCGGAAGATC
This sequence comes from Micromonospora sp. NPDC023966, assembly GCF_040639095.1. Classification (NCBI taxonomy): domain Bacteria; kingdom Bacillati; phylum Actinomycetota; class Actinomycetes; order Micromonosporales; family Micromonosporaceae; genus Micromonospora; species Micromonospora sp. NPDC023966. The sequence continues at coordinate 21,140 of NZ_JBEZZJ010000031.1, read as the reverse complement.
CGGGCGAAGTCGATCGTCCCGGTGCCCAGGTCGGCCATGTCGCCGGTGGAGGCGTCCCGGTCCTTGACGTGGTACTGCAGGACGCGCTGCGGCGCGGAGCGGATGACGTCCAGGGTGAAGCCCTCGGGATCCGCGACGCCGTCACCGGAGTTGATGCCGCCGGTGACCGCCCAGTAGAGGTCGACCTCCAGGTGCACGAGCCGGGGATCGAGTTCCGCGGTCAGCACGTCCCAGGGCCGCTTGCCACCGCCGAGGTCGATGGTGAACTCGTGGGCGTGGTTGTGGTAGCCGTAGCGCAGGCCGGCCGCCCGCGCGGCGGCGGCCTCGGTGTTCATCTGCTCCGCCCAGCGCTTCCAGTCGTCCGCGCTCTCGGAGTACAGGTACGGCACCACGATGAACTGCTGGCCCAGGGTGACCGCGTTCTGGATCTTCTGCTCCAGCTCGGCCGCGCTGCCGCTGATCCCGTCGTGGCTGGAGCTTGCCTCGATGCCGATGCCGTCGAGGAACTGGCGCAGCTGGGCGGCGGTCCGGCCGAAGTAGCCGAGCGCCAGCTCCACGCGCGGATACCCTATCCGCGCGAGGTGGCTGAGGGTGGCGTCGTAGCCGGGCGAACCCCAGAGGGCGTCGCGCACCGTCCAGAGCTGCATGCTGATCATGCCTGGGGGTACGTGGTGCCGCCCGGTGCGGTGGGTGGTGGCCGACGCGGCCGTCGCGCCGACGCCGGACGCCGCGAGCCCGAGGCCGGCGAGGGTGGCCAGGGAGCCGCGCAGCAGGCTGCGCCGGTCAACGGAGCGCCGCAGCGCGGCCATCCCGTCGTATCCGTAACACATGGTTCCTCCTTCTCACGTGCTATGCGGTGGGGACCAGGACGACCTGGTCGGTGCCGGTCAGGGAGGGCAGGCCGTCACCGCCGGGGTCGGTGTAGGACGCGACGAACACCGCGGTGAGGTTGTCGTTCTCCGGGTCGTGGCCGGACGGCACCGTCGTCTGGATCGAGCCGGTACAGCCGTTGGCAGTGGTCTGCGGGTGTCCGTGCTGGTCGTGGCCGAGGACGTAGGTGACGCTGACGCGGGAGCAGTCCACGGGCTGGTCGTCCCTCACCCGTACCTCGAACTGCACCGTGTCGCCGAAGGCGAACGGCTGACCGTCGGCCGGCTTGACCAGCTCCACCACGGGCGCGGCGTTGCCGACCACGATCCGGACCGAGGCGGACGCCGAGAGACCGCCGGGGTCGCTGACGTTGAGCGTGGCGTTGTAGAGGCCGTTCTCCCGGTACGTGAACGTCGGGTTCGACTCGCGCGAGTCGACCTTGCCGTCGTTGTCGAAGTCCCACGCGTACTTCAGCCGGTCGCCGTCGTAGTCGGTGGTGCCCTCGCTGGAGAACGTGACGGTCAGCGGGGCGACGCCGTTCGTGGGCGTGGCCGAGGCCTGGGGGACCGGGGTGTGGTTGCCCGTCCAGCCGGTGTAGTCGATCCGGGCGAGCTGCGCGTCCGGGTTCTCGCTGAAGTAGCCGTCGCCGTACTCGAGCACGTAGAGCGCGCCGTCCGGGCCGAACTCCAGGTCCATCGGGTTGTCGAAGGTGACCGAGGGGAGCACCGGCTCGATACCGGTCAGCGCGCCGCCGGAGTTCAGCCGGAAGCCCTTCACGTAGTCCCGGGTCCACTCGTGGAACAGCGGCATGCCGTCGTAGTACGCCGGCCACGCGACCGGGGCGCGCCCCTGCGTCGTCGGTCGGGCGAACTGGTACGCCGGCCCGGCCATCGGGCCGATGCCGCCGGTGCCCAGCTCCGGGAACTGCGCCGACGGGCCGTAGTTGTACCAGACCTGCGGCTGCTGCACCGGGGGCAGGTTCCGTAGCCCCGTGTTGTGCGGTGACTCGTTGACCGGCGCGGCGCAGTTGAACGGCGCCCCGGACCGGCCGGTGGCGAAGTCGTAGTCCACGTACGGCAGCTGCGGGGTGGCGCAGTAGGGCCAGCCGTAGTTGCCGGCCTTGCGCGCGGCGAGCCACTTGCCGTGCCCGGCCGGCCCGCGCAGCGGGTCCGGCGCGCCGGCGTCCGGCGAGTAGTCGCCGACGTACAGGTCGCCGGTCTCGCGGTTCAGCTCGATCCGGAACGGGTTGCGCAGGCCCATCAGGTAGATTTCGGGACGGGTGCCGGCCGTGCCCTCCGGGAAGAGGTTGCCGTCCGGGATGCTGTACCCGCCGTTCTGGCCGACCGTGATGCGCAGGATCTTGCCGCGCAGGTCGTTGGTGTTGGCCGCGGTGCGCTGCGCGTCGTACGCCGGGTTCCGGCCCGGGCGCTCGTCCAGCGGCGCGTAGCCGCCGGACTCGAACGGGTTGGTGTCGTCCCCGGTGGACAGGTACAGGTTGCCCTTGGCGTCGAAGCCGATGTCGCCGCCGACGTGGCAGCAGATGCCCCGGTCGACCGGTACGTCGAGAATCTGCTGCTCGGTGGACAGGTCCAGCTTGTCCTTGACCAGCCGGAACCGGGAGAGCCGGATGGCGCCCTTGAACTTCGCGAAGTCCGCGGCGGTGCCCCAGGCCGGCGCGTCGCCCTCGTTGACGTCCGGGGTCGACGGGTCGTCGACCGGGGTGTTCATCGGCGGGGAGTAGTACAGGTAGACCCAGTTGTTGCCGGCTCTGCCGAAGTTCGGATCGATCGCGACGTTCTGCAGGCCCTCCTCATCGTGCCGGTAGACGTCCAGGGTCGCGGCGATCGTGTTGCGGCCGGTTGCGGAGTCGTGCAGCCAGACCTCCCCGGCGCGGGTCACGTGCAGCACCCGGTTGTCGGGCAGCACCGCGAGGTCCATCGGCTCGCCCGGGTGGTCGTTGAGGGTCACCTTCTGGAAGTCGCTGTCCGGCGGTGGGCTGGCCGCGTCGGGCGCGGCTGTCGCGACGGTGGGGGTGGCGACGAGTGCCGTGGTCGTCAAACCCGCTATGGCGAGCGCGAGTCGTCTCTTCATCTGCCTCTCCTTGTGCTCGGGACCGGACCGGGGCAGGTCGAGGGGTCAACTACTCCCTGCTGGACCTGTGTGCGGGCATGGCTGAGCCGCCCGTGCCCTGCGCACGCCGCCACCGCGGCGCCGGGTAGTGCTGGCGGCCTGCGGCTGCGTGGTCGGGGACGGGCGGAGGACGTGGTAGGGGACAGGTGACGGTCGGGTGTCGGCCGGCAGCAGGGCCGCCAACGTGGCGGTTAACCGCGACGAAACACCATCGATGTGGCCGACGCTACAAAAGACATGGCCATGTGTCTATAGCTTTCATCGCGTTCGACCGAACTTTCCTCCGACATGGACGAAAGTGGTGCTTCGCAATGCCTGCTCCCCGAGACGCAACCGGCGCGGACGTGCCGTCGAGGCGGATGACCGCCGCCCGGACCGCGTCAGCGTGGCTACGTGTCCCGTGGGGTGGCCGGTCTGAGTGGGGACCTGTGTGCGCGCCTCGTGTCGATGAGGACGATGGCGGCGAGGACTGCGGCGACCGCGACGGTGGCCAGCAGTGGTGGGGCGAACAGCAGCGGTGCTGACAGCACGAGCAGCGTGAGCAGGGCGATCGGTCGGTCCGGCGAGACACGGCCGAAGACTGTGTGCTCCAGGAGGGCCCGTCCCGCTACGAACAGCGCGGGCCCGCCGAGGAGGACGACGACCCACGTCGGGTGGCCGTGGCCGACCGGGTGGGTGATCACGAGTTCGTCGCCGACGGCGGTGACGACGACACCGGCCACCATCGTCAGGTGGGCGAGTGCCATGGGACGGGTCAGCCGCACGGGATCAGCGGCGACGGCGATGGCGTCGTCCAGTAGTTCTCCGGCGCGGTGGACGTAGATCCTCCAGAAGAGCACGGTGCTGAGGATCGACGCTGCGAAGGCGGTGGTTCGGTCGGCGGTGAAATCGGTCCGGGTGGAGGTAAGGCCCGTGACGAGGATCAGCTCGCCGAGGGCGATGATGAAGAGTTGGCGGTGACGCTCCGCCAGATGCTCGGCGGAGACAGGCCACTCGGGTGCGGTTACCCGCCCGAGCCGTGGTGTGGGAAATCGGAGCGTGAATGCGGCGTAGTCGAGAGCCGCGGCGAGGGTCCACAACACGCCACGTATGGCGCCGCCGGTGAGACCGCCGGCGAACCAGAGGGCAGCGGTGCCGGTGGACCAGACCAGTATTCGCCATGCGGTGCGCCGTTCTGGCTCGGGCAGGGCGACGGTGAGGAACAGCGGCACCGCGAGGTGAAGTACGGCGGAAACGCTCGCGAAGACGAGGCCACGCTCGCCGAAGGCGTCGGTCAACACGGCTGCCATCACGAGGCTGGCGATCATGGTCCCCAGGACGACCAGCTGAACCGCGGGACGGCGGGGGTCCAGCCGGTTCGTCAGCCACGCCGTGACGGTCCAGATCCACCACAGCGCGAGCAGCAGCACGAAGGTCTGGTAGGCGCCCGACCAGGTCAGATTCGAGACCAGCACTCGGGACAGTTGGGTGAGGGCGAAGACGAAGGCCAGGTCGAAGAACAGCTCCAGCAGCGCCACCGGCTGTCGCTCCCCGGGCGCCCTCAGCAACCCGACTGGCTCTTCTTTCCCCATCACCTGTCCCACTGGGCTGTCGGGCGGTCGGCTCTGCTGCCAGTCGATTATCCGCTGGCGGTTCCGCTCCGGGGCCGTTCGACGCCGTGCCGTCGGCGATGCCTCGCGTCGCGGACAAGTGTCAGGGCGATGACGAGAAGGCCGAGCAGGGCGACGACGGCATTGGCAGCCGTGAGGAACACGGCCTCGCCACGGGTGGCGTGGTCGAGGTGGGTCACGTGGAAGAAGAAGTGGGGTATGGCGAAGGTCGAGAATGCGGCCGCCGCGGGGATGGTGAACACGGCGCGGGGCGCGACGAGTGCTATGCCGAGAACGACGGCGAGGCCGAGGGTGGCTCCGCCGAAGTCTCGCGCGTAGTGCTCGCTGAACGGCGGGGTGAGGGCGACGGTCGGAAAGTTCTTGTAGAAGTTCTCGGGAAAGGCGTGGTTCCAGAACCCGACGACGAGTTCGTCGAGGAAGAGAACGGCCAGGGCGATCCGGATCAGCGCGGTCACCGCAGAGCCTCGGGTGCGGTCCTCTGGCGCAACGGGTGTCGGCCCTTCATCAGGCCCGCCTCGTGGTGCTCTGTGCCGCCGGGCTCGCCAACCACTCGTCGAAGGTCTGCCGGCCTCGGGGGCCGGGCCCGGTGGGCAGCAGGCCACCTCCGGCGATGGCCCGACCGGTGGCTCCCGGAAGGCGGAGCGGAAGGACGACGCGGTGACTGCCACCAGCACGTAGCAGGCGGCGAGCCATGTCCGGCATTCTCAGCTGCTGGGGGCCGGCGATGTCCGACACCAAGCCGGCCGGGTTCGCCAAGGCGAGGTCGACCAGACAGCGGGCGACTTCGTGGGCCGCGATCGGCTGGCTGAGCATCTGGGGCACCACCGCGACCGGTGCGAAATAGGCGATCGCCTGCGCGGCGAACTCGTAGAACTGGGTCGAGCGGAGCACCGTCGCGGGTACCCGGCCGTCCAGAACGAGCGCCTCCTGGCGTCGCTTGCCTGCGTAGTAGCCGAGATTCACCCGGTCGACGCCGACAATCGACAGAACGACGTGGTGCCGCACACCGACGCGCTGGCCGGCAGCGAGCAGGTTGCCGGTCGCCGTGCCGAAGAACTTCTCCGACTTCTTCCGGCTCGTCGTCACCACGTTGCTGACATCGATCACGACCGCAACGCCGGTCAGCGCGTCGTCCAGCCCGGAGCCGCGCATCAGGTCCACGCCTGTGGAGCGGGCGAGCACGACGGGCTCGTGGCCCGCGGCCCCGACGGCGTCGACGACGCGTCGTCCGACGCCGCCGGTCCCGCCGGCTACCGCGATACGCACTGAACTACCTCCCGATCCACGTCAGCCGTGACGCCGCAGTGGTGCGTCGCCCGGTCCGGGCGCCGGTGTGAAAAGGACATCAAGCGCTGTGCCGTCACCGTTGGTCCTACCTATCTGACTTCCCGCCAAGGCCGAAGTTCAGCAAAACGCCCTAAAGCGTGGAATGCTCACGCTCGCCCCGCCCCGAGGCCGGGAAGCTGCGCCTGCCGGCGGTGTAGACACCGCGTGAAACCGTCATGATCGCGAAAAGGAGAGCGAGTACGGCCACGCCTGCGGCGGCGTAGAACGCGACCACTGCACCATGGGTGACCCGGGCACGGAACGGGTTCGCCGCGGCGGCAGCCGCCGCGTCCGCTCCCACGGTGAACCCGGCTGTGCCGGCCACCGGGTGTCCGTCGGTGAAGGTCGCTCGCCAGCTGATCTCGTACCCGCCGTCGGGCATACCCGCGTCCACCGGCTGGATGAGCGTCGCGCCTCTGACGGCTGGTCGACCGCCGGCCCAGTCCGTCCCCGTGCGGTCCATGATCGTGACGGTGCTGTCCGGGTTGATCGCGGCGGCGAACACCACCTCAACCCGGCGCGGGGCGGTCGGGAGCGCGGCACCGTCCGCCGGCGTGATCGAGTGCGTCGCGCCGTGGGCGAACACAGGGGTTGGCGCGCCCGCCAGCGGGAGACCAGCAGCCAGCGCGACCGTGACGATCAACCCGAGGGTACGACGAATGAGAGGTGCCCGGCCGGTGCCCGGCTCGCCGGTCACGCCCTCGGCAACACGTCTGTACATGGCATGCTCCCTCCGCCGCAGACGACCGCGGCGTCCGAAAGTGGGACCGAACGACGCCGCGATTCGTGACAGCAGGGCCGGCCGCTCGGCGACCTGTCACAAATCGGAGAGCTGCTCGGTCCGTAACCGGTGACAGCACGCCCACCACCGGGCGATGGACATCCGACGCACCCAGCTCCGTCGGCTGGCACCCCTACTGCGCGGTGACACCTCGGCCGGCCAGGACAGCGTAAGGAGCAACAACTCGTGACCGTCATCATCCGCATCGCATTGGCGATCCTGTTCGTCGACAACGCCGTGGTCGGGCTCTGGAACGCGATCTGGCCGGCGAGCTTCTACGCGAACTTCCCGACGGTGGACCTCACGCCGCCGTTCAGTGAGCACTACGCGCGGGACTTCGGCACCGCATCACTGGCGATCGCGTTGCTGCTGGGCATCGCGGCGGTCAAACCCAAGGCCCACTTCGTCATCCCCGCCGCGGCGGCCTACTCGATCTTCGGGGTGCCGCACTTCTTCTATCACCTCGCCAACATGGAGAACGCCACCGTCGGGGAGGCGGTCCTCCTCACCACCGGAAACGCGGCCGTGGCGCTCGTCGGCCTGGTGATCATCCTGCTGACGGTGCTGCGCGACCGCCGAGCGGCTCGACTCGGCTTCGCGCCGGCTCCGGCCGCCCACTGAGGCGATCCCCCCGAACGGGCCCCATGAACCGCCAGCACCAGAACCCACCCTTCGTGGAGCGCCAACTCCCCGACAACCACTGGGAGAACTGATGGTTCCCGAATCCCGCCGGCCGCCGCGGTCGGCCGCGCTACCCAGCACGTTCTGCGCGGTCGTCGCCGAACGACGGCTCCTCGAGAACATCGCACACCGCCTGCTCGGCTCAGCCACGGCGGCGGAACACGCGGTACGGGAGACATACGTCCGCTGGTACACGATGCAGGACGACGAACAAGACGGCATCGACAGCCCGGTCACCTGGCTCGTCGGCACGCTCGTGCGGATCTGTGTCGATCTACGTGAATCGGCCCCCCGCCGTACCGACGGCCAGACCGTCGACCGAGCACGTCACCCCGCCCTTGCCGGCCCGGTGCCCCGACGATGGCGTGCCTGGCGTGACGCGCCGAAGCTGTAGTACGGCCGTGCGGGGGTATCCACATGTGCGCCGGTGCTCAGCGACCGCCGCGATATCGGCAGTGGATCGAGCTCATCCGCACATCCGAGGATGAAAGGGACGAGGCGGCAGTCATGGCAGGGCCAGCGAAAGAGGGGACACTGATGGACGCCCTGGGGGTGTTCGACGCGGTCCGTCCCCGGATCTTCGGCATCGCCTACCGGATGCTCGGCAGCGTCACGGAGGCGGAGGACGTCGTGCAGGACGTCTGGCTCCGGTGGCAGCAGACCGATCGCAGCCAGGTACGGGATCCGGTCGGTTTCTTGATCACGACCACCTCTCGAGTCGCTCTGAACGCCGCGACATCGGCTCGCGCCCGCCGCGAGCTCTATCCCGGGCCGTGGCTACCCGAGCCCGTCGACACCTCCGCCGACCCGATGTTCCAGGCCGAACGGAACGAGTCGCTCGAACTTGCCGTGCTGCTCCTGTTGGAACGGCTCACCCCGGCACAGCGGGCGGTGTACGTGCTGCACGAGGCGTTCGACTACCCGTTCCGGCTGGTCGGGGAGGTACTCGGCATCAGTGAGGCGAACGCGCGGCAGCTCGGCCGACGCGCCCGGATGCAGCTGGCCCAGGAGCGGCGCGATCCGGTCGCCCGCGCGGACCACGGCCGTCTGCTGCGTGCATTCCTCACCGCCGCCCGATCCGGCGACATGACCCAGCTCGAAAAACTGCTCGCCGAGACAGCCGTTTCCTACGCCGACGGCGGCGGCGCCGTCCGGGCCGCACGGGTGCCCATCGTCGGACGCGACAACGTGGCGCGCTACATCCTGGGGCTGTTCCGCAAGTTCGGCAGCGACCTCTCGTTGGAGATCGTCGAATCCAACGGCCGGGCCGCGATCCTCGTGTCGCGAGCAGGAACCTCCGTCGGGTTGGTCACCGTCGACGCCTCACCCGACGGTATCGAACGAGTGCTGATCATCCTCAACCCGGAGAAGCTGACCCAGTTCCAGCGATAGCCGTCGGTGTCGAGGCGAATTACAGAACCGCATTTGGTGTGCGGCGGCGGCCGTTGATTGGCTGACAAGCTGCGGGGGTCGTCGTCGACACGTCGCGCCGGCCACACGGATGGGATCGTTGGCGGATGGCAGAGTCACTCGACCTGCATCTGGAGTTCGATCGGGGTGCGGGGTTCCCGGGTCGTTCGCTGGAGAATGCGCTACGAGAGAGCATTCGGACCGGCCGGCTGCCGGCCGGGTCGCGCCTGCCCGGAAGCCGAAGCCTCGCCGCCGACCTGGGCCTGGCCCGGGGGACGGTCGTGCAGGCGTACGCGCAGCTGGTGGCGGAAGGGTGGCTGGTGACGGCGCCCGGCTCGGGCACCCGGGTCGCGAACCTGCCCCAGGAGCCGCCCGGCTCGCGCCGGGAACCGCGGCCGGCGACGACGCCCGGGCCGGTGATCGAGTTGCGGCCGGGGATTCCTGATCTCGGTTCGTTCCCGCGTACGGCCTGGGCCGGCAGTGTCCGCCGGGCGCTGGCGACGGCGTCGCGCGGCACGCTGGACTACCCCGACCCGGCGGGGCTGCCCGCGTTGCGGGCGGCGGTGGCCGGCTATCTCGTGCGTACCCGTGGGGTGCGCTGCGATCCGGACGCGGTGGTGATCACCGCGGGCTTCACCCAGGGCCTCGCCCTGCTGGCGCGGGCGCTGCACCGGCGCGGCGTGCGCGCCGTCGCCACCGAGAACCCCGGCCTGACCCATCACCGAATGCTGCTGCGTGCCGCCGGCCTGACGGTAACCCCGCTCACCGTCGGCGCGGGCGGGGCCGACCCGGACGAGGCGGCGGGGCAGGCGGCGCTGCTCACCCCGGCGCACCAGCATCCGACCGGCGTGGTGCTCGCCCCGCAGCACCGCTATCGGTTCATCGCCTGGGCGCGGCGGCACGACGCGTTCGTGATCGAGGACGACTACGACGGCGAGTTCCGCTACGACCAGCGGCCGGTGGGCGCGATGCAGGCGTTGGCGCCGGAGCGGATCGTGTACGCAGGCAGCACGAGCAAGTCGTTGGCGCCGGGCGTACGCCTGGGCTGGTTCGTCGTGCCCGAGTCGCTGCGCCGCGACCTGGCGGTGACACTTCTGGAGTCCGGCGCGGCGGTCTCCGCGATCGAACAGCTGGCGATGGCCGACCTGCTCACGCATGGCGACTACGACCGGCACATTCGCCGCATGCGCCTGATCTACCAGCGCCGCCGGGCCGAGCTGGCCGACCGGCTGGCCGAGGTGACCACCACCCCGCTTTCGGGCATCGCGGCTGGCATGCATGCGCTGCTGCCGCTGGCCTCGGCGGCGCAGGAGCACCGGCTGATTCAGGCCGGGCGCCGCCAGGGCCTGCATCTGATCGGCCTGTACAGCAGCGACTACTGGCACGATCCGGCGGATGAGCGGCAGGCGGCGGCCCTGGTCCTTGGGTACGCGGCGCCGCCCTCGCACGCCTGGCAGGCGGCGCTCACTGGACTCGGCGAACTGGTCCAGCAGAGCGGTCGCTGACTGGACCATTCCGCTGGTCTAGGCGGGGATACGTTCGGATCATGCAAACCATGAGGATGGGAAACAACGAGGTCGTGCTGCTGGGCACGGCCATGCCGCCGGTGCTGCCGGAGGGCTCGCACGTCATGACCGGGACAGTCGAACTACCGCCGGGTGACCCCGGCGCGCCGCCGCACCGGCACTCCGGCCCGGTCTTCGGCTATCTGCTCGAGGGCGAGATGATCTTCGAGCTGGAGGGCGAGCCGGAACGGGTGATCAAGGCTGGTGAGGCATTCTGGGAGCCCGGCGGCGACGTCATCCACTACCAGGCCGCCAACAACCTGCCGGACCGGCCGACCAAGTTCCTGGCTGTCATGGTCTGCGCACCGAACCAGGAGATGCTGGTGTACGTCAGCCCCGAGGAACTCGAAGAGCGCAAGGACCGCCGGGCGCCCCGGCCGACCGACGGAGCAGCCTGATCATGCGGATCCTGCTCGCCGGCTCGACCGGCGTCATCGGCCGCCGACTCGCGCCCCTGCTGACCGCCCAGGGGCACGAGGTCGTCGGCCTGGCCCGAAACGGACCGCTCGCCGTCGACGTGTTCGACCGGGATGCGGTGGCCGCCGCTGTGCGTGACGTCCGGCCCGACGCGGTGCTGCACCAGCTCACCAGCCTGAGCACCGGTGACCGTGCCGCCAATGCGCGGCTGCGCCGGGTCGGGACCCGCAACCTCGTCGACGCGGCGCTCGCCGCTGGGGTACGCCGGATTGTGGCCCAGAGCATCGCCTGGGCGTACGAGCCGGGCGCCGAACCGGCGACGGAGGAGGATCCGCTCGACCTCCACGCCGCCGAGCCACGGCAGACCAGTGTGGCCGCTGTCGCCGCGCTCGAATCCGCCGTCCAGGAGGCACCCGAGTGGATCGTGCTGCGGTACGGCACCCTCTACGGCCCGGACACCTGGTACGCCCGCGACGGCCAAATGGCTCAGCTCGCCGCCGCCGGAAAGGTCCTCGCTGACGCGGACGTGAGCAGCCTGCTGCATGTCGACGACGCCGTCGCCGCCGCGCTCGCCGCCCTGGACTGGCCGTCCGGCGCGGTCAACGTCTGCGACGACGAGCCCGCCCCGGCCGCCGAGTGGGTGCCCGCGTTCTGCGCGGCGGCGGGAGTCCCGGCCCCCGCAGTGACCGAGGGGGAGCGGCACGGCTGGGCGCGGGGAGCGAGCAACCACTACGCCCGCAAGCACCTCGGCTGGACCCCGAAGTATCCCTCCTGGCGAGCGGGATTCGCCGCCCTGTGAGCGGTCCGCCCGCCCCCTGGGGCCCGGGCGCACCGCATGCTGCTGGGCCTCGGCACGTGGCATCATTGTCGGATGACTTGGACTGCCCCTGAGGTGAGCCGTCCCAGTGACATCCTCATCGCACCGGAGGCCGATCACCTTCGGAATCTTCTCGACTGGCATCGCGCCACGCTGCTTCACAAGTGCGCCGGCCTTGACGCCGAACAGCTGGCGCGGACGCCATTGGCCTTCACGAACCTTTCGCTCCTCGGTCTGCTCCGGCACATGACCAAAGTGGAGCGCACATGGTTTCGGACGCTCTTTCGCGGCGAACCGTTGGAGACGCTCTACTCTACGGCGGGTTGGCGCGACGCCGACTTCGAGGACATCGACCCGGCGAGCGCCCAATCCGACTATGCCCTTCTGATCGAGGAGACAGAACTCGCCCGCAAGGCTGTGGCCACGGCTTCGATGGACGACACCTTTGCATTTCCGGACGAGGACGTGGCGTCGCTGCGCTACGTGTACCTGCAAATGATCGCTGAGTACGCCCGCCACAACGGGCACGCCGACATGCTGCGACAAGCCATCGACGGAGCGAAGGGCACCTGAGTGCCCCGGGTGGTGGCGGCTGATTTCGCGGGGCCCGGCGAAGTTGCCCGTGCAGTAATGTCCGTGGCGTGGCCACGTTCCTCGTCCTGCTTCGCCGATCCGGCCCTCAATGGGACCCGTCACGGCCCATGCAAGAGCAGTCCGACTGGCCCGCGCACGCGGCGTTCATGGACGAACTGGTGAATACGGGCTCCGTCGTCCTAGGCGGGCCGCTGGCAGACGAGCACAGGGTGGTGCTCGTCGTCGACGCCGAGTCTGAAGACCTCGTCCGCGCTGCCCTCGCCCGCGATCCGTGGAGCGAAACGCATCTACAGGTTGACAGTGTGGAGCCGTGGACAATCCGGCTCGACGGACGGCGTGCGTAACAGCAGATCGGCTCCCAGATCGGCCAGGTGTGCTGCCGAGGCGGGCTGATAAGGAGTCCTTTGAAGACAGCACCTAATGGCCGGCGTAGAGGGCTTCGATCTCGGCGGCACGGTGCTGCTCCACCACTTCCCGTCTGATTTTCAAGGTGGGGGTTAGCTCACCGTTGGCCTCGGTGAAGTCGTCGGGCAGGATGCGGAAGGTCTTGATCGCCTCCGCCTTGGAGACCGGGCTGTTCGCTCGGTCGATGGCAGCCTGGATCTCGCCGCGCAGGGCGGGGTCGTCGCGCAGGTCCGCCACCGATGCGTGCGGGTGGCCGTGAGCGGTTCGCCACCGCGACCACGCCTGCGGGTCGATGGTGATCAGAGCGGCGGCGTACGGCTTGGCGTTGCCGACGAGCATGCAGTTGCTGACCAGCGGGTCCGCGCGTACCCGATCCTCCATCGGTGCGGGCACGATGTGCTTGCCGGCCGCGGTCACGAGGATCTCCTTGGTGCGTCCGGTGATCCGCAGATAGCCGTCCTCGTCGAGGCTGCCGAGGTCGCCGGTGCGGAACCAGCCGTCGGCGGTGAACGCCGCGCGGGTGGCCGACGGGTTGTTCCAGTAGCCCTGGAACACGACCTCGCCGCGGACGAGGACCTCGCCGTCGTCGGCGATCGCCAACTCCACGCCCGGTAGTGGCCGGCCGACCGTGCCGATCCGCATCGCCGAGGGCCGGTTCGCCGCCAGCGCCGGGGACGTCTCGGTCAACCCGTATCCCTCCAGCGCCGTCAGGCCGGCGCCGCGGAAGAAGTGGCCGAGCCGCTCACCGAGCGGGGCGCCGCCGACGATCGCGACGGTGCATCGACCGCCGAGCGCCGCCCGCAGCTTCCGGTAGACCAGCAGGTCGAAGACCCGCCGCGCCAGCCGGAGCATCGGGCCGGGGCCGGCCGGGCGGTCGAGCGCTCGGCTGTACCGCACCGCCACCTGGTCCGCCATGGTGAAGAGGCGACCCTGGTGGCTCTCGATGGCCTTCTGCTGCGCCCGGTTGTACATCCGCTCGAACACTCGCGGCACCGCGAGGACGAACGTCGGCCGGTATCGACGTAGCTGACCCATCACGCCGCTCATGCTGGCGCTGTGCACCATCGTCGCCCGGGTCTGCACCATCCCCACCTGGATCATCCGGGCGAACGCGTGCGCCAACGGCAGGAAGAGCACCGTCGACGCCCTCTCATGGAACAACTCCGGCAGGGCCGCGACCGCGTTGCCGACGTCGAGGCCGATGTTGCGGTGCGTCAGCACGCAGCCCTTCGGCCGGCCCGTCGTCCCGCTCGTGTAGACGATCGTCGCCACGTCCCCGCCCGACACCGCCCCACGGCGGGCCTCCACCTGCTCGTCGTCGACGGCCCGGCCCCGGCCCGCCACCTGTGTCAGGTCACCGGCGTCGATCTGCCACACCTGGCCCAGCCCGGGCAGCCTGTCCCGCACGCCAGCCAGCGCGGCGGCGTGTTCAGCTGTCTCCACCACGCACGCCACCGCGCCGGAGTCGGCCAGAATCCAGGCCAGCTGTTCGGCGCTCGCGGTGTCGTACACCGGAACGGTCACCGCGCCGATCGTCCACGCCGCGTAGTCGACCAGGGTCCACTCGTAGCGGGTGCGGCTCATCAACGCCACCCGGGCGCCCGGCTCGACCCCCGCGGCGATGAGCCCTCGCGCCAACGCCACCACGTCGTCGCGGAACTGCCGGCAGGTCACCGCACCCGCGTCGCCGACGCCGGACTGCTGCGCGGGCCACGACCGGACGTCCGGGTTCGGGCGAAGAAACTGCACCGTGTCCGGTTTCCGCCGGGCGTTGTCCCAGACCACGTCGGCCAGCCCCACCGACTCGCCGCCGGTCACCTTCGGCTTTACCGCGACGCTGCCCCGCATGCCCCGTACGCCCCCTGGCTCTAGACCGATGCGTCCCCGCAAGCTCTATCGGGTGCTCTTCAGCTTCTTGTAGAGCTGCTCGGGCTCCTGCGAGAAGTCGATGCCCTTGTCCCGCGCCCGGGAGAAGTCGTCGATCATGTGCTGAACCTCGCCTGGGGTGAACCGCCGGTCCTCATCACCCTCCTTCTTCAGCCACTTGATCACGTCGTCGTAGTTCTTCCAGTCCCGTTTGCCCATCAGGCGCTCGATGTCGGTGACGTCGTAGTCCTTCTGCATCGCCTGACTGGCCGGGTCGTGGATCTTCATTACCTGCGCCTCCCCGTGGTCGGTGCTCCGCCGCGCGATTGCCCGAGGTATACCCGGGCAAACGCTCCGCTCGTGCTGATCCGCACCGGGCCCGCACGCCGGTAGGCCAGACTGCATGGGTGAAAATCGCCGCGCCGACAATCAGGTGGACGCCGTGGCGGTTCGTGACCGTGTTCGGTGTTGTCAGTCTGCTGTCGGACGTGGTGTACGAGGGCGCCCGGTCGGTCATCGGCCCCTACCTGGCCACCCTCGGCGCATCCGCGGCCCTCGTCGGCCTGGTCACCGGCGTCGGGGAGGCGTTCGCCCTGGCCGGACGGCTGGGCACCGGACCCCTCGCCGACCGGACCCGGGCCTACTGGCCGCTGGTCCTGATCGGCTACGTCCTGACCCTGGTGGCGGTGCCCGCGCTCGGGCTGACCAGCGCGTTGTGGCTGGCTGCACTGCTGTTCGTCGCGGAGCGTGCCGGTAAGGCGATCCGTGGCCCGGCGCGGGATGTCATGCTCTCCCACGCCGCCTCGGCGGTGGGCCGTGGAAAGGGCTTCGCCGTCCACGAGGCGCTCGATCAGGCCGGGGCCGTTGCCGGGCCGTTGCTGGTCGCCGCCGTGCTGGCCGCCACCGCCCACCACTACCGGCCCGCGTTCCTCGCCCTGGCCGTGCCGGCTGTGGCGGTGCTGCTCCTGCTGCTCTGGCTGCGCGCCGGCGTGCCCGATCCGGGTCGCTTCGAACCGGGCCCCTCACCCGGTGCGGCGCCCGCCCCGCCGGGCGCCCGGCTGCCCCGCGTGTTCTGGACCTATCTGGCCTTCACGGTGCTGACCACGGCCGGCTACGCCACCTTCGGCGTGCTCAGCTTTCACCTCGCCACCCGGCACGTCGTACCGGTGGTGGTGGTCCCGGTCGTGTACGCCGCCGCAATGGGCGTCGACGCGCTCGCGGCGCTGGCCTCCGGGTGGCTGTACGACCGGGCCGGCTTCCGAGTGCTCGCCGCCGTACCCCTGCTGACCGCCCTGATCCCGCTGGCCGCCTTCACCACCACCTCGGCGACCGCGGTCGCCGGGGTCCTGGCCTGGGGCGCCGTGCTCGGCATCCAGGAATCCACCATGCGTGCCGCCATCGCGGACATCGTCCCCGCTGCGAGGCGGGGCACGGCCTACGGGATCTTCGCCGCCGGGTTGGGCGGGGCGACGCTGGTCGGTGGGCTGCTTACCGGCGCCCTCTATGACTACTCCATCACCGCCCTGGTCATCGTCGTAGCCGGCATTCAGGCCGTCGCCCTGGCCCTGTTCGTCGCTACCGTTCGCCCGGCGACCCGGCCCGTCCGCCCGTCACCGCAGCGAAGTGGTGGATGACGAACGAGTCGGCGAGAGCACCGCGGTAGGGCCAGCACCGCACTCATCTAGCCGCCGACCGTGCGCGACGCAGCGTCACACCGAGCTGACCCCGGTTCTCGTCCGCACGTGTCACCTCTCTGTGTCAAGAGGCGGCGAGGAGCGGTGTTCTAGGCTGGCAGTCGGCGGGTCCGGGAAGTGACTGTTCCGAAGTGTTGACCATGGGGATCGGGTCGACTGCGCTGGATTGAAGAGCCGCCCCCGCGTGTCCTCCCGGCCCGTCCTCGCTGCCGTGGGTCCTTGATCATCTGCTTGTAGACGACGTCGGATAGGCGTCGTTTCAGGCAGCGCATGGCTTCCATCGGAGTCTTGCCCGCGGCGACTTTGCGCCGGTAATACGCACGCCCCTCGGTGTCGTGGCGCAACTGGACGATGGCCATGATGTGCAGGACGCGATTGATGCGCCGGTTCCCGGCCCGGGACTGCCGGTGGCGTTTCTGGTCACCGGACGAGGCATCCAGAGGTGCGGTGCCGTTCCAGGAGGCGAAGTGCCCACGCGTGGCGAACCGGCTGACGTCACCGATGTCGCCGATCAGTCGGGCAGCGCCGGACGGGCCGATGCCGTTGAGCTCCTGCAGGGCGCTGCCGGCGGCCGCGACGAGCCCGGTCAGCTCGCCGGCCGAGCGCATCGGCCGAACCTACAAGGCCCGCATCTGCCGGGGTCAGCGCGCTACGGAGCGTCAGAGCGACTTGGGCCGCCCAGCTTCCGGACATGCCGATGTGAGCGCGTTTTACTGAAAGCGTTCGAAACTCGCCGCGATGATGTCCGCAGCCTCACGAGCGGGTTGTCGAGTACGCCAGGAGCGCCTGAGCCGTGATCGCCAAGACCCGCTCCGCGCTGTACGGGATCTTCCAATTGCCCTGCCACCACGGCTCTTCGCTGTGCTGATGGCTCAACTCAATGACCCTAAAGCCGTTGGGCGCCGACGCTTCGGCAAGAAGTTTGGCGGAACCTGTCGAGGACCGGTGCCGGCCATTCGTCACACGGACGAAGCAGCCCTCCCAACCACAAGGAGCATTGATGAAGTACGCGATGCTGATCGTCGGCGACGACCGCGAATGGACCGCATTGTCCCCGGCCGACGAACAAGACGTGATGAAGCAGGTCTACGAGTGGTTCGACCGGTGGCAGCCGACCGGCAAGGTCGCCGACGGCGGCGCCGAGCTACAGCCCCGGGACACGGCAAAGACAGTGCGCGCCGGCGCGAATGGCCAGACGCTGATCACCGACCGGCCGTACCTGGAACTCAAAGAGGTCATCGGCGCGATTGTCATGCTGGAGTGCAACGACATTGACGAGGCCGCGCGGACGCGGCCACCTGGCCACTCGCCGCCGGAAATCACGCCGGCACGCTGGTTTCAGCGGCCCCGCAGCTTGTCCCACAGCGTCCGTTTGGGCTGTGGTTGCGCCGGGGGCAGCACGTCTTCGGCAAGCTCCTGCCGGGCCGCGTCGCGGACGGCGGCGGGCAGGTCCGGAGTCACGCAGGCCAGCTGCGCCAGCGACGCCGCGATGAGCACGGGCCGGGTCTGTTGCGCTGCAAGCGCTTTCTCGAAGCGCTCCGCCACCAGCGCGGCGACGCCGGCCCGTTGCGCCGGCTCCATCCACGCCGAGACCACCAGCGCGTAGACGGCCGCCTCGGTGGTCCAGTCCTCGACGCCGAAGACGATGTCGGCCAGCAGCCCCGTTTCACCGCGGTGCAGCAGGCCAAGGCAGCACCACGCCTGCACGGTCCGCTCCCACACGGACATCCGTGCGTGCACCGGCGACTGCGGCGGATGGACAAGCAAGGACAACAATTCTTTGACGGGTACCTCGCGCAGCCGCGCCGCCGCATGGAAGGTGACCGGAGGCGGGCCCCAGGACCGTTGCGCGGCAAGCTCCGCCACCACCCGCGCGGCGCCCGGGTCGGGCGGGGGCAGGGCCGGGCTCTCGTTGGTACCATCGTAGTGCCACAGCATGGCGCCGCCCGGGCGCAAGGGCTGGCGCGGATCGGAGTCGCCTGGGCGGCCCATGGCGATGACGATGCCCGGGCAGCGCCGCCGCACCAGAGCGATCGCGCTCGGCGGCTCCATCGCGGAGATCCCCATCTCCGTCGCCATCTGCTGCGGCTTGAGTCCGGCGACGGTGTTGATGCTCGACGCCTTGCCGGGGGGTACAAAGCCCAGCCACGCAAAGTCCCTGGCCTCCTCAAAATATCCGGCGTTGACGAGCTCTATCAGCTGGCCGAGGTCAAATGCGTGATGATCGGCAGGCATGCGGGCCAGCCTAGACCCCCACGGCCGGCGGGCGTTGCTCCGAGCGGCGATCCGGTGACGGCGATCCAGCCACATATGTGACTCGGTCCGCACGCGCTCCCGGAGACCGGACAAAGTGACCTACTCATTCGAAGGTGTTCTCCCGGTTGGGGGCGGGACCTGCCCGCGATGACGACCAGCCGCACTCTCATGCCGCGATGCGCTCGTCACGGAAGGTAACCGGATCGCAGGGTGCCCTGCATCGGGACGTGCCGAGAAGCGGACGCCTGTTCCGCCGGAGACGCCGATACGGCGACGCCTCATCCCGAGAGGCACCGCCAGAAGCTTCACCGCAGCTGCCAGACGCGAAAGAGGCGAGTTGTGACCATCCAACATCAACCCGAGTTCGGCCGGCCGGGAGAGATCGACCCCCGGCGGTAAGGATGGCGGGCAGCGGATGACCGGCGACCATGGTCAATGTGCAGACCTGCCCGCCGAGGCCGAAGCCGACATGCACGCGCGACGCGTGGCCCGGATTGTCGACGCATGCCACGACTCGCTGAGGACCGGCCAGGCTGCGAAGTGCGCGGGGCTGACCCAGAAGCGCCGTTCGTTCTCCCTCCGCCGGGGGACGGTGCTAGCTCCCGTGGTGGATTCCGGGTCAGGTCTGGTCTACGAGCATGGCTTCAGGCCCAGAACGAGGGAGAGCCATGCAAAAGTCAACGACAAGTCGGGACTCGACGGCCGCGCCGCGCTGGGCGGTGTGGGCGGCCTATGCCGTGCCGCTCTGCGTGTTGCCATCGACGATCTGGCGCGCTACCGCCGCAATTGACGGCACGGTCAGCATGGCGAACGGGGGCTGGTACCTCCTCCTGCTCTCCGGCCTGTCCATGGGGCTCGCGCTGCTCACCCTCGGCCTCGTCCACCACTGGGGTGAGCGAATCCCCGGCTGGGTGCCCGGCGTCGGTGGTCGGACCATTCCAGCCCGGGCGGCCGCGGTCCCCGCGCTGGTCGGGGCTTCGCTGGTCATCGGACTCTGCCTGTACGCCGTGCTCAACATGACATTTCACTTTGTCGATCGGGGACCGGTGTTGGTCGGGCAGCACGATGTCGAGCGGACCCCGCCCGGGCCGGGGATCGTGTCACTCTACGTCCCGCTGCTGGCGTGGGGGCCGCTCGTTCTCGCGGTCGCGGCCAACTACTGGCGCCGGCGCACGCTGGCCCGATGATCGCCCGTCGCCACCGGGTCGCGTCCCGACAGCGGCGTAACACCCACTGGTCCCACCGGCCTTGACAAGTTTCGGCCCGGGACGGCAATTGTCCTCGGCTGTAATCGGTCTGAGCTCTCACATTGATGTTGCCCAGCAATGCTTATCGCAATCACTGAAGTCTGCGGATCCGCAGCGTCGACCATCCGGGGGGTGCGGTGAAGGCGGGGCGAATCGCTGGTTATGCGGCGTTCGGTGCGGCATTGACCTACACGTTGCTGAAGGTTGCCTGGATCGCCGGAAGTTCGGTCGGCATCAGCGAGATGCGCGGACTCTCCCGTGCTGACTGGATGGCCGGCAACATCAGTACCGCCGGCCTCGGCATCGTAGGGGCGATCGTGGCGCTGGCCACGGTACGTTCCTGGGGAATGCGCATCCCACTTTGGCTGATCGCTGTGCCGATGTGGGTCGGCGCCGGGCTGCTCGCTCCGTTCATCGTCCTCATGCCGGCGGCTGCGGTATTCGTGGCTGCCGGTTGGTGGGCACCCCCGGCCACGGCTGCAGATGGCACTGAACCGACGCTCGAGCCGTGGACCTTCGTCATCGTCTACGGCAGCTTCATCGTGCTGGGCGCCGGACTCGCGGTCGCCTTCCCGGTCTACGCGTGGGCCCGGTTCCGCACTGCTCTGCTGGGCACCGTGGGGCAGGTGCCGGCGGGTTCAACGCACCTGGCGCAGGTTCCGTTGGCGTGGGCAGCCGCAGTATTGGCCACCGGCCTGGCCGGCCTGCGGCTGTCCTGGGCGTTCGGCGCTACCGTCGGGCTGCACCCCGGGCCGCGGGACGTCTGGCTACGGCTCGGCGACGTTGTGGCGGCGATGCAGATCTTGTGCGCTGTCCTGGGCGTACTCGTGCTCGTCCACAGATGGGGCAAGGAGCGGCGGTTCACGCTGCCCCTGATCGCGACGTGGCTCGGTGCCGGCGGCATGGTCGGCACCGGTTTCCTCAGCATGCCCACCATCCTGTCCGGCGATCAGTGGGCGCCCGCCGGCCAAACCTTCGCCGCCCACGCAACCGGCACGTTCCTCACCTGCGTAGCCGGGGGGCTGATCAGCCTCGTGGCGCTATTCCTGCTGGTCGAACGTAGAGCCGCGGCAGCCGAGAACACGGCCGCACGGGCGCCGGCCGCAGCCGGGTAGCCGGACCGTTGCCACACCATCGGCGGCGCCAGCCATCCACTGCTGCCGCCATGTCGGCCGGCAGCCCTGAGGCGCCGGATGGCCGGGGGTCTCCAACCCTCAACCTCCGTCGAACGCCGGTGCTCTGCCTGTTGAGCGACGGCCACCGACCTCGTGTCGGACGACGTCCGAGATCTCTGGGCGACGGCATCCGGATCTGCCGCCGACCGGGCGTCACGGACGATGACCGCCGCGCAGGCGCCCAACGTCCGGACGTGCCGAATAGCGGATGCCTCCGTCCTGATGATCGGCACTATCGTGATCGCGTGACGATGGTGCGGCAACGGCAGGACTACTTCGATGCTCTCGGCTGGGTA
>NZ_JBEZZJ010000030.1:0-73820 GCF_040639095.1 Micromonospora sp. NPDC023966 | reverse complement strand
ATTATCCGGCCACCACCTATATATACACTCTACACAGCACACTCTTTCCATACCCGCCGCTCTTCCTATCTCACCGACGCCCAGCGGCGCCCCGGCCATCCGGCCGGGGCGCCGCTGTTTTGCGCCCGGGTCATGAGCCCCACGGTCCGGGGCGCCGCTGTTTTCCGGCTCGGGTCGCGAGCGCACGGCGGCTGGCCTAATGTTCAGAAGGTCAGCTACCCGCGAGCCGGGGAGGGGGTGTGCCGGGATGGGTCTGAAGACCTTCATTCAGGGTTGGCCGGTCTACCGGCAGCTCACCGGCACCGACCCGCTCGGCCGGGGCGCCGCGGCGCAGTCGGCCCGCTCGGCGGCGCTGACCGCGCGCACCGAGACGGCCGACAGCATGGCCCGGTCGGTCTGCCCCTACTGCGCGGTGGGCTGCGGGCAGCGGGTGTACGTGAAGGACGGGCAGGTCACCCAGATCGAGGGCGACCCCGACAGCCCGATCTCCCGCGGCCGGCTCTGCCCGAAGGGTTCGGCCAGCAAGAACCTGGTGACCAGCCCGTTGCGGCAGACCAAGGTCCGCTACCGCCGGCCGTACGCCACGGAGTGGGAGGACCTGGACCTCGACGTCGCGCTCGACATGATCGCCGACCGGATCCTCGCCGCCCGCGACGAGACCTGGGAGGACGTCGACGACCAGGGCCGCCCGCTCAACCGGACGCTGGGCATCTCCAGCCTGGGCGGGGCGACGCTGGACAACGAGGAGAACTACCTCATCAAGAAGCTGTTCACGGCGATGGGGGCACTCCAGATCGAGAACCAGGCCCGCATTTGACACTCCTCCACCGTCCCCGGTCTGGGGACCAGCTTCGGTCGCGGCGGCGCGACGGACTTCCAGCAGGACCTGGTCAACGCTGACGTCATCGTCATCCAGGGCTCCAACATGGCCGAGGCCCACCCGGTGGGCTTCCAGTGGGTGATGGAGGCCAGGAAGCGCGGCGCGAAGGTCTTCCACGTGGACCCACGGTTCACCCGGACCAGCGCGCTCGCCGACACGTACCTGCCGATCCGGGCGGGCACCGACATCGCGCTGCTCGGCGGCGTGGTGCGGTACATCCTGGACAACGAGCTGGACTTCCGGGAGTACGTGCTGGCGTACACCAATGCGGCGAACATCGTCAGCGAGCAGTTCGCCGACACCGAGGACCTCGACGGGCTCTTCTCCGGCTACCGGCCGGAGACCGGCTCGTACGACGAGACCAGCTGGCAGTACGAGGGGCACGAGGAGCACGCCCGCAACCGGGGCACCGGCAAGGAGCGGGAGAGCGCGGCCGGGCTCGAGCAGGAGTCGCACGGCCCGCCGGTGCCGGGTCAGACCCTGCGGGACGAGACGTTGCAGCATCCCCGCTGCGTCTACCAGATCCTCAAGCGGCACTTCTCCCGCTACACGCCGGAGATGGTGGCCCGGGTCTGCGGCATCCCGGAGGAGAAGTTCCTGGAGCTGGCCCGCGCCTGGACGGAGAACTCGGGCCGGGAGCGGACCGGCGCGCTGGTCTACTCGGTGGGCTGGACCCAGCACAGCGTCGGCGTGCAGTACATCCGCACCGGCGCCATCATCCAGACCCTGCTGGGCAACATGGGCCGGCCGGGCGGCGGCGTCCTGGCGCTGCGCGGGCACGCCAGCATTCAGGGCTCCACCGACATCCCGACCCTGTTCAACCTGCTGCCCGGCTACCTGCCGATGCCGCACCACGCCAACCACCCGACGTTCGGCGAGTGGGTGGACAGCATCCGGCACCCCGGCCAGAAGGGCTTCTGGGGCAACTCCCGGGCCTTCGCGGCGAGCCTGCTCAAGGCGTACTGGGGGGACGCGGCGACGCCGGAGAACGACTTCTGCTACGGCTACCTGCCCCGGATGACCGGCGACCACGGCACCTACCAGCAGGTGCTGAACATGATCGACGGCAAGGTGAAGGGCTACTTCCTGCTCGGCCAGAACCCGGCGGTCGGCTCGGCGCACGGCCGGGCCCAGCGGCTCGGCATGGCCAACCTCGACTGGCTGGTCGTCCGCGACCTGTTCATGATCGAGAGCGCCACGTTCTGGCGAAACAGCCCGGAGGTCGCTACCGGCGAGATCGTGCCGGAGGAGTGCCGCACCGAGGTGTTCTTCCTGCCCGCCGCGTCGCACGTGGAGAAGGAGGGCACCTTCACCCAGACCCAGCGGCTGCTCCAGTGGCGGGAGAAGGCCCTAGACCCGCCGGGCGACTGCCGCTCCGAGCTGTGGTTCTTCTACCACCTCGGTCGGGTGCTGCGCGAGAAGCTGGCCGGCTCCACCAAGCCCCGCGACCGGGCGCTGCTCGACCTAGCCTGGGACTACCCGACGCACGGCCCGCAGGCCGAGCCGAGCGCCGAGGCGGTGCTCAAGGAGATCAACGGCTACGACGTGGCCACCGGCCGGCCCCTGGGCGGCTTCCCGGAGGCCAAGGACGACGGCTCCACCGCGGTCGGCTGCTGGATCTACACCGGTGTCTACGCCGATGGCGTCAACCAGGCGGCCCGCCGCAAGTCCCGCCACGAGCAGGACTGGGTGGCCGCCGAGTGGGGCTGGGCCTGGCCGGCGAACCGGCGCATCCTCTACAACCGCGCCTCCGCCGACCCGGAGGGCCGGCCGTGGAGCGAGCGCAAGAAGTATGTCTGGTGGGATCCGGACAAGGGCGAGTGGACCGGCTACGACGTGCCGGACTTCGAGAAGACCAAGCCGCCGAGCTACCGAGCGCCGGAGGGCGCCTCTGGGCCGGAGGCGCTCGCCGGGGACGACCCGTTCGTCATGCAGGGCGACGGCAAGGCCTGGCTGTACGCGCCCACCGGGGTGCTCGACGGGCCGCTGCCGACGCACTACGAGCCGGCCGAGTCGCCGGTGCGCAACCCGCTCTACGGGCAGCAGGCCAACCCGACCCGCAAGGTCTACGAGCACCCGGTGAACCGGATGAACCCGAGCCCGCCGGAGGCGCACAGCCAGGTCTTCCCGTACGTGTTCACGGTCAGCCGGCTCACCGAGCACCACACCGCCGGCGGGATGAGCCGGACCGTGCCGCGCCTGGCCGAGCTGCAACCGGCGATGTTCGTCGAGGTGTCCCCGGAGCTGGCCGCCGAGGTGGGGCTGGCGCACCTCGGCTGGGCGCACCTGGTCAGCGGCCGCGCGGTGATCGAGGCGCGGGTGCTGGTCACCGACCGGCTCACCCCGCTGCGGGTCGAGGGCCGGGTGATCCACCAGGTCTGGCTGCCGTACCACTTCGGCGGCGAGGGCCTGGTCACCGGCGACTCGGCCAACGACCTGTTCGGCATCACCCTCGACCCGAACGTGCTCATCCAGGAGAGCAAGGTCGGCACCTGCGACGTGCGGCCGGGCCGGAGGCCCACCGGGCCGGCCCTGCTCAACCTGGTCGCCGACTACCAGCGACGGGCCGGGATGACGCCGGACCGGCGCGTGCCCCTGGTCACCACCGACGCGGCCGGCGGGGACGACGCCGCCGGCAGCACCGACGACGGATCCGCCGGCGCGGCACGGGACAGGGGCGGGGATGCCTGACGTCAACAGCCTGTACGGTCCGCTGGACCCGGCCCCGGACGCGGGCTGGGTCGAGGCCGGCCCGCGGTTGGGCTTCTTCACCGACACCAGCGTCTGCATCGGCTGCAAGGCCTGCGAGGTCGCCTGCAAGGAGTGGAACGAGGTCCCGGACTCGGGCTTCGACCTGCTCGGCATGTCGTACGACAACACCGGCGCGCTGACCGCCAACTCCTGGCGGCACGTCGCGTTCATCGAGCAGCCCCGCCCGGCCGGGCACCGCACCCCGCCCTTCGCGGACAACCCGACCGGCCCGCCGAGCAGCGCGGCGAGCGCGGCGACCGCCGCCGGCACGGCCACCGACACCGGCACCGATCCGGGGCTGCCGCCGGGCCGGCCGGAGCCGGCGGCGCGGATGGCGGCCGGCCCGGAGTTCCTCGGCATGCCGGGCGCACAGCCGCCTGGCCGGTCCACCGGCGCCGAGACGCGCGCCGACTTCCGCTGGCTGATGATGTCGGACGTCTGCAAGCACTGCACCCACGCGGCCTGCCTGGACGTCTGCCCGACCGGTTCGCTCTTCCGCACCGAGTTCGGCACCGTCGTGGTGCAGGAGGACATCTGCAACGGCTGCGGCTACTGCATCTCCGCCTGCCCGTACGGGGTGATCGACCAGCGCAAGGGCGACGGCCGGGCCTGGAAGTGCACGCTCTGCTACGACCGGCTGGGCGCCGGGAAGACGCCGGCCTGCGCGCAGGCCTGCCCGACCGAGTCGATCCAGTTCGGGCCCCTGGACGAGCTGCGGGAACGCGCCGCCCAGCGGGTGGCGCAGCTGCACGAGCGCGGTGTGCCGGAGGCCCGCCTCTACGGCGACGACCCGACCGACGGCGTCGGCGGGGACGGCGCGTTCTTCCTGCTCCTCGACGAGCCGGAGGTCTACGGCCTGCCGCCGGACCCGGT
This sequence comes from Micromonospora sp. NPDC023966, assembly GCF_040639095.1. Classification (NCBI taxonomy): domain Bacteria; kingdom Bacillati; phylum Actinomycetota; class Actinomycetes; order Micromonosporales; family Micromonosporaceae; genus Micromonospora; species Micromonospora sp. NPDC023966. Next base: position 69,316 of record NZ_JBEZZJ010000030.1, on the reverse strand, counting down.
GGTCACCACCCGGGACCTGCCGAAGATGTGGAAGCGGGCCGGGCTGGCCGCCCTGGCCATGGCGGCGGCGGCCGTCGCCGCGTTCGTCGGAGGTTCATCGTGAGTCCGGACCGCCCCCCGGTGGGCGCCCTGTTCCGCCGTTTCCGGGACCGGCTCGCCGTCGAGGGCCCGCACCGCCTCGGCGGCCCCGGCGGGCACACCGGCCACGGTCCGAAGGTGACCCCCGCTCCGGGCGCGGGCGTGGCCCGCACCGACGCCGGGGCCCGGCAGGCGGGCCTCGCCCCGCAGCCGCCCCGGGACGTCGAGCCGGCCGAACGACCCCGCCGCCGCGGCGGCCGGGGCGGCGGTGAACAGCTCAACGTGCCACCGGCCGAGTTCACCTCCTACTACGGCCGGCCGATCCTCAAGGCGCCGGTGTGGAAGTGGGACATTGCCGCGTACCTGTTCACCGGCGGACTCGCCGCCGGGTCGTCGCTGCTCGCCGCGGGCGGGCAGCTCACCGGCCGGCCCGCGCTGCGCCGCGCCGGCCGGCTCACCTCGCTCGCCGCGGTCACCGCCAGCACCTTCTTCCTCATTCACGACCTGGGCAGGCCCAGCCGGTTCCACCACATGCTCCGGGTCGCGAAGCTGACCTCGCCGATGTCGGTGGGCACCTGGATCCTCGCCACCTTCGGGCCGGCCGCCGGGGTGGCCGCGGTCGCCGAGGCCGCGCCCCGGCTGCCCGAGCGCGGGCTGCTCGGGCTCGGCCGGAAGCTGCTGCCGCCGGCCGGGAACGCCGCCGGGCTGGTCGCCGCGGTCGCCGCGCCCGCGCTGGCCACGTACACCGGGGTGCTGCTCGCCGACACGGCCGTGCCGTCCTGGCACGAGGCGTACCCGGAACTGCCGACCATCTTCGCGGGCAGCGCGCTGGCCAGCGGGGCCGGCGTCGGGCTGCTGGCCGCGCCCACCGGCGAGGCCGGGCCGGCGCGGCGCCTCGCGGTCGCCGGCGCGGCGCTGGAGCTGTGGGGCTCGCACCGGGTGGAGACCCGGATGGGTCTGCTCAGCGAGCCCTACACGGTCGGCACCGCCGGGAAGCTGCTGCGCGCCGGGCGCGCGCTCACCGCCGCCGGGGTGGTCGGCGCGCTGGTCGGGCGCCGCAGCCGGGCGCTCTCCGCGCTTTCCGGCGGCGCGCTGCTCGCCGCCTCCGTCTGCACCCGGTTCGGCATCTTCCACGGCGGGGTCGCCTCGGCGAGGGACCCGAAGTACACCGTGGTGCCGCAGCGGGAACGGGCGCAGCAACGGGAGAGCCAGGAACCAGACGTCAGCGGGCCGGGCGCCGGCCCGAACGGGGGATAGGCAGGACAGGCGACCGCCTGCCCACCGCTCCCGGCGAGCCACGGCCTGACTTCCAGACCCCCGGACCCTGATCCGGTTGCGTCCGGTCCTCCGCGGGCGGCCGGAGATCCCATGTGGTTAAGTGCTCGGTGGAGGCGTTCAGGCGGCTGGTGCCCCTCCCGGTCTTCAAAACCGGTGTGGTCCGGGACCCGGGCCAGGCGGGTTCGATTCCCGTCCGTCTCCGCCAAGCAGTCCCTTGGGAGACCCGATGCGTGACGTCGACCCGCGGCGGCGGGTGCCGCGGACCGACGCGCTGCTCGCCGACCCGGCCCTGGCCGCTGCGGCCGGCACGCTCGGCCGCGACCGGGTCAAGGCCGCGATCGTCCGGGCCCAGCGGCAGGCCCGCGCCGGCGAGCTCACCCCCGAGCAGGTACGCGACGCCGCGCTGGCCGACCTGCCCGCGCCGATCCCGCGGGCGGTGCTCAACGCCACCGGCGTCGTCCTGCACACCAACCTGGGCCGCGCCCCGCTGTCGGCCGCCGCCGTCGACGCCCTGGTGGCCGCCGCCGGGCACACCGACGTGGAGCTGGACCTGCGCACCGGGCGGCGGGCCCGGCGCGGCCGGGAGGCGCTCGACGCGCTCGCCGCCGCCGTGCCCGACGCGCCGGCCGTGCACGTGGTCAACAACGGCGCGGCCGCCCTGGTGCTTGCCGCCACCGCCCTCGCCGCGGGCCGGGAGATCGTGGTCAGCCGCGGCGAACTCGTCGAGATCGGCGACGGGTTCCGGCTGCCGGACCTGCTGGAGAGCACCGGCGCCCGGCTGCGCGAGGTGGGCACCACCAACCGCACCGGGCTCGCCGACTACGCCGCCGCGGTCGGTCCACGCACCGGGTTCGTGCTCAAGGTGCACCCGTCGAACTTCCGGGTCACCGGCTTCACCTCGGCCGTGCCGGTCGGCGAGCTGGCCACCCTCGGCGTGCCGGTGGTCGCCGACATCGGCTCCGGGCTGCTCGCCCCCGACCCGCTGCTGCCCGACGAGCCGGACGCCGCCGGCACGCTGCGCGCCGGCGCCCACCTGGTCACCGCCAGCGGCGACAAGCTGCTCGGCGGGCCGCAGGCCGGCCTGCTGCTCGGCGACGCCGACCTGGTCGAGCGGCTGCGCCGGCACCCCCTCGCCCGTGCGCTGAGGGTGGACAAGCTGACCCTGGCGGCGCTCGCCGCCACCCTGCATTCGCCGACCACGCCCACCCGGGAGGCCCTGCACGCCGAGCCGGGAGCGCTGCGCGCCCGCACCGAACGGCTCCGCGACCGGCTCGGCGAGGAGGGCTGCAAGGCCGAGGTGGTGCCCAGCGCGGCGGTGGTCGGCGGCGGCGGCGCCCCCGGGGTGGAACTCGACTCGTGGGCGCTGAGCCTGCCCGAGCGCTACGCCGAGCCGCTGCGTATGGGCGCGCCGCCGATCCTCGGCCGGGTGCTGCACGGCCGGCTCCTGCTCGACCTGCGCTGCGTGCCCGCCGACGCGGATCCGGACGTGCGGGCGGCCATCCTGCGGGTGGGTGCCTGACCGTGTGGGTCGTGGCCACCGCCGGGCACGTCGATCACGGCAAGTCCACCCTGGTCCGGGCGCTGACCGGGATGGAACCGGACCGGTGGGCGGAGGAACGCCGCCGGGGCATGACCATCGACCTCGGCTTCGCCTGGACCACCCTGCCCGCCGGCGGCACCATCGCCTTCGTCGACGTGCCCGGGCACGAGCGGTTCGTGCCGAACATGCTCGCCGGCGTCGGGCCGGTGCCGGCCGCGCTGATCGTGGTCGGCGCCGACGAGGGCTGGATGCCGCAGTCCGCGGAGCACCTGGCCGCCCTGGACGCGCTGGGGGTGTCGTACGGGCTGCTCGCGGTGACCCGCGCCGACCTGGCCGAGCCGGGGCCGGCCCTGGCCCGGGCCCGGGCGGAGATCGCCGCCACCTCGCTCGGTGCGGTGGAGGCGGTTCCGGTCAGCGCGGTCACCGGCAGCGGCCTGCCCGAGCTGCGGGCCGCGCTGGACCGGCTGGTCGCGCGGCTGCCCGACCCGGCCCGCGACGCCCCGGTCCGGCTCTGGGTGGACCGTTCGTTCACCATCCGCGGCAGCGGCACGGTGGCCACCGGCACCCTCGGCGGCGGTCGGCTGCGCGTCGGCGACCAGCTCGAACTCGCCGCCACCGGGGAGCCGGTCCGGGTTCGCGGCCTGCACGCGCTGAACACCGCCCACGTCGAGGTCGACGCGGTGGCCCGCGTGGCGGTGAACCTGCGCGGGGTGCCCCGGGACCGGGTCGCCCGCGGCGACGCCCTGCTCAGCCCCGGCCGGTTCCGCCGCACCGACCTGCTCGACGTGCGGCTCGCCGGTGATCCGGCCGCCGACCTGCCGGCCGGCCTCACCCTGCACGTCGGCTCGGCCGCGGTGCCCGCCCGGGTCCGCCCGCTCGGCCCGGACACCGTCCGGCTCCGGTTGGCCCGCCCCCTGCCGCTGCTGATCGGCGACCGGGCGCTGCTGCGCGACCCCGGCCGGCACCACGTCGCCGGCGGGGTGACCGTGCTGGACGTGGACCCGCCACCGCTGCGCCGCCGGGGCGCGGCCGCCGCCCGGGCCGCCGTGCTGGCCGGGCTGGACGGCCGGCCCGATCTGGCCGGCGAGCTGCGCCGGCGGCGGCTGGTCCGGGCCGGCGAGCTGACCCGGATGGGCGTGCCGGCCACCGCCGCGCCGGTCGCCGGGGACTGGCTGGCCGACCCCGAGCACTGGCGGGACCTGGGCCGCCGGCTCGCCGAGGAGGTCACCCGGTACGCCCGCGAGCACCCGCTGGCGGCGGGCGTGCCGGTCGACGTGCTGCGGCAGCGCCTCGACCTGCCCGACCGGGCGCTGGTGGAGGCGCTGCTGCGCCCGCCGCTGCGGCTGCGCGCCGGCCGGGTCACCGCCGCGCCGGGCGACGCGCTGCCCGAACCGGTGGCCCGGGCGGTGGCCCGGGTGCGCGCCGAGTACGGCGACCGCCCGTTCCAGGCCCCCGAGGCCCACCGCCTCGCCGACCTCGGCCTCGGCCCCCGGGAGATCGGCGCCGCCGTGCGCGCCGGAGCCCTTCTCAAGGTCGCCGACAACGTGGTGCTGCTGCCCGGCGCCCTGGACGACGCGGTGCGGGTGCTCGCCGGGCTGCCGCAGCCGTTCACGCTCAGCGCCGCCCGGCAGGCGCTGGACACCACCCGCCGGGTGGCGGTGCCGCTGCTGGAGCTGCTCGACCGGCGGGGCGCGACCCGGCGACTGCCCGACGACGCCCGCGAGGTGGTGCGGCCGCCCGGCTGACCATCGGGTGAGCCAAGCGCCACCGGGGGCCGCATCCGGTCACCTACGGTGACGCCATGGACCCTTCGGCGGTCTGGCGGGACAGGAACCACCGGTGGCGCATCGAGGCGTACCGGGCACCGGATCTGCGGTTCGCCGTCTTCGCCACGAACGGCACCACCGAGTCGGCGCCGTTGTGGCTGTTCGGGATGGCCGCGCTGGCCCGGTGGCTGATGACGCACGCGATCTCGCTGGACGACCTGGAGACCGACTGATGGCCGGCCAGCTCGTCCTGGTGCTCGTCCTGGTGCTGGTCAACGCGGCGCTGTCGGGCGCCGAGATGGCCATCGTGACGCTGCGCGAGGGGCAGCTGCGGCGGCTGGGCCGCTCGGGGCGCAGCGGGGCGCGGTTGACCCGGCTGGCCCGGGAGCCGAACCGCTACCTGGCCACCATCCAGCTCGGCATCACCCTGGCCGGGTTCCTCGCCTCGGCGGCCGCCGCGGTGTCGCTGGCCGGGCCGCTGGTCGGCCCGCTGGGCTTCCTCGGCGAGGCCGCCCGCCCGGTGGCCGTGGTGCTGGTGACGGTGGTGCTGACCTTCGTGACGCTGGTCGTCGGCGAGCTGGCCCCGAAGCGGCTGGCCATGCAGTCGGCGGAGCGCTGGGCGCTGCTCAGCGCCGCGCCGCTGGACCTGCTCGCCCGGGTGTCCCGCCCGGCGGTGTGGCTGCTCAGCCGGGCCACCGACGTGCTGGTCCGGCTGGCCGGCGGCGATCCCCGGGCCAACCGGCAGGAGGTGACCGAGGAGGAGCTGCGCGAGATGCTGGTCAGCCAGCGCGGCCTCTCGGCGCAGCAGCGGGAGATCCTGTCCGGGGCGTTCGACATCGCCGGCCGTACCCTGCGGGAGGTCCTGGTGCCGCGGCGCGAGGTGACGGTGCTGCCGGTGGAGCTGTCGGCCGCGGACGCGATGCGCCGGCTGGCCGGCACCGGCCGGTCGCGGGCGCCGGTGACCGGCCCCGGCGGGTTGGACGACGTGCGCGGGGTGGTGCACATCCGCGACCTGGTCGACGCGGACGGCGCCGGTGTCGGGCAGCGTGCCCGGCCGCCGGTCCTGCTGCCCGGCACGCTGCCGGTCGCCGACGCGATGCGGCAGCTGCGCCAGCGCCACGAGCAGATGGCCCTGGTCATCGACGAGTTCGGCGGGGTCGACGGCCTGGTCACCATGGAGGACCTGCTCGAGGAGGTGGTCGGCGAGCTGTACGACGAGACCGACCGGGACGTGCACCAGGCGGTCCGCGAACCGGACGGCGCGCTGCTGCTCCCCGGCGACTTCCCACTGCACGACCTGCCCGAGGCCGGCGTGCAGCTGACCTTCCCACTGACCCGGGAGTACACCACCGTCGCCGGACTGGTCCTGGCCGGGCTGGGCCGGCTGCCCACCGGTCCGGGGGAGCTCATCCGGCTGCCCGGGCTCACCGTCGAGGTGGTCGAGGTGGCCGGCCGGGTGATCCGCCGGGTACGCCTGCGCGGGCCCGCCGTCGGCTGCCGGGAGGAGTGACCCCCGACCGGGGGACAAGCGTGCGAAACGGGCTTTCGGGGCGCCGGATGGCCGTAGCGTCCGGAACGTGAAGGACCGAGGAATGCGGACGTTCATCACCGTGCTCGCCGGGCTGGCCGTGATCTACTTCGGCGCCACCGGGCATCGCAGCAACGGCGGGGAGGGCGAGGGCATCTCCGGCGGCGTGGTGCTGCTGGCCCTGCTCGCCTCGGCGCTCGCCTGGAACCTGACCAAGCCCGGCCCGGCCAAGTAAGGCCCCGACCCGTCGGCGGCCGGCTCAGCGCGCCGTCGCGGTGCGGCTGATCTCGCCGGCCGGCTCCTCGCCGAGTGCCACCCGCACCAACGCCGACGCCAGCCGCCCGAAGTCGGCCTCACCGACCAGCCCGGCCAGGCCCCCGGGGTTCGCCGGCAGGCCCAGCCGGCGCGCCCCGGCCAGGGTCCGCCGGTCGGCGTACGGGCGCAGGTCCGGCCAGACCGCCTGCGCCTCGCGCAGGAAGATGTCGGCCCCGGTCGGGCCGATGCCGGGGAACTCGGTGAGCAGCCGGCGCAGCGCGCTCCGGTCGCCGTCGGCCTCCTTGTGCATGCGGCGCAGGTCCCCGTGCCACCGGTCCAGGCAGAGGCGGGCTGCGGTGCCGAGCATGGTGGCGGTCCGCTCGTCGTAGCGCCGGTAGTGGCCCCGGCCGAGCGCGTCGACCTTGTCCTGCCAGCTCGCCGCGTCCATGGCCTGGGGGGTGCGGTAGCCGGCCGCGAAGAGCTCTCGCGCCGCGGCCACGGCCACGCAGGCCCGGATCCGGGTGCTCAGCAGGGTGGTGAGCACCAGCAACTGGTAGAGCGGCCCGGGCCGGTCGGCGAGGCTGATGCCCGCCTCCTCCGCGTAGGTGCGGGACTGCCGGTCCAGCAGCGCCCGCGCCACGTTCCGATCGTCTGGCATCCGCTGTGGGTACCCGCCCCGGGCCGGCCCAGACGCCCGCGGCGGAGCCGGAATGCGCCCGGCGGCGGCGGGTACCCGGACCAGGTGCGCGGCCCACGCCGTGTGCTCCCGGGGAAGGAGAGACCTGTGGTCAAGCCGCAGCAGGAGGAACTGCGCCGCAACGACAAGGGCGCGACCAGCCAGGACAGCCGGAAGGTCGCGATCGGGGCGAGCGGGCATCCGTTGAACAAGGGCACGTCCAACGCGGATACGGGTCGCCCGGTCCCGAAGGGGCAGGTGTCGCCGTACGGGCCGGCCGGCGAACCGGTGGCCGAGGACGAGAGCGATCAGCGGGGCTGATCAGCAACGCCGCGACGGCGGCCGCAGCCTCCGCCAGGTGGTTGCGGCCGCCGCTCCGTATGCCAGGTGCGGCACCACGTCGGACAGCCAGTCGGCCTTGCGCCAGGTCCGCGGGTCGCTGATGCCGAGCGCGGCGATCGAGCCGTCGGAGGTGGCCATCACGCCGCCGCCGAGCAACCCCACGGCCAGCGGCAGCGGCACCCGGCGGCGGGCGGCCAGCAGCCCGAACAGCGCGCCTGCCGCGACGCCGGTGCCGTAACCGATCACCGCACCGAGACCGGAGCGGCGGTTCGCCGCCTTCTCCCCGGGCCCGAGGTCCACGTGCGCCGCGTCGGCGAACTTTCCGGCGGTCTGCTCCGGGGTGCTGCTCGCCGGGCGTCCCCGCAGCGTCATGTCCAGGTAGGTGACGACGTTCAACGCGGCGCTGCCGACGGCGCCAGCGATGGCGCCGTCGACCACGGGTGCAGCCCTCACTTCGGGTCGCCCGGTTCGCGCTCGCCCTTGGGCCCGAAGGTCCGTTCGCCCCGCACCACGCCCCGCTGGCCGCGGTCGTCCTGGAGGATCCGGTTCGCGACCTGGTTCGCCTCCTTGTCGGCGGCCCGCCCGGACTGTTCGATCAGATCCCGCAGCCGCGCGCGTTCCTTGTCGTACGCGTTGCTGCCCGGCCGTGGTCCTGGCATCGCTGCCTCCTCCGGTCGCTGTGGCTGACCGTACCGACTACCCGCCGGGGCCGGGGCCAACCGTTCAGCCGGGAGCGCGGACCACGGCCACCGGGCAGTCGGCGCGGTGCAGAACCCCCTGGCTCACCGAGCCGAGCAGCAGGCCGGTCAGCTCGCCCCGGCCGCGCCGGCCGACGACCAGCAGTTGCGCCTCGCGCGACGCCTCGACGAGCGCGGCGACCGGCCGGGCGTGCACCACCGCCCGGGTGACGGGCACCTCCGGCCGGCGCTCGGTCAGGCCGCCGAGCGAGTCGTCCAGCACCCGGTACTCCTCGCCGCGCAACTGGCCCTCCTCGTACACCAGGGGTTGGATGTCGCCGGGGCCGCTGGAGGCCGGGTGGGTGTAGGCGTGCACGGTGTGCAGCCGGCTGCCGCGGAGGGCGGCCTCCTCGGCGGCGAACTCCACCGCGGCGCGGGACAGGGTGGAGCCGTCCACCCCGACCACCACCGGGCCGCTCGGGCGCGGCGTGCCGCGGGCGACCAGGACCGGACAGTCGGCGTACGAGGCGACCTGGATCGCCACCGAGCCGACCACCAGGGCGGCGAAGCCGCCGAGGCCGCGGTCGCCCAGCACGATCGCGGCGGCGGTGGGTGACTCGCCGAGCAGCACCGCCGCGGCCTCCCCGTCGATGATCTCGCCGGAGACCCGCAGCCCGGGCGCGGCCGCCTCCGCCTCCGCGACGGCCGCGCTGACCAGTTCCTCGGCCTGGTGCCGCAGGCCGCCACCGGGTGGCCCCTGCGCCGGCGCCGACACGGGTACGCGCAGCAGCGGCCAGATGAACCCGTGCACGACCCGCAGCGGGCGCTGTCGTCGGGCCGCCTCCTGCGCGGCCAGGCGCACGGCCTTCAGCGACGGCTCGGAGCCGTCCACCCCGACCACCACGGCCGCGCCGTTCGCCGAGTTCACGCCGTACCTCCTCGCCGTCGGCCGCCCGCGGCCAGTATCCCGGCCGGCGGGCGGTCGCCGGGGCGATACCGCGTGAGCCGACCCCTGGGTACGCTGGCGACCATCGCGTAAGAGAGGGAGCCTCGTCGATGGCCGAGCCCGACCAGCCGAGCACCGCCCGCATGATCGATTACTGGCTCGGCGGCGAGCACCACTACCCGGTCGACGTGGCCGCGGCCGCCGCCTTCGAGGGCGCGTACGGGCCCTGCGCGGAGATCTTCCGCGCGCTGCGCGACTTCCTCGGCCGGGCGGTCCGGTCGATCGCCGACGCCGGGGTGGACGGCTTCCTGGTCTTCGGGGCGGGCGTGCCCACCCGGGGCAACGTGCACGAGGTGGCCCCGGACGCGACCGTGCTCTACACCGACGTCGACCCGGTGACGGTCCGGCTGGGCCAGCGCCTGCTCGCCGACAGCGACCGGGCCGGCTACGGCTACGGCGACGCCACCGACATCGGCACCGTCGACCCCGCCCAGCTGCACCGGTTCGTCCCGGGGTGGGGGAGGAGGCCGGTCGGGGTGGTCTTCCTCGGTCTGGCCGCGTTCCTAAACGACGAGACGCTGGCGCGCACCCTCGACGAGCTGTACGAGGCGGTCGCGCCGGGCAGCCTCCTGGCCATCGACTTCGACAGTGAGGAACTCGCCGCGTACCCGGAGGCGCTGGCCATGATGGGGCCGGCGTTCCGGATGCGCGCGCCCGCCCGGTTCGCGCCGCTGCTGGGCCGGTGGCAGCCGACGGCGGACGGCATCGTGCCGGTGGCGCGGTGGCGGCCGGCCGGCACCCCGGAGCCGGTGCCGGACGCCTTCTACGGCGCGCTGGCCACCAAGCCGGCCGACTGAGCGCGGGACCGTCCACCCGGGATCGGCGACCGTCGCGGCGCAGGCCGGAGCCGGGGCGGACCGCGGTCGGCGGCCTCCGTATGATTCTTGCTCTACAGCAATAATCGCCATCGGAGGATCTCAGCATGCCGGACGCGTCCGGAGCGGTGTCGCGCGCCCTGCGCGCCGCGCCCCCCGACCAGTTGGCGGAGGCCGCCGACGCGGCGGTCCGCCGGGTGCTCGGTGCGTCGCGGACCGAGGTGTTCGTCGCCGACTACCGGTTCACCGGGCTCTGGCCGGTGCTGGACCCGGACCTGCCCGAGGGCGGCTTCCTCGCCTGCCAGGGCGTCGCGCAGCGCTGCTTCAGCAGCCAGCAGCCGGTGCTGGACACCGGCGAGGACGGCCGGTGCCGGGCCTACCTGCCGCTGTCGGCGTGGGGGGAGCGGCTCGGCGTGCTGATGGTCGAACTGCCGGCCGCCCCGGACGCGGCGACCGTGGCGGTGGTCCGGGACATCGCGGACGACCTGGCGGTGGCGCTGCGGGCGGCGGACCGGGAAACCGACCGCTACCGGCGGGCGCGCCGCCGGGAACGGCTCAGCATGGCCGCCGAGATGCAGTGGGACCTGCTGCCCGGGCGCAGCGTCACGCACGGCGACTTCGTGCTGGCCGGGCAGCTCGAACCGGCCTACACGGTGGGCGGCGACCACTTCGACTGGTCGGTCGACGGCGACCGGCTCACCGTCACGGTGCTCAACGGCGCCGGCAACGGCCTGGCCGCCTCGCTGCTCACCGCGGTGACCGTCAACGCCATGCGCAACGCGCGGCGCTCCGGCGGGAGCCTGGTGGAGCAGGCCGAGCTGGCCTCGGACACCATCTTCTACCAGCACCGGGGGAGCCGGCACGTGGCCACGCTGCTGCTGGAGCTGGACAACCGGCGGGGCGTGGTGCGGGCCGTCGACGCGGGCTCGCCGCACGTGCTGCGGCTGCGCGGCGGGACGGTCACCCCGATCGCGCTGGAGCAGCAGCTGCCGCTGGGCATGTTCGCCGAGACCCGCTACGACGTGCAGGAGTTCACCGTGGAGCCGGGGGACCGGCTCTTCGTCGTGAGCGACGGGGTGTACGCGGCGGAGCCGGCCGGGCAGGAGCCGTACGGGGAGCGGGCCATGGCGCGCGCGATGCGGTCCACTCGGTTGCAACCGGCGACCGAGGCAGTTGGTACGGTGATGCGCGAACTGCACGCGTACCATGCCGACGCGGATCTCCGCGACGACGCGGTCGTCGTCTGCCTGGACTGGCGCGGTTCCAGCCCTCCGGACGACCTCGGCGGGCGGTGACGGACCGGCGGAGCGAACACGAGCGGGACGATCGCAGGGGACAGCGGGTGGAGCGACCTCCGAATCTTGCCGCGGCCATCGATGCGGCGGCCGAGGCGCTCGTCGGTGTGCTCGACTCCGCCAGCTCCCGGCACAACGTCAGCGTCTCGCCGACGCAGTTGCGGGTGCTGTCGCTGATCATGGCGCATCCCGGCACCAACGTGAACCGGTTGGCCGAGCTGCTCGACGTGGTGCCCTCGTCGGCGAGCCGGCTCTGTGACCGGCTGGAGGCGGTCGGCCTGCTGCGTCGGGTAGCCGACCCCCGCGACCGGCGCGAGGTGCGCCTGGTCCCCACCGCCGGGGCGGAGACCCTGCTGCGCGAGCTGACGGAGCGGCGGCACCGCGCGGTCCAGGCGGTGCTGGACCGGATGCCCAACCGGGTGCAGCACGAACTGCTGCTGGCGCTGGTGGCGTTCGGCCAGGCCGCGTCGATGAACGCCCCGCAGGCCGGCTCCGACTCCACCGCCCGCACCGCCTGACCTGCTGGCGCCCGGCCAGGGCACACCTGCGACAGGTCACTCAACTAGTATCCTAGGATGCCCTACGGGTTGTGCGGCGCGCCGCACAGAAAGCGAAGCTCAGCACCCGGGCAGCGCGGGGGCCGGAGCCGGTCGAGGCAGCCCGATATAGTGGCAGCGCAACTGGCCGGCCCATGATCATCGACGCATCCTGGGCCGCAAGGGGGAGGTCCCAGCCCGGGATCGCAGAAGGGCGCCGGCGTCTGACCGGCCGGCAACGCGCACGTCCCTGCGACGGCCGATCACTCGGCCGTCGGACCGTGCTGCGAAGGGAGGGTTCGATGTCGCGTCGGCCGGCTCCATCGGAGCACCCGGCTCCCGGCGGTGCGGCGGTCGTGGGGGACCGTGTCCTCACCCTGCCGAACCTGATCAGCTTCGTCCGGCTCGTCGGTGTGCCGCTCTTCCTCTACCTGTTCCTCGTGGTCAAGGCCGACGTGGCCGCCATCGTGGTGCTGGCCATCGGCGGCACCAGCGACTGGGTCGACGGCTGGATCGCCCGCCGCCTGCAGCAGGTCAGCCGGCTGGGCGAGCTGCTCGATCCGCTCGCCGACCGGCTCTACATCCTGGCGACGCTGCTGGCCTTCACCGCCCGCGAGGTGGTGCCGTGGCAGTTCACCGGGGCGCTGCTGGCCCGCGAGCTGCTGCTGCTCGGGTCGCTGAGCGTGCTCCGCCGGTACGGCTACGGCCCCCCGCCGGTGCACTACGTGGGCAAGACCGCCACGTTCCTGCTGCTGGCCGCGTTCCCGATCCTGTTGCTGGCGTCCGCCGCCCCGGGCGTGGCCACCGCGGCCGGCGCGATCGGCTGGGGGCTGGCCTGGTGGGGCCTGGTCCTCTACTGGGTGGCCGGGGCCATGTACGTGGTGCAGGCCAACCGCCTGGTCCGGGCGATGCGCGCCCGGCGAGCGGGAGCGGCGGCGTGACCGCGGTGCCGCCTCGGGACAAGGGTCGTGACCCGTCCGCGCGGGTGTACGCGCCGGACTTCCTCACCGAGTTGTTCCGCAACCCGCTCGATCCCGGCTACGGCGATGCGGCGGCTCGGCGGGCGGCGGTGCCGCCGACGCGGCTGCGGCGGGTGCTGGCCCGGCCGGTGAGCGTGGTGGTGCTGCTGGTGATCGGGTTCCTGTTCGCGGTGGCGTACCGGGAGACGGTGGCGGAGGAACCGGGCCGGGCGAAGGCGCGGGCCGGGCTGATCGCCGAGATCAAGCAGCGCGAGGCGGAGACGGACCGGTTGACCGCGCGGGCGGATCAGCTGCGCGAGGAGGTCGGCCGGCAGCGGGACGCGGCGTTGAGCGGCTCGCAGGCGTCCCGGCTGCGCAACCTGGAGGCGGGCACGGGCCTGGGCCGGGTGCGTGGTGACGGTGTAGTGGTGCGGCTGGCCGACGCGTCGGCCGACCGGGACGCGGTGACCGGCGCGGACGCGGGGCCGTCCCGGGTGTTGTACTCCGACCTGCAGAAGGTGGCGAACGCGCTGTGGGCGGCGGGCGCGGAGGCGGTGGCCATCAACGGGCAGCGGTTGACGGCGACGTCGACGATCCGCTCGGCGGGTGAGGCGATCCTGGTGGACTACCGGCCGGTGACGAGCCCGTACGAGGTGACGGCGATCGGGCCGGGGTCGATGCGGGACCGGTTCGACGACAGCCGTGCGGCGGAGCTGATGCGCGATGTGGAGCGGACGACGGGGTTGTCGTTCCGGGTGAAGGACGCGGGCGACCTCACCCTGCCGGCGGCTCCGCAGCCGCGGCTACGCTACGCCGAGCCTTCGGTGAGTCCGAGCCCGTCGGGTTCGGGTGTCGCCGGTTCGACCAGTCCCGGGCCGTCCGGCTCGGGTACCTCTCCCAGCCCCTCCGGAGGTGGCCGATGATCGCGGTGCTGGCGTTGCTCGCCGGTGTGGTGCTCGGGGTGTATCTGGATCCCACGGTGCCCGCGGCGTTGCAGCCGTACCTGCCGATCGCCGTGGTGGCGGCGCTCGACGCCGTCTTCGGCGGGGTGCGGGCGAAGCTGGACCGGATCTTCGACGACAAGCAGTTCGTGGTGTCGTTCATCTCGAACGTGCTGGTGGCGGGTCTGATCGTCTACCTGGGTGACCAGTTGGGCGTGGGCGGTCAGTTGTCCACCGGTGTGGTGGTCGTGCTCGGGGTGCGCATCTTCGGAAACGTGGCGGCGATCCGCCGGCACCTGTTCCGGGCGTAGGTTTGTGGCGATGAGCGAGGAACACAGGGAGACGGGCACGGGTTGGCCGCAGCCGGCGGAGCCGGCGCGGCCGTCGGGTCCGGCCGGTGAGCCGGATCCGCGCCCGGACGCGCCCGATCCGGACGAGTTGAGCCCGTTGGCGCCGGCCGGGCCGGAGGAGCCGGCGGAGCAGGAGGGCGTGCCGTCGCCGGCTGAGGAGCCCGGGGCGTCCGCGGCGGAGGCGAAGCCGGTGCCGGTGTCGCGGCGGTTGACGTCGGCGGGCGCGATGATCGCGGTGTTGCTGGCGTTGCTGGGGTTCACGCTGGTGGTGCAGCTGAAGACGACGTCGGCGGATCCGACGCTGGCCGCGACGCGGGAGGAGGACCTGGTCCGGATCTCGTCGGATCTGGATTCGCGGGAGCGGCGGCTGCGGCAGGACATCGAGGCGCTGGAGGAGAGCCAGCGGCAGCTGCGTTCGGGTGAGCAGGGTCGGCAGGCGGCGCTGGAGGAGGCGACGCGGCGGGCGGACGAGCTGGGCATCCTGGCGGGCACGTTGCCGGCGGTGGGGCCGGGCCTGTCGGTGCGGTTCGAGGGGCCGGACAAGGCGATCTCGTCGGCGCGGATCCTGGACGCGGTGCAGGAGCTGCGGGGCGCGGGCGCGGAGGCGATGCAGATCGCGGGTGCGGGCGGGACGGCGGTGCGGATCATCGCGTCGACGTATTTCGTGGACGCGCCGGGTGGTGGCCTGGTGGTGGACGGGCGGCGGTTGACCGGCCCGTACGTGATCTCGGTGATCGGTGATCCGGCGACGCTGCGTACGGCGTTGAACATTCCCGGCGGGGTGGTCGCATCGGTGGAGGAGGCCGGCGGTAACGTGACGCCGGTGGACAGTGAGGCTGTGGAGGTTTCGCAGCTGCACGCGCCGATCAAGCTGGAACACGCCCGGCCGGTTTCCTGACCGGTCGCGGCCGCGCCGGTTTTCCCCCCGGTGCACCGATGACGAAGGACGCAGCTGGTGATTCCTGAGGATCTGCGGTACACCGCCGAGCACGAGTGGGTGGCTGGTGGGGACGGCGGTGCCGTCCGGGTCGGTATCACGCACTTCGCGCAGGATGCCCTGGGTGACATCGTGTTCGTCCAGTTGCCGGACGAGGGCGCGGTGGTGGCGGCGGGTGAGTCGCTGGGTGAGATCGAGTCGACGAAGAGCGTGTCGGAGATCTACGCGCCGTTGAGCGGCACGGTGGCGGCGCGCAACGACGCGTTGGCCGACACCCCTGAGGTGATCAACACGGATCCGTACGGTGCGGGGTGGCTGGTGGAGATCACTCCGGATGATCCGTCGGCGGTCGAGGGTTTGTTGACCGCTGGTGCGTACCGCGAGCTCACTGAGAGCTGAGTTCGTGTGTTCCGGGCGGCGGGGTAGGCTCCGCGCGTCCGGTTGCCCTGTTTTTCGGCGCTGGCTAGGCTCGCCCAGTTGACCGAGACCCAATAGTTTGAGCGTTGCGGAATGCGCCTTCCCGGGCACGGGGAGCCAGCCGCCGGGTGTGTTTCGGCCCGGCGGCCAGACCCGCCATTACCCGACGCCGACCGAACAGATCCGTGAGGTGGTCCCCATGACGCGCCCAGACGACGAGTTCCCCCCGCTCGACGTCACTTCGACGCTCAATCTCGGTTCGCTCGACGAAGTGCTGGAGGGCCCGGACACCGATGTGGTGCCGAGCCGGATGTCCGGTTCGTTGCCGCCGGGTATGGCGCTGCTGGTGGTTCGCCGGGGTCCGAACGCGGGCGCCCGGTTCCTGTTGGACCACGACGTGACGACGAGCGGCCGGCACCC
Organism: Micromonospora sp. NPDC023966; assembly: GCF_040639095.1. NCBI lineage: Bacteria > Bacillati > Actinomycetota > Actinomycetes > Micromonosporales > Micromonosporaceae > Micromonospora > Micromonospora sp. NPDC023966. Next base: position 53,500 of record NZ_JBEZZJ010000030.1, on the reverse strand, counting down.
GGACAGTGACATCTTCCTCGACGACGTGACGGTGTCGCGGCGGCACGCCGAGTTCCACCGGGACGGTGGCACGTTCACGGTGCGGGACGTGGGCAGCCTGAACGGCACCTACGTGAACCGGGAGCGGGTCGAGGCGGCGACGCTGAGCAACGGTGATGAGGTGCAGATCGGTAAGTTCCGGGTGGTGTTCATCGCCGGTCCGCGTCCGGAGGAGGAGGCCGGCCGGGGGTGAATGGGCCTGCGGCTTCGACGTCGCCCGGGGAGGCGCGGGGGACTCCGCTGATGAGCATCGGCGAGGTGCTGGCGCAGTTGCGGGTGGAGTTTCCGGACGTCACGATCTCGAAGTTGCGGTTCCTGGAGGCCGAGGGCCTGGTGGAGCCGGAGCGGACGCCGGCGGGGTACCGGAAGTACAGCTGGGACGACGTGGCGCGGTTGCGGTTCGTGTTGACCGCGCAGCGGGATCAGTACCTGCCGTTGCGGGTGATCCGGGACCAGTTGGCGGAGTGGGACTCGTCGGGTGCGGCGTCGGGTCGGCAGCGGCCGAACCTGGTGGCGGTCGGTCCCGGTGGTGAGGTGCCGGGTCGGGAGGTGGCGGAGTCCGCCGAGTCGCCGGAGGTGCGGCTGGGCCGGGCGGAGCTGATCTCGCGGAGCGGGATCGACGAGTCGACGTTGGCCGAGTTGGAGCGGCTCGGTGTGCTGGTGCCGGATCCGCCGGGTTGGTACGACGCGGATGCGTTGATCATCGCGCGGGCGGTGGCGGGGCTGGCGGCGTACGGGTTGGAGCCGCGGCACCTGCGGGCGTACCGGACGGCGGCGGATCGGGAGGTCGGTCTGTTCGCGCAGTTGGTGGCGCCGTTGGCGCGGCAGTCGGATCCGGCGGCGCGGGCCCGTGCGGCGGAGACGGCGCGGGAGTTGCTGGCGTTGTCGCAGCAGTTGCACGCGGCGTTGGTGCGGGTGGGGCTGCGGTCGACGTTGGGTCGGTGAGGTTGGTTCGGGCCGGGTGTCGTGGGGGCGCCCGGCCTTCGCCGTGGGTGGGGCTCGGAAAGATCTGCGCCGGGAAGCGTGTCGTAGGCTTGCCGGGGTAACCCTTTCCGGTGAGGCGTGGTGCACGTAGCGCATGGGACTCCCGTGTCGCGGTCCGTGTACCGTGCAGGGAAGGGCGCGGTGCGGGCGTAGGTGACAACGACACGGAGGCGGCGGTGCGCGAGCTGAGCGTGGTCGGAGTTCGGGTGGAGCTGCCCAGCAACCAGCCGATCGTCCTGCTGCGGGAGGTCGAGGGGGACCGCTATCTGCCGATCTGGATCGGCGCGGTCGAGGCGACGGCGATCGCCTACGAGCAGCAGGGGGTCAAGCCGGCGCGGCCGTTGACGCATGATCTGCTGCGGGACGTGCTGGCGGCGCTGCAGGCGCCGTTGCGGGCGGTGGAGATCACCGAGTTGAAGGAGAACGTCTTCTACGCCGATCTGTTGATCGGTGACGGCGTTCGGGTGTCGGCGCGGCCGAGCGATTCCATCGCGTTGGCGTTGCGGGTCGGTGCGCCGATTCGTTGTGCCGAGCAGGTCCTCTCCGAGGCGGGGATCGTGATCCCGGACGAGCAGGAGGACGAGGTGGAGAAGTTCCGGGAGTTCCTGGAGCAGGTGCGTCCGGAGGACTTCGCGGGCTGAGGTGCCCGGCCGGTGGGCCGGTGGTGACGCGGCGGCGGTTGTCACGGTGGGTGACGGCTGGCCGCCGTCGGTGATCTTCCGGGTGGCGGTGCGGCGTGTCGCGGTGTCTCCTGCGGGGTGACGTCGGGTGCCGGCGCTAGGGTTGCGGTGTCGAGGGGTGCACGTACGGGGAGACGACGTGTCACCGCACGGGCGGGGAGGTTGTCCGGATGCACGAGCCGCGAGATCCTGGTGCGAGTACGGAGCAGCAGCCTGATCCGGTCGTTGACGGTGAGGTGGGCTATCGGGGTGTGACCGCGTGTCACGCGGTGGGCATCAGTTACCGGCAGTTGGACTACTGGGCCCGGACGGGTCTGGTGGTGCCGAGCGTGCGGGACGCGTCCGGGTCGGGGACGTCCCGGTTGTACTCCTTCCGCGACCTGGTGGTGTTGAAGGTCGTGAAGCGGCTGTTGGACGCCGGGGTGTCGTTGCAGAACATCCGGAAGGCCATCGACGCGCTGCGGTCGCGTGGGGTGGAGGACCTGGCGGGCATCACGTTGATCTCGGACGGGACGACGGTGTACGAGTGCCGGTCGCCGGAGGAGGTCGTGGACCTGTTGCAGGGCGGCCAGGGGGTGTTCGGCATCGCGATCGGTGGGGCGTTCAAGGAGATCCAGGGTTCGCTGTCGCAGCTGCCGGCGGAGCCGGTGGGTGGGCAGCCGGAGCCGGCCGTCCCGCCGGCGGAGCCGGATTCGGAGTCGGTGGGTGACGAGTTGGCGGCGCGGCGGGCGCGCCGTCGGGCGGGCTGACGGGCCCGGTCGCTTTAGGGGTCCGCGCCACGCCCAAAACGGGTACGGCGCGGTCCCTTTTTTGATCACGGGGCGTGTCGGTCGACAGATCGGGTGGCAGCCGGCCCACGGGACCGTTTCCTCCGGCCGGGAGAGCGGCTGTGACGTGCGCAAACGCCCTCGGTGAGTCGTCGGCCGCCCGGTGTCCGAAGTGGACTCCCGCGGGTGTGGTTTGGCACGCAGCGTGGCGGTGTGGTCGCGGGACGCGAGGGTTCGGGCGGGTCGGTTGACTGTCCGTGATCGACGGTTGTCGGGAATCGGATAGGGCAGGGCTGAAGCGTTTCGGCGGGCACGCTATGGTCCGACACGGTCGCTTGCGCGTGGCCGTTCGGTGGAGCCGGTGCGACGCGTGCGGGCTGCCGGTTGCCCCCTCCGCGGCGCTACCCGCGTGACCCCTCCCGGAAGGAACCACCATGACGGTGACCGAAGAGACCACCCCGATCTCGCACTACGAGCGCATCGGGGGCGCGGCCGCGGTGAAGGCCGCGGTGGAGCTGTTCTACGACAAGGTGCTGGCCGACCCGGACCTGGCCGGTTACTTCACCGCGGTGAACATGCCCGAGCAGCGGCGGCACCTGGCGCTGATGCTCGCGGTGGTGCTCGGCGGCCCGAACGAGTACGCCGGTCGCGGCCTGGCCGAGGCGCACCAGCCGCTGAACATCCCGGCGGCGCACTACGCGAAGGTCGGTGAGCACCTGATCGCGACGCTGTCGGAGCTGGGCGTGCCGGGCGATGTGATCGCCGACGTGCACGTCGTGCTGGGCCAGGTCAAGGACCAGGTTGTCTCAGTGGGGAACGCCTGAGCGTGGACGCGGCACGGCTCAAGCAGAGCTGGTCCCTGGTCGCCGCGCACGGCGACCAGGTGCCGCTCTACTTCTACTCGACGCTGTTTTTGGCGCACCCGGAGACCCGGCAGATGTTCCCCACGAACATGGCCGGGCAGCGGGACCGCCTGGTGAACGCGCTGGGGCACATCGTGTCCCACGTGGACCAGGTGGACCGGCTGGTCGGGTTCCTCCAGGACCTCGGCGCGGACCACCGCAAGTTCGCGGTGCGCGCCGAGCACTATCCGGCGGTCGGTGAGGCGCTGCTGGCGACGCTGCGGCACTTCTCCGGCGAGGCGTGGACCGACGAGCTGGCCGCCGACTGGGCGGCCGCGTACGGGCTGGTCGCGCAGGTGATGATGGACTCGGCGCAGGCGGCGGAGACGAAGTCCCCGCCGTGGTGGGTGGCCGAGATCCTCGGCCACGAGCGGCGCACGTTCGACGTGGCGGTGCTGACGGTGCGCCCGCAGTACCTGCTGCCGTTCACGCCGGGTCAGTCGATCGGGGTTTCGCACCCGGCGGTGCGGTCGTGGCGCTACTACTCCCCGGCGAACGCTCCCCGCCCGGACGGGACGCTGGAGTTGCACGTGCGGGCCGCGCCGGGTGGTGCGGTGTCGTCGCGGCTGGTGTACGGATGCGCGGTGGGCGACCAGCTCCACCTGGCCGCGCCGGTGGGCGACCGGTTGACGTTGTGGTCGGCCGGGTCCTCGGATCTGCTGCTGTTGGCCGGTGGCACCGGCTGGGCGCCGGTGAAGTCCCTGCTGGAGCAGGTCGCGGCGGAGGGTGTGGACCGCCGGGTGGACCTGTACGTGGGGGCCCGGTCCCGGTTGGAGTTCTACGACAGCGAGGCGATCGACAAGTTCGCCGCCTCGTACCCGTGGCTGCGGGTGACGTACGTGCCGGCGTCGGACCCGCGCCGGCCGGGTGAGTTCGTGCAGGTGGCGGACCAGGTCCTGGCCGACGGTGACTGGCGGTCCCGGCACGTGTACGTGTGCGGCTCCGACGAGATGGTGAGCCATTCGGTGGCCGCGCTGACCGGGGCCGGCTACCAGCCGGGTCAGCTGCACCACGAGGGTTTCGGCAAGCACTGGTACGGGCCGGCCTTGCGGACGGCGACCGCCCCTGACGATTCCGGAGGTGTCCGGTGAGCGCGACCCCGATCAGCAGGTACGAGGGTCAGGTGACCGGTGGGGTGCAGGTGCGCCTCACCGCCGACCGGGTCCGCCGGTGGGAGTTCGGGTCGGCGTCGTTCACCCGCCGCGGCTACGACCACACCGACGTGGACCGCTTCCGGGTGCAGGTGGCCGACGAGCTGGACCTGCTGGCCACCCAGCTGGCGAACCTGCGGGCGGAGAACGAGCGGCTCAACGACCACCTGGAGCTGCACCGGCACGGGGTGATCCCGAGCGCCGACAACGCGGCGGCGGTGCCCGCGGCGAAGGAGGTGAACCTGCTGTCGGCGGCGCAGCGGGAGGCCGAGCAGATCATCGCGCAGGCCCACGACTACGCCCGCCGCGTGGCCGAGTACGCCCGGATGCAGTACGAGAGCTACATGCAGGCCGCGGCGGAGGAGGCGAAGCAGGAGGCCGAGCGCGCGGTGACGGAGTACCGCAGCAACGCCGGGGTGAACTTCGACGACTCGGTGGCCACCCGGGAGGCGCTGCGGATCTTCGGCGAGATGATGATCTCGCACATGCAGGCCGCGGCGCGGCACCTCGACGACGGCAGCGAGCAGCTGTCGCGGACGATGGAGCGGATCGCCCGGGAGGTGCGGCCGGTCGGCGGTGGGCAGCCGCAGGTGGCGCTGCCCCGCCACCAGCGCTGAGCGACGGTCCGGCCCCCCGGGTGGCCCGGTGGGTCGGACCGTCACCGGCGGGCGTCAGCCGGTCGGCGCGACGGTGACCGGTCGGCCGGGCGCCGCGCCGAGCAGCCGGTGCGCCAGGCCGTGGCGGGCGAACGCGGCAGCCACGTCGGCGGGTCCCTCGGTGAAGTGGCTCCACCCGTCGTCGTGGACGACCACGACCGGGCAGTCGCCGAGCAGGCGGGCGGCCCGCACGGCCTGTTCGGCGGTGAAGGAGAGGGTGGCCGGCCCGAATGCGGCGAGCCGGGCGGCGCCGGCGTGCAGGACGGCCAGACCGATGGGGCCGTCGGCCGCCACCTCGGCGGCGGTGTCCAGGTCGACGGTGTCGCCGCTGACCCACACGGCCGGTGGGCGCGCGGCTCCGGCGGGTGAGGACGGGCGGAGCAGGAAGCCGGTCACCTCGCCCAGCGCGGCGCCGAGGGGGCCGGGACCGTGCGCCGCCCGGGTGGCGGTGACGGTGACCCGGCCGGCGACCTCGACGTGCGCGCCGGGCGGCAGGCCGACGGCGGCGCCGCCGAGCCGGCCGGCCGCCGCCGGGGTGGTGAGCACGGCCGGGGCGTCGGCGAGCAGCGCCCGGCCCGCCCGGTCGAGGTTGTCGGGGTGCTGGTCGTGGCTGAGCAGCACCGCGTCGACCGCGCCGAGCGCCGCGGCCGGCAGCGCCGGACCGCGCCGCTTGGTGAGCGTGGCGCCGGGCAGCGGATAGCGGGTGCCGGGCGGGTCGAAGGTGGGGTCGGTGAGCAGCCGGACTCCGGCGACCTCGAGCAGGACGGTCGGTCCGCCGAGGGCGGTGACGGTGACGGCGGGGGTGCGCATGCTTGCCTCCTGACGGTCGGGACGGTCAGGCTGGCACCGGAGGGTGGGTTTCCTTCAAGTAACCACGGGGGGCGGGAGTGGACGCCATGGACTGGCGGTCGCCGGAACTCGTCGCGGGCGACTGCCCGCTGTCGCGGACCCTGGACATCGTGGGTGGCCGATGGAACGCGATGATCATCCGCGAGTTGCTGGACGGCCCGAAACGGTTCACGCAGCTGCGCGCCGGGCTGGGTCCGGTGACCGCGAAGGTGCTCACCGAGCGGCTGCGGCTGCTCGCCGACTACGACATCGTGCGCCGCGACGAGCAGCGGGGCGTGCCGCCCCGGGTCGCGTACGCGCTGACCCCGCGCGGGGAGTCGCTGCGTCCGGTCCTGGCCGCGCTGTGGCGGTGGGGGGTGCGGGACGAGGCGAGCTGGGCGGCCGCCGGTTGACGGTCAGCCGGCGGCGGCGCGGACCGCCTCACCGATCGGGGTGTCCCCGCCGACCAGTTCCAGGGTGAGCCCGACGGCGGCCGGGGCGGACAGCAGGGCGAGCAGGACCCGGGCCACGTCGGCGCGGGTCACCGCACCGGGCTCGACGTGCCGGGCCAGGGTGATCCGGCCGACCGGTGCGTCGTCGGTGAGCCGGCCGGGCCGCAGCACGGTCACGTCGAGGTCCCGTCCGGTGACGTCGTCCTCGGCGGCCTTCTTCGCCCGCAGGTACGCCGCCCACACCTCGTCGGTGCCGGCCCTCGGGGGCCGGTCCACGCCCATCGAGGAGACCAGCAGGTAGCGGCGGACCCCGGCGCGTTGCGCGGCGTCGGCGAGCAGCACGGCCGCGGCCCGGTCGACGGTGTCCTTGCGGGCCGCGCCGCTGCCCGGGCCCGCCCCGGCGGCGAAGACCACCGCGTCGGCGCCGGACAGGTGCCCGGCGACGGTGTCGACGTCGGTGTGCTCCAGGTCGCAGACGACCGGTTCGGCGCCGGCGGCGCGCAGCGCGGCGGCGTGCTCGGGGTTGCGGATCAACCCGACGGCCGTGTCGCCGCGCCCGGCGAGTTCCCGCTCCAGCAGCTTGGCGATCTTCCCGTGGCCCCCGGCGATGACGACGCGCATGCCCTCAACCTAGCCCCGCGGCCCCTGACCGGGCGGATCCCGGCCGGAACGGGAGCCGGGAACGTCACTCGCGGCGGCGGGGGTGGTGCTCGCCGTGCGGCGGCGGGCGAGGCAGCATGGACGGGTGACCGAGACGTTCGACGCGTTGACCCGGCTGGTGGGCGCCGGGGACGTGGTGGTGCTCAGCGGCGCCGGCCTGTCCACCGAGTCGGGCATCCCGGACTACCGGGGGCCCAGCGGCGCGGCCCGCCGACACACTCCGATGACCTACCAGGCGTTCACCCGCGACCCGGACGCGCGGCGGCGCTACTGGGCGCGCAGCCACCTGGGCTGGCGGATGATCGCCCGGGCCGCCCCCAACGACGGGCACCGGGCGGTGGCCCGGCTGCAACGCGCCGGCCTGCTCGGCGGCATCATCACCCAGAACGTCGACGGCCTGCACACCGCCGCCGGCGCCACCGGCGTGATCGAGTTGCACGGCCGCCTCGACGAGGTGACCTGCCTGGACTGCGGCAACCCGACCTCCCGCGACGAGTTGGACCGGCGGCTGACCGAGGCCAACCCCGGTTTCGACGCGCACGTCGCGCACGTCAACCCCGACGGCGACGTGGACCTGCCCGACGAGGCGGTGGCCCGGTTCCGCACCGTCGACTGCGGTATCTGCGGCGCCGGCATGCTCAAACCCGACGTGGTGTTCTTCGGCGAGACGGTGCCCGCGCCCCGGGTCGCCGACTGTTTCGCCCACGTCGAGCGGGCCCGGGCGCTGCTGGTGCTCGGCTCCTCCCTGACCGTCATGTCGGGGCGCCGGTTCGTGCTGCGCGCGGCGAAGCTCGGCATCCCGGTGGCCATCGTCAACCAGGGCCCCACCCGCGGCGACGGGCACGCCACCGTCACCCTCGACGCGCCGCTGGGCGCGACGCTGACCGCCCTGGCCGACCGGGTCGCCGCCGGGCCGGTCCCCGCCGCCGTGTGACCGACGCCCGGGCGGGGTACGACATGAGCCGGAAACATGGTCGCTGGTAGCGTTGACCATGCCGGTACCACCCACGTGGGAGAGACCGCCCGGGAACCACCCGGACGGCGCCGAAGGGGCAGATTCTCCCCGGAACCTCTCAGGCAAAAGGACCACGTGGGCAGGCGCTGTGGAGCGCGTCAGCGCGACTCAGGGGGAGGCCGACCCGTCGACCTCGCCCCCGCAAGGAGCGCAGCGCATGACCGCAGAGCAGTTCGCCGACCGGCACATCGGCCCCGGCCCGGACGACGAGCGCCGGATGCTGGAGACCGTCGGTCACAGCTCCATCGACGAGCTGATGGACGCCGCGATCCCCGAGGTGATCCGCTGGCACGGCACCCTGGACCTGCCCGCCCCGGCCAGTGAGCGGGAGGCGATCGGCGAGCTGCGCGCGCTGGCCGCCCGCAACACCGTCGCCGTGTCGATGATCGGGCTGGGCTACCACGGCACGCACACCCCGGCGGTGATCCGCCGCAACGTGCTGGAGAACCCGGCCTGGTACACCGCGTACACGCCGTACCAGCCGGAGATCAGCCAGGGCCGGCTGGAGGCGCTGCTGAACTTCCAGACCATGGTCACCGACCTGACCGGGCTGGCCACCGCCAACGCCTCGATGCTCGACGAGGGCACCGCCGCGGCCGAGGCGATGACCCTCGCCCGCCGCGCGTCGAAGAGCAGGAGCCCGGTGTACGTGGTCGACGCCGACACCCTGCCGCAGACCATCGCCGTGATCGCCAGCCGCGCGGAGCCGCTCGGCATCGACGTGCGGGTGCTCGACGTGGAGCACGACGAGCTGCCCGCCGAGTTCTTCGGCCTGCACCTGCAGTACCCGGGCGCGTCCGGCGCGGTCCGTGACCACACGCCGCTGGTGGAGGCCGCGCACGCCGTCGGAGCGCTGGTGACGGTCGCCGCGGACCTGCTGGCGCTGACCCTGCTGCGCCCGCCGGGCGAGATCGGCGCGGACATCGCCGCCGGCACCACCCAGCGCTTCGGTGTGCCGATGGGCTTCGGCGGCCCGCACGCCGGCTACCTGGCCGTCCGGTCCGGGCTGGAGCGGATGCTGCCCGGCCGGCTCGTCGGGGTGTCCAAGGACGCCGACGGCAACCCGGCGTACCGGCTGGCGTTGCAGACCCGCGAGCAGCACATCCGGCGGGAGAAGGCGACCAGCAACATCTGCACCGCCCAGGTGCTCCTGGCGGTGATGGCCGGCATGTACGCCGTCTACCACGGCCCGGACGGGCTGCGGGCCATCGCCCGGCGTACCCATGAGGCGGCGGCGCGGCTCGCGGCCGGGCTGCGCGCCGGCGGCGTGCAGGTCGCGGACGTCGCGTTCTTCGACACCGTCACCGCGACCGTGCCCGGGCGGGCCGCCGAGGTGGTGGCCGCCGCCGCGCGGCGGAACGTGAACCTGCGGCTGGTCGACGCCGACCGGGTCGGCATCTCCTGCGACGAGACGACCACGGCCGCGCACCTGGCGGAGGTGTGGGCGGCGTTCGGCGTGGCCGAGGTCGACGGCGAGGTGGACGCGGAGCTGCCGGCGGAGTTCCGGCGCGGCAGCGACTTCCTCACCCACCCGGTGTTCCGCACCCACCACTCCGAGACGGCGATGCTGCGCTACCTGCGCCGGCTGTCGGACTTCGACTACGCCCTGGACCGGGGCATGATCCCGCTGGGCTCCTGCACGATGAAGCTGAACGCCACCACCGAGATGGAGCCGGTCACCTGGCCGGAGTTCGCGCACCTGCACCCGTTCGCCCCAGCGGAGCAGACCGCCGGCTACCGGGAGTTGATCGCCCAGCTGGAGGCCTGGCTGGCCGAGGTCACCGGCTACGACGCGGTCAGCGTGCAGCCCAACGCCGGGTCGCAGGGGGAGCTGGCCGGGCTGCTGGCCATCCGGGCCTACCACCGCCAGCGCGGGGAGGGGCACCGCGACGTGTGCCTGATCCCGTCGTCGGCGCACGGCACCAACGCCGCGTCCGCGGTGATGGCCGGCATGCGGGTGGTGGTGGTCGGCTGCGACGCCGACGGCAACGTCGACCTGGTCGACCTCGACGCGAAGATCGACAAGCACCGGGACGCGCTGGCCGCGATCATGGTGACCTACCCGTCGACCCACGGGGTGTACGAGACGGGCATCGCGCAGCTGTGCGCGAAGGTGCACGACGCCGGCGGGCAGGTGTACGTCGACGGGGCGAACCTCAACGCCCTGGTCGGCTTCGCGAAGCCGGGGCGGTTCGGGGCGGACGTGTCGCACCTGAACCTGCACAAGACGTTCTGCATCCCGCACGGCGGCGGTGGCCCCGGCGTGGGTCCGGTGGCGGTGCGGGCGCACCTGGCGCCGTTCCTGCCCGGCGACCCGCTCGGCGCGCACACCGACGGCCGGCCGGCGATCTCCGCAGCGAACCACGGTTCGGCGGGGATCCTGCCGATCCCGTGGGCGTATCTGCGGATGATGGGCGCCGAGGGGCTGGCCCGGGCCACCGGCGTGGCGGTCCTCGCGGCGAACTACGTGGCGGCGCGGCTGCGCCACCACTACCCGGTGCTGTACGCCGGCAACAAGGGCCTGGTGGCGCACGAGTGCATCCTGGACCTGCGGCCGCTGACCAAGGCCACCGGGGTCACCGTCGACGACGTGGCGAAGCGGCTGATCGACTACGGCTTCCACGCGCCGACGATGTCGTTCCCGGTGGCCGGGACGCTGATGGTGGAGCCGACCGAGAGCGAGGACCTGGCCGAGCTGGACCGGTTCTGCGACGCGATGATCGCCATCCGCGCGGAGATCGACAAGGTCGGCTCGGGGGAGTGGCCGGCGGGGGACAACCCTCTTGCCAACGCGCCGCACACCGCGGCGATGGTCTCCGGTGACGAGTGGCCCCACCCGTACCCGCGGTCGGTGGGCGCGTACCCGGCCGGGGTGGACCGGGCGGGGAAGTACTGGCCGCCGGTGCGGCGGATCGACGGCGCGTACGGCGACCGGAACCTGGTCTGCTCGTGCCCCGCGCCGGAGGCGTTCGAGAACTGAAGGCGCAGCGCGCCGGGGCGGTGCAGTGCCGCCGCCCCGGCCGGCGCGTCGACCGGTGGGGCCAACGCGTACGCTCCCTGACGGAGCGTGATCGTTCAGGCGACGAGGGCGTGCCGGGCGGGGCCGCGGTGCGGGGCGATGGTGCTGCCGTCGGGGAGCAGCTCACCGGTGTCCTCGAAGACGATGACACCGTTGCAGAGCAGGCTCCAGCCCTGCTCAGGGAAGCAGGCGATGACGCGTGCGGCTTCGCGATCGGTCGCCTCGGCGGAGGGGCAGGTGGGTAGGTGCTGGCACATCGGGTTCTCCGGACTGTGGGGGCACTGTGTCATGGTTCACATGACCAGTGACGCACAGTACCAAGCGTAAGTGCGCGCTATCGAGCAAGGATGCGGCTTGTTCACCCGAAATCGGCTGAACGGATGAGGTGGAACGAACCGGACGGCGTGGAAGCGCTCCCAAAGATGGGGGTCGACGTGCCCGGAGCCCCGCCCGAGTGCCGGGACCGGCTCGTGGAACGGGCCCGGCTGGAATGGTGGCTCGCCGACGGCGGCGACCCGGCGACGCTCGCCCAGGATTTCCTGGCCGCGCACGGCGTCGACCTGGCCGACCTGGCCCGGCCGGCCGTCCACGACCCGGACGGGACCTGCGGCGCCGCCCTGTTCCTGTCCGCCGCGGCCGGGGCGCGGGCCGCCGGCGGCGCGGCGGGCGCGCCCACCCCGCTGCCGGCACTGCCGGACCTGGTCGTGGTGGTCTACGGCCACGCCGACCGGCCGGCCCCACATGTGGGCGCCGGACGGGACGGCGGCTGGTGGCTGGGGCCGTGGCGGGACAGCTGGACTCCCGCCGCGCACGCGCAGGCCGTGACGGCGGTCCGGGGGGCCATCGGGCGCGGCGACGTCTACCAGGTCAACCTGGTCGGCCACGCCGCCGCCGGGTACGCCGGGGATCCGCTGCTCGCCCTGGCGCGGCTGGCCGCGCTGCCCGGCGCCCGCTACGGCGGCACCCTGTCCGGGCTGGGCTGGGCGATCGGCTGCGCCTCCCCGGAGACACTCGTCGCCGTCGAACACGGCCGCCTGGTCACCCGGCCGATCAAGGGCACCCGTCCGGCCACCCCGGCCGGCCGGCGGGAGCTGCTCGCCTCGGCCAAGGAACGCGCCGAGCACGTGATGATCGTCGACCTGGAACGCAACGACCTGGCCCGGGTGGCCCGCACCGGCTCGGTGCGGGTGGACGAGCTGTTCGCCGTACGCCGGTGGTGCGACCTGTGGCAGGCCGAGTCGACGGTGTCCGCGGCGCCCGCCGACGGGCTGGGCCTGGCCGACCTGCTGCGCGCGGTCTGTCCCGGCGGGTCGGTGACCGGCGCCCCGAAGCTCGCCGCGCTGGCTGAGATCGCGGCCTTGGAGCCGGTGGGCCGCGGCGCGAGCATGGGCGCGCTCGGCTGGGTCGGGGCGGGCCGGATCGATCTGGGGTTGACCATCCGCACCGCCGCGGCCGACGCCGAACGGCTGCACCTGTGGGCCGGCGGCGGTATCACCTGGGGCAGCGACCCGGCCGCCGAGGTCGCCGAGGCGGGCGCGAAGGCCGCCCCGGTCCGGGCTCTGCTCGCCGCTGGCTGAACCGCCGCCGGGGGTCAGGCGCGGGCGAAGGCGTCCAGGGCGGCGACCACCCGCTCGCCCACCCCGTGGCCGCTGCCGTGGCCGCCGGACTCGACGATCTCCAGCCGGGCGTCGGGCCAGTCCCGGGTGAGCTGCCAGGCGATGTCCGGCGGGCCGCTGACGTCCAGGCGGCCCTGCACCAGCACGCCCGGGATGCCGGCGAGCTTGCCGGCGTCGCGCAGCAGCTGCCCGTCGGGCAGGAACCCCAGGTTGCTGAAGTAGTGGGTGACCAGCCGGGTGAAGCCGGCCCGGAACGCCGGGTCGGCGTAGCGGGGGCTGGGCTGGTAGCCGCCGGCCAGGGAGACGTGCACGTCCTCCCAGGCGCACCAGTCCCGGGCGGCCCGGTCGCGCACCTGCGGGTCCGGGTCGTTGACCAGCCGGGCGTACGCGGCGGACAGGTCGCCGTCCCGGTCGGCCGCGGGCACGCCGTCGCGGAACCGGGCCCACTCCTCGGGGAAGATCCGGCCCATGTCCCGGGTCACCCAGTCGATCTCGCGGCGGGTGTTGGCGACCACGCTGAACAGCACCAGCGCGGTGACCCGGTCGGGGTGGCGCTGGGCGTAGGCCAGGGACAGCGACGAGCCCCAGGAGGCGCCGCAGAGCAGCCACCGGTCGACGCCCAGGTGCGCGCGCAGCCGTTCCATGTCGGCCAGCAGGTGGGCGGTGGTGTTGACCGACAGGTCGGTGGCCGGGTCGCTGGCCAGCGGGGTGCTGCGGCCGCAGCCGCGCTGGTCGAACAGGATGATCCGGTAGGCGGCCGGGTCGAACAGCTGCCGCCAGGAGGCGCCGGCGCCGGAGCCGGGGCCGCCGTGCACCACCAGGGCGGGCCGGCCGTCGGGGTTGCCGCAGGTCTCCCAGTGGATCCGCTGGCCGTCGCCGACGTCGAGCCGGCCCTGCGCGTACGGCTCAATCGGTGGATACATCGGCTTGCCCTCCCACGGCCCGGATACAACAGCGCTGTTACATTAGCGGACGTGACCGCCACCCCCGACCGCGAGGCCCTCGGCACCCTGCTTCGCCACGTCCTGGAGATGCTCGACGGCGACGTCGCCGCCGTCTACGCCCACCTCGACCTGGCCGACTACCGGCCGCGCTACTCACCGCTGGTGCGGGTGCTGGTCGCCGACGGGCCCCTGGCGATCGGTGACCTGGCCGCCCGGGTCGGCGTCACCCACTCCGCGGCCAGCCAGACCGTCGCGCAGATGGCCCGCGCCGGCCTGGTCGTCCTCGCCCCCGGCGCGGACGCCCGGCAGCGCATCGTCGCCCTCACCGACCGGGCGCACGCGCTGCTGCCGCTGATCGAGGCCGAGTGGGCGGCCACCACCACCGCCATGAAGCGGCTCGACGCCGAACTGCCCGTACCCCTGGCCGACGAGCTGTACGCGGTGCTCGCCGCGCTGCGCCGCCGCCCGCTGCGCGACCGGATCGCCGACACCGGCCTGGCGCCCACCCGCCCGCGGGCCTGACCCGGGCGCCCGCCCGGCGGCGGAGGCGCGCAGCCTGCCGTACCTCCGGCGAGAAGGTGGGTCGGTACAGTCGGCGGGTGGCCACCGAGTACAGCGGCACCGGGGACCCGGCGCGCAGCCTCGCGCTGCTCTGGCGTACCCGGGACAAGCCCAGCCGCAAGGGCGGCGAGTTGTCCGTGGAGCGGATCGTGCGGGCGGCCATCGAGGTCGCCGACGCCGAGGGGCTGGGCGCGCTGTCGATGCGGCGGGTCGCCGAGCGGCTCGGGGTGGGCACCATGACCCTCTACACCCACGTGCCCGGCAAGGGTGAACTGCTCGACGTCATGCTCGACACCGTCTACGGCGAGACCGCCCGCCCCGATCGGGTGCCGGGCGGCTGGCGGGGCCGGCTGGCGCAGATCGCCCGGGAGAACTTCGCCCTCTACCTGCGCCACCCGTGGCTGCTGCAGGTCGCCACCACCCGGCCGCCGCTGGGCCCCAACCTGATCGCCAAGTACGAGTACGAGCTGCGCGCCGTCGACGGGATCGGCCTGACCGACCTGGAGATGGACGCCGTGGTCACCCTGATCACCGGCTACGTGCACGGCGCGGCCCGTCCCGCCGTGGAGGCCGCCCAGGCCAGCCGGCACACCGGGATGACCGAGCAGCAGTGGTGGCACGCGCACGCCCCGTACCTGGAGAAGGTGCTCGACCCGGGCCGGTTCCCCCTCGCGGCCCGGGTGGGCGCCGCCGCCGGGCAGGAGTACCAGGCCGCCGGGGACCCGGGCGGGGCCTTCGAGTTCGGGCTGGCCCGCCTGCTCGACGGCATCGAGGTCCTGGTCCGCGACCGGGCGGGTGCGGCACCCGCCGGGGTAACGGGCCGATAGCCTTCCGGGCATGACTATGCGCCCGATCCGGATCATCGGCGACCCCGTGCTGCGCACCCCGTCGGAGCCGGTGACCAGTTTCGACGCCGAGCTGCGCGCGCTCGTGCAGGACCTCATGGACACGCTGCTCGGCGCGCCCGGCCGGGCCGGGGTGGCGGCCCCGCAGATCGGGGTGAATGCGCAGGTGTTCGTCTACGACGCCGACGGGCACCGCGGCCACCTGATCAACCCGACGCTGGAGCTGTCCGAGGAACGCCAGGACGACGACGAGGGCTGCCTGTCCATCCCCGGGCTGTACTTCCCGACCCAGCGGGCCATGCACGCCACGGCGCACGGCTTCGACCAGCACGGCCAGCCGCTGACCATCGCCGGCAGCGGGTTCCTGGCCCGCGCCCTGCAGCACGAGACCGACCACCTGCACGGCCGCCTGTACGTGGACGCCCTGCGCGGCGACATCCGCCGCCGGGCGCTGCGGGAGATCCGCGCCGGCCGGTTCGACTCGCCCAGCCGGGGCCGCTGACCGCGAGGTGCGGGGGTGGCGCGACGGCCACCCCCGCACGTCCGGTCGCGACGGGTCACTTCGGCGGCGGGGCCACCAGGCAGGTCGCGGTCGAGGTGTTACCGGAGTCGTCCACGCCGGTGATGATCGCGTCGCCGCGCAGCGTCACCTTGTAGTCGATGTCGCCGGTGCCGTCCTTGACCCGGGACTGCGCGCCCGGCGCCTGCACCAGCTTGATCTTCGTGCCGGCCGGGAACGGCCCGAACCGCACCGACGGGTCGGCGGCGTCGGAGATGTGGACCTGGACCGCCGTGTCGACGATGTCCGTGGCGGTCAGCTGGTAGAACCCGTCCGGGTTGTACGAGCCGGGGGTGTTGTCGCCGCTCGGGTTGTTGGTCGGCACGCACTGCGTGACCGGCGCGGTGGTGTCGACCACCCGCATCACCGCGGTGTCGCTGCCGGTGTTGCCGGCGGCGTCGGTGGCGGTGCAGGTGACCGTGGTGGCGCCCAGCGGGAAGGTGCTGCCGGGAGGCGGCGCGCAGGTCGGGGTGAGCGGACCGTCGACGTTGTCGGTGGCGCTCGCCGGGTAGTTGATCACCGCGCCGGCGGGGCTGGTGGCCTCCACGGTGCGGTCGTCCACGACCACGGTCGGCGGGGTCACGTCGTTGACCGTCACCGCGATGTGCTCGACGAACGCCGGCCCGCCGGACAGGCCGTTGAGCAGGAAGTCCACCGTGCAGTGCAGGGTGGCGCCCTGCGGGGCGTCGCCGGCGACCGTGATGGTCTCGGCGAACGGCACGTCGGTGCCGCTCTGCTGGGTCTTCGACGGCGCGTCGAAGCCCACCGACAGGCCCGGGTCGCAGACCACCTGCGGGCTGACGGTCACGTCGAGGTCCCGCAGCCCGGACAGGATCGCCGCGGTGACGGTGTCCGGGGCGCTGCCGACCACCTGCCCGCCGGTGGCGGTGGCCACGACGGTGGCCTGGCCGGACGCGTCCAGTCCGCCGCCCCCGCCGGTGACGTCGACGGCGAGCACCCGCGCGTCGTCGGCCTGCAGCGCGGCGGTGGCCTGCGCCAGGCTGTGCCCGGCGCTCGGGTCGTGGCTCGGCGCGTCGCCGACCAGGACCACGATCCGGCTGCTGCCCGACCGGTAGGCGATGCCCCCCTCGGAGACCTGGAACAGCCCGTTGACCCACGCCTCCGGGACGTCGCCGCCACCCCCGGCGGCCAGCCCGTCAACCGCGTTCTGCAGCGCGGTTTCGTCGCCGGTCAGGTTCTGCCGGACCCGGAACAGCTCCGCGCCGTCGCCCTCGTCGCGGTAGGAGGCCACCGCGAACTGTGCGGTGGGCTGCGCCCCGCGCACGTTGGTGATGACCTGCTGCAGGTTGGTGCGGACGTTGGCGATCGCCGGGCCCATGCTGCCGGTCGTGTCGACCAGCAGCACCACGTCCGGGTTCGGCGGGATCGGCGGCGTCGAGACCACCTTGCTGATCCCGATGGTGGCGCCGGGGTCGGCGGACCGGTCCACGCTGGCCGGGTCGACGCCGGGGGCCGCCCAGGCGGGCGCAGCCATCGCGGCGACGAGCGCGGTCACGGTGCCGGCGACGGTCACCGCCGTTCTTCGCCCGTCGGGCAGTGCTGTGAAACCCATCGTGTCTCCTTCAGCTCCGCCGCGCCCGCCCCGGGCGCGGCCTCGAAGCAGACGCTAGGGGCTGGGCCGCGCCGGCCCGGTCAGACACAAGCCCAGGTCAGGGTCGGGTTGTTGACCCGGCGTGGCGGCTGGACAGGACAGACTGAGCGGTCAGCCGCTTACGCAAGGCGATGCAGCGCGCACTCGGTGAAGTCGGCCACCCGGGTGAAGCCGAGCCGTTCGTAGAGGCGTACCGCGGGGACGTTGCCCGCCTTCACGTTGAGCGTCACGTGGTCGACGGTGGCCCGCAGCCCGGCGCACAGCGCCGCCACGGCCGCCCCGGCCAGGCCCCGCCCCCGGACGTCGGGGTGGGTGGTCACGTTGCCCAGGGCGGCCACCCGCCACGTCGGCGACCACACGTGCACCCCGGCCACCCCGACCAGCCGGCCCGCCTCCCGCACCCCCACATACCGGCCGGTGTCCAGCATCCGCGGGTCGAACCAGTTGCCCGGATACGCGGCCGCGTACAGCTCCCGCAGCTCCGGCAGGTCGGCGCGGCCCAGCGGCTCCCCGGCCGGGGCCACCGCCGCCAGCCGGGCCGGATCGGTCAGCGCCATCCGATGGTGCACGGCGGCGTCGGAGACCGCGTACCAGCGGGCCACCGTGGCCTCCAGGCCGGGGGAGAGGTGCGCCCACAGCCGCGCCGGCAGCACCGGGGCCGCCTCGGCCAGCAGCGCCGCCAGGTCCCCGGCGCGCTCCGGCGGCGCGAACGCCAGCAGCGTGGGCAGCTCGACACCGTGATACAGCAGCACCACCTGGTCGTCGCGGCGATACCAGGAGGTGTACGGCCAGAAGAAGTCGTCCAGGTCACCCAGCTGGTAGGCGTGCAGCACCGGATCCCGGCCCAGCAGCTCGGCGAGGACGGCACGGTCGTGTTCGGCGCGGACGGGCACCCGCCGATGATCACACGCCGGCGATCCGCCCCGTCACGCCACCCACTGGTCGTAGCCCAGCTTGCCCATCAGCGCCAGCACCACGACCAGCAGCACCACCCGCACGAAACCCGAGCCGCGCCGCAACGCCATCCGCGCGCCCACCGCCGCCCCGGCCACGTTGCACACCGCCATCGCCGCGCCCAGCAGCCACCACACGTGCCCGGTCGCCGCGAACACCACCAGCGCCCCCAGGTTCGTGCCCGCGTTGACCACCTTCGCCATCGCCGAGGCGTGCACGAAATCCGCCCCCACCAGCGCGGTGAACGCCACCACCAGGAACGTGCCGGTGCCCGGCCCGATCAACCCGTCGTACAGCGCGATGCCCAACCCCGCCACCGCCACGGCCGTCGCCACCCGCACCGGCGTGCGCCGCCCCGGCAGCGACACCACACCCAGCCGCGGCCGGGTCAGCACGAACACCGCCACCGACACCAGCACCACCAGCACAACCGGCCGGTACGCCCCCGCCGGCACCGCCCCCGCCAGCACCGCGCCCAACCCCGCCGTCAGCACCGCCAACCCCGCCGCCGGCCCCGCCACCGCCCAGTCCAGCTTCGTGCGCCGCGCGTACGTCAGCGCCGCCGTCGACGTACCGAAGATCGCCGCCAGCTTGTTCGTGCCCAACGCCGTCGCCACCGGCACCCCCGGCGCACCCAGCAGCAGCGCCGGCAACAGCAACAGACCACCACCGCCCACCACGGCGTCCACCCAGCCCGCCACGGCGGCCGCGCTCAACAGAGTCGTCAGCGACACAGGATCCACGGGCGGCATTCTGCCCACCCCCGGCACCCCGACGAGACCCCCTGTGGCCAGCCTCACCGCAGCTCAACGCCCCCGGCGCCGCCGCAACCACAGCCCCACCGACGCGACCGCCACGAACACCAGCATCGAACAGAGCAACGCCTTCAGCACCCGGCAAGCCTGCCACGCGGACATAGGCTGTGCAGGTGCGCCTGGCCACCTTCAACCTGCTGCACGGCCGGTCCCTCACCGACGGACTCGTCGACCCCGACCGGCTCGCCGCCGCCGTCACCGCCCTCGACGCCGACGTCCTCGCCCTGCAGGAGGTCGACCGCGACCAGTCCCGCAGCGGCAAACTCGACCTCACCGCCATCGCCGCCCGCGCCCTCGGCGCCCCCGAACACCGCTTCGCCGCCGCCGTCGTCGGCACCCCCGGCGAACAGTTCCGCCCCCTGACCCACGACGACGACGGCCACGGCGAACCCCTCTACGGCATCGGCCTGGTCAGCCGCCACCCCGTCCGCTCCTGGCAGGTCACCCGCCTGCGACCCGCCCCCGTCCGCTCACCGATCTACGTACCCGGCCCCGGCGGGGGACTGGTCCTGCTCCGCGACGAACCCCGCGTCGTCCTCGCCGCCGTGCTCGACACCCCGTACGGGCCGCTCACCGTCGCCGCCACCCACCTGTCCTTCGTGCCCGGCTGGAACATCCTGCAACTGCGCCGCGTCGTGCGCGCCCTACGCGCGCTGCCCACCCCGCGGATCCTCCTGGGCGACCTCAACCTGCCCGCCGGACCCGCCGCCCTGGTGTCCCGCTGGCGACCACTCGGGCGCCGCCCCACCTACCCGGCCGGGGAACCCCGGGTGCAGCTCGACCACATCCTCGCCGACCGGCGCGGCCTGGACCGGCTGCCCCCGGTCACCGCCGTCGACACCCCGCTGTCCACCATCTCCGACCACCGGCCGCTCCTGGTCGACCTCGGCTGACCGACCCGGCGAGCCCTCAGCCAAGCCCGGACGCCCGCTCCGCCGCGCGCACCGCGTTGCGGAACAACATCGCCACCGTCGTCGGACCCACCCCGCCGACCCGCGGCGTGATCGCCCCCGCCACCTCGGCACACGACTCGTCCACATCCGGCAGCAACCGCCGCCCCTCGTAGCGCACCCCGCCGCCGACCACCACACCACCCGGACGCACATGCTCCGGCTGGATGATCCCCGGCACCCCCGCCGCCGCCACCAGGATCTCCGCCCGCCGCGTGTACCGCGGCCAGTCCGGCACCCCGGTGTGCACCACCGTAACCGCCGCGTTCGCCGTCGGCCGCTTCTGCGCCAGCAGCATCGCCAACGGCCGGCCCAACGTGGCGCCCCGACCCAGGATCACCACCTCCCGGCCCGCCACCGGCACCCCGTGGAACGCCAGCAACGCCTCGATCCCCGCCGGCGTACACGGCAGCGGACCCGGCAACCCCAACGCCAGCCGGCCCATGTTCACCGGATGCATCCCGTCCACGTCCTTGTCAGGGTCCAGCTCCGCCAGCGCCCGGTCATAGTCCAGATGCCCCGGGATCGGATACTGCACCAGCACCCCGTGCACGGCCTTGTCCGCGTTCAAGTCCGCCAGCACCGCGTGCAGATCCGCCTGCGACGCCGACGCCCGCAGATGCACGTGCGGCGAGACGAAACCCAGCTCCGCCGCCTGCCGCTGCTTGATCCGGATGTAACCCGCGCTCGCGTCGTCGTCGCCCACCAGCACCGTCGCCAACGCCGGCGTGACCCCCGCCGCGCGCAACGCCACCACCGACTCGGCGACCTCCGCCAACACCTGCTCCGCCACCGGCGCACCCGGCAGCAGCCGCGCCGTCGTCGTACCCGAAGAAGACATGCCGCACCCCGCCCGCGGAGGCCCAGGCGGTCGACCCCCGCGACGAGCTCCCCGATGGTTGCCCATCCCCGTGCCGCCAGTCGCGTTCACCCTCAGCCTGCCACAGCGCGCTCCGCGACCGCATCCGCCACCGCCTGCCACCGCGGCAACGACCCCAGCAGCGCCGCCGCCCGCCGCCGCCGATCCGCCGCCGACGCCACCCCGAGATCCGCCACCGCCGCCTCGAACGCCGGCCGCAACACCCGCTCCCGCCCCGGCGCGTCCACCGCCAGCACCGCGTGACACCGGGCGTACGTCACCACCATCCAGAACATCGCCTCCCGGTGCGCGCCCGCCGCCACCAGCGCCGCGCTCCCGTCCAGCACCACCGGCCGCCCCGCCGCGCTCAGATCCGCCGCGAACGGGAAGGGGGTACGCGCCACCCGCGCCGCCTCGTCGAACGTCACCGCCAACCCGGCCAGATGCTCCCGCACCCGATCCGGACCCACCCCGCCGCCGTCCAGCGACGCCAGCAGCTCCGCATACCGGTGACCGAACCCGTACCCGGCCAGCACCTCCCGCGCCAACCCGTAGCGCCGCCGCACCGTCGGATCCCGCAACGCCGCCACCGCCGGCAACACCGCCAGCAGCGACGTCGGGAACACCCACGCCAGCACCTGCTCCGGCAACGACGCCGACTCGTCCAGCCGAGACAGCCCCTCCTCGATCCGCCGCCGCACCCCAGCACAGCGCCGCCGCACCCACACCGGGTCCGCGAACCCCGCCGCCACCCGCTCCCGGATCCCCGCCAGCCGACCCAACGGATCCGCGATCACCGCGTCCGTCCGGAACATCGGCGCGAACACCCACGACCCCAGCACCTCCACCGGCGACCCCAACTCCGCCCAGGTCAGCGCCGAGACCTCCAACAGCACCCCACGGTGACGGAACTTGCCCACCTTCACCGCCGGCGCGTCCCGCACCAGCAGCACGTCCACGTCCGACCACGACGGCAGCACCGCGCCATCCGGCAGACCCACCGTCGACCCGCTGAAGAACGCACCCCCGATCGACGGATCCCGGCGCATCTCCGCGCGCACCCACTCGACCGCCACCGCCCGCGCCGCACCCACCCGCACCCCGACATGGTGCCCCGCTCACCGCACCTCCCGCTGCACCACCAGACCCGCCAGGGCGCGATTCGTGCGGTTCGACGCCACCGCCGCGCGCTGCTGACCCGCCGTCACCTCGATGTAGGTCTGCGACGACGCCAACGACGCGTGCCCCAGCAACCGCATGATCTCCGCCGCGCTCGCCCCGTCCTCCGCCAACCGGGTCGCGAACGTGTGCCGCAACGCGTGCAACCGCGCGCCCCGGGGCACGCGGTCACCGATCCCGGCCCGCCGGTAACACGACTCGACCAGATACTGCAGGCCACCCCGGCGCAGCGGCTCACCCCGCCGGTCCACCAGCAGCGGCGAGTCCGGCCGGACCGAGCGCGCCCCGAACCGCCGCCGCCGGCTGTCCAGGTAGTCCCCGAGCACCCGGTCCACGCCCGCCTCGATCGGCACCGTACGCGGCCGCCCACCCTTGCCCGCCACGTCGACCCGGCGCTCGCCGGCCCGGCCGGCCACCGACGCCACCCGCAACGCCAGCAGCTCCGACAGGCGCAGCCCCGCGCACAGCGCCAACGCCAGCACCGCCAGGTCCCGCTCCGGCCACGGGTCACGCTGCCGGCCGTCCTCCCGAGCCACCGCGGCCAGCAGCTCCTCCGGGGTGTCCTCGCCCCGCAGCGGCTTGGGCTGGGGGAGCGGGGTGCGGGGCCGCCCCACCGCCGGCATCGGATTGCCGGGTACGACGCCTTCGGCGACCAGGAACGTGAAGAAGCTGTTCCAGGTGGACCAGGCACGGTGGACCGAGGCGGCGGCGCGCGGAGCGGCGAACCGGGCGAACGCCGAGCGCATCACCCGGGGGGAGAGGGCGTCGACCGGGAGCCGGTCGAGGGGGAGGGGAGTGCTCCCGTCGGCCGCCGCCACCAGGCCCGCCACGGTGATCAGGTCCCGCCGGTACGCCGCCAGCGTGTGCGGGGAGGGCTTGCGGGTGGCCCGGGCGGTCAGGAACTCCTCGATCAACCCGCCTACCGTTTCGCCCGGTTTGTCATGCATAAGGGATATTATGCACGATTTTCGCGTTTCCGCCAGCCGCCGGATCGGGGGAGCGACCCCGGAAACCGCTTGTCGCGGCACAGAGACTGGGTCCGTGGTGGACATCGACGAAGAACTGGTACGCCGACTCGTCGCCGGGCAGTTCCCGCAGTGGGCGCACCTGCCCGTCGCCGCTGTGGCCCGGCAGGGGTGGGACAACCGGACGTTCCGCCTCGGCGACCACCTCGTCGTACGGCTGCCCAGCGCCGAGGGCTACGTGCCCGGAATCGCCAAGGAGGACCGCTGCCTGCCGGCGCTGGCCCGCCACCTGCCGCTGCCCGTACCCGCGCCGGTGGCCACCGGCCGGCCCGGCGCCGGCTACCCGTACCCGTGGTCGGTGCGGCGCTGGCTGCCCGGCGACACCCTCGAGGCCGCCGAGGTCGCCGACCGGTCGGCCGTGGCGCGCGACCTCGGCACGTTCCTGACCGCGCTGCGGGAGGCGCCCACGGCGGGCGGCCCGGCGGGAGGGCGGCACTCCTGCTTCCGGGGCTGCCATCCCAGCGCCCTACGGCGACGAGGTCGAACAGGCCCTCGACGCGCTGCGGGGGCGGGTGGACCGGGCCGCCTGCCAGGACGTCTGGGCGCGGGCGCTGATTTCGGCGTGGTCGGCCGCGCCGGTCTGGTTCCACGGCGACGTGGCGGCCGGCAACCTGCTCGTCTCCGGTGGGCGGCTGGCCGCGGTGATCGACTTCGGCACCTGCGGCGTCGGGGATCCCGCCTGCGACCTGGTGCTGGCGTGGACCTGGTTCGCCGGTCCGGAGCGGAAGCTGTTCCGGGAGGCGGTCGGCCTGCCCGACGACGCCTGGCGGCGCGCCCGCGGCTGGGCGCTGTGGAAGGCGCTCATCAAGCTGGCGCGCGAGCCCGACGAGGAGCAGTCACGGGTCCTGGCGGCGGTCCTCACCGACCCGGTCGTCGACTGACACCGGGGAGGGCCGGAACCTGCTTACTTGACATAATGTGCATTATCGACGCTGCGGCGGGCGGGGCGGGCGGTGCGAGCGGGGCCGTGCCGGGCTGGATCGCCGATGTCCGTTCTCATTCATCTCGAGCCATTCTCAATAACCTGAGCCATCTCCCGAGCTTTCTCACAGAGTTGAGCCAGCTTGCGCCTCAGTGATCTGGTGCAGTCCCAGTCCCAGTCCCCGTCAACCCGCCGCAGTTGGTGGACGCTGTTTCGCTTGGGCTGTCTGCTTGCATAGTGCCACTCTCTCATCGCCGCGGCCGTGGTCGGTGCGGCTGGGCTATCGATTTCGATTGATGCACTGTAAGAGGCCGGGCCTCTCCCCTGGGCCGCGCTGCGGCGCAGCCCAGAGTGTGGCTGTGGAAGATCCGGGCGGGTGCGGCGTGGCGGGACCTGCCCGCCCGCTACGGCTCCTGGCAGTCGATCTACACGCGTTTCCGCAGGTGGGCCCTGGACGGGACGTTCGCGCGGATGCTGGCCGGGGTGCAGGCCGACGCGGACGCGGCCGGGGACATCGACTGGCTGGTGTCGGTCGACTCGACCATCGTGCGGGCCCAGCAGCACGCAGCCGGGGTTAAAGGGGGCGCCGAGAAAGGACGAACCACAAGATCACGCCCTCGGTCGAAGTCGAGGTGGACTGACCACCAAGATTCACCTCGCCTGCGACGGTCTCGGGCGGACCTTGGCGTTCGTGCTCTCCGGCCGCAACGTCAACGACTGCAGCCGCTTCGCCCAGGTCATGGCTGCGATCCGGGTCGGGCGGTCGGGGCCTTCGACCTCGGGTTCGCCCGGGCCACGTCATCGCCGACAAGGGCTACAGCTCCAAAGCGATCAGGGCCGACCTACGCCCGACGCGGCATCGGACACACCATCCCCGAACGCGCCGACCAGCAGGCCAACCGCCGCAGACGCGGCAGCCGCGGTGGCCGCCCGCCGACGTTCGACACCCAGCTCTACAAGCACCGCAACGTCGTTGAACGTTGCTTCAACCGGCTCAAGCAGTGCCGCAGCGTGGCGACTCGGTATGACAAGTCCGCCACGTCGTACCAGGCCACGGTCACCGTCGCCGCGCTACTGCAATGGTTGTGAGCCTTTGAAGACACCGCCTAGCGGATCAGATGCCCGGGTCGCCTCGCAGTCCAGGATCGTGCCGATCTGGCAAGTGCAGGTTGCCGTCGACATCGTGCTGCGCCCCGGCGACGTCGAGGTCCGCCACCCCAACATCGTCCACGGCAGCAGCCCCAACGCCAGCCCCCATCGCCGCTGCGGGCTGACCATCCGCTACATCCCGACGACGACCCGGATCCTCGCGACGAATAGCCCTGTCCGAGCGCGTTCTGGCTGCACGGCGCCCAGGGGGCCAACGCCTACCAGGCCGTGCCACTCTTCGACGCCGACCGCCACATCCCGTTCCCCGCCCGGAAGTGGCGGCGGAACTCCCGCGGACTCATCCCCGTCTGCGCCCGGAACCGGCGGTTGAAGTGCGACAGGTTCTGATAGCCGCATGCGACCGCGATCTCACTGATCGCCGCGTCGGTCTCGATGATTCGCCGGCACGCCTCGGCCAGCCGCACGTCGTTGACGTAGTCGGTGAAGGTGCGCCCGGTGTGGCGCCGGAAGAAGCGGCTGAAGGCGTCAGGCGTCATGGCCACCAGGTCGGCCGCCCGCGCCACCGTGACTTCCTCGGCGTAGTCTCGGCGGACCAGCCCGATCACCAGGTCGATCCGGCGCCGGGCGGAGGCGTCAACGTCGGTCACCAGGGAACGTGTGGCGAGCGTCTCGGCGGGAAGCTCGGCGAGCGACACCAGGGTGTCGAGCAGCCGGATCGACTGTCGGGCCGGGTCGAGGCCGCCGATCCCGAGCATCCCGGCCGCTGCGTCCTCGGCGCCCGCGCCGCTGAAGCGCAGCCCGTGCGCAGCGCGTGCGAGCAGCCGTTCGACGCCCTGGAACTCGGGCCGGCCGAAGAAGCCGGCGCCGAACGCGTCGTGCTGGAACTGCAACGTGACGGCCTCGTGCCAGCCGGCCGGACCCGATTCCCAGGTGTGCGGCGTCAGCGCGCCCACCAGCACGAGGTCGCCGGGCTCGTAGTCGTCGACCCGGTCACCCACGTAACGCCGGCCCGAGCCGGCGACGATGAGCGTCAGCTCGTACTCGGGGTGGTAGTGCCAGTCGAAGGCGAACCGCGGCTCGGCGCGCACCCCGTGGTGCCACGAGAGGTATGGCGAGGACGGCACGCGCTCCAACGACGGACGCATGCCCGAACGGTACCCTGCCGGCCACAAAGGCACTGCGGCCGTGACGAATCGGTCGGCGGAGTATCGGTTCCGGCCGCCCACGGCGTGGTGGCCCGGTCCCGGTCCCACACACACTCAGGTGGCGACCCAAGGGAGGCTCGATGACAACCACCGCCAACGAACTCGACCAGCACTATGTAGTCAGCGCGGAAGACGTCGCGCGCTACGCCGAAGACGGCTTCGTGAAGCTGCGCGGCGTGCTCAGCCCCGACGTCGTCGCTCACTACGAGCCGGAGATCACCGAGCAGGTCATCCGGCTCAACACTCAGCACCTGCCACTGTCCGAGCGCGACACCTACAGCCGGGCCTTCCTCCAGGTCGTAAACCTGTGGCGCCACAGCGGCACGGTTCGCGAGTTCGCCTTCTCCCGCCGGTTGGCGGGGATCGCCGCCCAGCTGCTCGGGGTGCCGGCCGTGCGGCTGTACCACGACCAAGCGCTCTACAAGGAGGCCGGCGGCGGCATCACGCCGTGGCACGTCGACCAGCACTACTGGCCGCTGTCGAGCGACCGCACCGTCACCGTCTGGGTACCGTTACAGGACACCCCGCAAGAGCTCGGACCGCTGACCTTCGCAGTCGGCAGCCACCGTTCCGAGCACGGTCGTGAACTCGCGATCGGCGACGAGTCGCAGGCGCGCCTCGACGCGTTCGTGACCGAGTCCGGCTACCGAGTTGACGACTCGCCGTACGCGATCGGCGACGTCAGCTTCCACGCCGGCTGGACCATCCACCGGGCGTCCGCGAATTCGAGCGCCACGCCCCGGCGAGTGATGACCGTCATCTACATGGACGCCGCCATCGAAGTGACGCCGCCGGCGAACCGCTACCAGGAGGCGGATCTCGCCGCCTTCCTCGGTGGCCGTGCGGTCGGCAGCGTCGCCGACGGCCCCCTCAACCCGGTGCTCTGGTCGGCCTGACCGGTCGGGCATCGACCGACCCCTGGAGTGACCCCAGGACCGCTCTGCCGGTGCGCGCCCCGCTCGACGGCACCTGGACGCTTCGTCTCGTCTCCGGACCGGTGCCCGCCGGCGATTGCGGCCAGCGTCTCAAGTGTCGGAGGACAAACCCAGGCTCGGCTAGATAGTGAGAAGAGCTGATGCTCGCAATTCTCATTGTCTAGCCAGCGCAGGTCAGGGCGGTTCAGGTGGCTCGGGATGAATGAGAAGGGACAGCCGAGTTGGTCAGGTTGGTCACGACAGCACCAATCGGGCGCCGCCTGCAGAACGGGTGCCAACGTCGAACCGCCAGGGAGAGGCGCGTGATGAACCGTCCGGTCAACTGGAGGTCGCCCGTTCTGCCGGTCCTCCTGGTCCTCGTCGTGGTGCTGATCTGGCTGGTCAGAGGAGCGTTCGACGGGCCGGACGACCAGTTCGAATCGTTCCCCTCGGTGACGGACAGGCTCGTACGCGAGGCGGACGTCCAGACGTTCCTCGGCCGAGCGGAGGCGGCGCGCTGCGAACGAAGCGACGACGGTCGACGCCAGCAGGTGGAGACATGCCTGTGGGGCGCTCCCGAGGCCGGCCAGCTGACCGTCACGGTCATCCGGCACGCCGCCGAGGCGACCGCGATCCGGGACTTCCGCCGGCCCATCGTGCCACCGAACATCGAGATACCCGGCCTCGGCGACGAGGGTGCGCGCTCCACGGAATCCGCCGTCGAACCGGAGGTACTGTTCCGCCGCTACTACCTCGTGGTATCCATCTGGTACGTCGTCACCGACGGGGACCCGAACGAACGGGTGCCGGGCATGATCTCGCTCGCGCACGCCATCGACAACCGACTCGACCCGTTCGTCGCCTAGGGTCTGCGCGATCTGCTCCCAGCATCCGTCGACACCTCTCCCCCGCGTTCACTCCCCGACGCCCACCGCCGCTGGGGTGCCTAAGCCGACACCATTCCCAACGCGGCTTGATCACGACGTACGGCTGCTGTGTCTGGGCGGGCTGGCTCGCTCCCGCAGAGCCGTCTTCGAGGATCCCGGGTTCGGATCGCTACGCTGGATCCGCACGCTGGAGGAGGTCGCGATCTGCATGGGTGACTGGCGCGGGCCCGGACGGTCGGAGCAGGAGGACCCGCTCGGAGCCGAATGGGAGAGGCACCGGCCTGCGGTTTTCGGTGTGGCCTACCGGCTGCTGGGGAGTGTGGCCGATGCCGAGGATGTGACCCAGGACGTGTGGCTGCGGGCGGCCGGAGCGGATCTGCGGGACGTCGGTGATCTGCACGCCTGGCTGGTGACGGTGGCCGCGCGACGGTCGTACGACATCCTCAAGAGTGCCCGTGTCCGCCGGGAGACCTATGTCGGGCCGTGGCTGCCGGAGCCGCTGCTGACCGGGCCGGACGCGTCGCAGCCGGTACTCGTCGACGAGTCCGTCAGTTCGGCGATGCTGCTGATCATGGAGGAGCTGAGCCCGCCGGAGCGAGTGGCCTTCGTCCTGCACGATGTCTTCGGTGTCGAGTTCGGCCGGATCGCCGAAGTGCTGGACGTCTCCGTGCCGGGTGCCCGGCAGCTCGCCTCGCGGGCGCGACGGCGGGTGGCCAACGCGAAGCAGTCCACGCCGCAGGCGTCGAAGGCGGAGCGGGAACGCGTCCTCACGGTCTTCCGCGCCGCCTACGAGGCCGGCGACCTGGCCGGCCTGGTCAGGCTCCTGCACCCGGACGCCGTCTACGTCACCGACGGCGGCGGCAAGGTCTCCGCGGCACGCAAGCTCATTTACGGCGGCCAGCGCGTCGCCGAGGTCATGGTGCGTACGGGACGCCAGTGGCGCCCGGACCGCATCGACTTCGCCGAGTTCGGCGGCGAGCTCGCCCTCGTGTTCCACCGGGAAGGCCGGGTCTACTCGGTCGACACGGTGCAGATCACAGCCGGTCTGATCAGCGCGTACCGCAGGGTCATCAATCCCGACAAACTCGCGCGCGTCTGAGTTGTCACGCCCGGAGGGGCTACCTCGTCTCCCTGGTGAGAACGCAGAACGGGCGACGAAGGAATACGCGCGAGCAGGTGGGGTCACTCATACAGCCCTGCGCGTGAGCGGGTTGTGCGCTCGAGTCGCCCCTCCCCAGTAAGGACCTGTATGCAAGGCATCACTGTGCGACGCCGGAACGCCGGTTTCGTCGCTGGTCTCCTGGCTGTCGCCACGCTGACTGCGGCCACGGCCTGCTCGACCTCCAACGAGCCCGCCCACGCCGAGGGGCCGGCCACGGCCGCAGCGGCATCGGCGTCGTCGCGCCCCGCCGAAACCCTCAAACCGCTGCTCCAGCAGGCCCTTCCGGATGTGAAGGGCAAGACGTTCACCTCGGCGGTCGTCGAGCTTCCGCCCAACGCGAGCGCGGCGCCGCACCGGCACGGCCAGGCGTTCGTCTACGCCTACGTCCTTGAAGGGACCGTGCGCAGCAAGCTCGACGACAAGCCCGTGACCACCTTCCACCAGGGCGAGAACTGGGTCGAGCAGCCGGGCACCGATCACGTCCTCACCGAGAACGCCAGCCAGACCGAGCCAGCCAAGCTCCTGGTCGTCTTCGTCTCCAACACCGGAGACAAGCTCAAGGTCGACGACCCGAAGTCATAGGCCGGGGCACACGGCGGGCGGCAACACGCTGCCCATGCCAGAACACTCACCGCCACCTCGACGCGCCCGAAGGGCGCGGCACAGACCACACGAACGGATCAAAGGAACCATGACCGAGCTTCAGCGTGTCAACATCGGCGAGCAGCACCCGGCCCCCTACAAGACCCTCATCGCCCTGT
Source organism: Micromonospora sp. NPDC023966 (assembly GCF_040639095.1). Taxonomy (NCBI): domain Bacteria; kingdom Bacillati; phylum Actinomycetota; class Actinomycetes; order Micromonosporales; family Micromonosporaceae; genus Micromonospora; species Micromonospora sp. NPDC023966. The sequence goes on along the minus strand of NZ_JBEZZJ010000030.1, from coordinate 23,467 downwards.
CGTCGGAGGTGGCCGAGGCCGCCGCCGCAGCGGGCCTCGACCCGCTCCTGGTCGAGCTGCTGAGGATCCGCACCTCCCAGATCAACGGCTGCGCGTTCTGCCTGCGCATGCACACGCGCGACGCCCTCAAGAAGGGCGAAAGCCCCGACCGGATCGCCGTGCTGCCCGCCTGGGCGGAGACCGGCTACTTCTCCGAGACCGACCGCGCCGCCCTCCGACTGGCCGAGGCGATCACCCTCGTTCCGAACGGACACGTCAGCGACGAGGATTTCAATGCCGCCGCGGCCGTACTCACCGCAGACCAGGTCTCGGCAGTCGCCTGGCTGGTAACGGTGATGAACGCCTTCAACCGCGTCGCGATCACCAGCCGCTACCGCGTCGGCATCTGACCGCAGCGGAACCCACCTCGGTGATCATGACGCTGGCGGCGGCTAATGGGACGAATCACGCCGCCAACCTCATGATCACCGCGGGGTGGGCGGGTCAGGCGCTGACGTAGGCCGCCAGGTGCTCGCCGGTGAGAGTGGAGCGGGCGGCGATCAGGTCGGCCGGGGTGCCCTCGAAGACGATCCGGCCGCCGTCGTGGCCGGCGCCGGGGCCGAGGTCGATGATCCAGTCGGCGTGCGCCATGACCGCCTGGTGGTGCTCGATGACGATGACCGACTTGCCGGAGTCGACGAGCCGGTCGAGCAGGCCGAGCAGGTGCTCGACGTCGGCGAGGTGCAGGCCCGTGGTCGGCTCGTCGAGGACGTAGACGCCGCCCTTCTCGCCCATGTGGGTGGCAAGCTTGAGCCGCTGCCGCTCGCCGCCGGACAGCGTCGTCAGCGGCTGCCCCAGCGACAGGTAGCCCAGCCCCACGTCGGCGAGGCGCTGCAGGATCTTGTGGGCCGCCGGGATCGGCGCCTCGCCGGCCCCGAAGAACTCCTCGGCCTCGGCCACGGACATGGCGAGCACCTCGCTGATGTCCTTGCCGCCGAGCAGGTAGGTGAGCACCTCGGCCTGGAACCGCTTGCCGCCGCACTCCTCGCACACGGTCGCGACGCCGGCCATCATGGCCAGGTCGGTGTAGATGACGCCGGCGCCGTTGCAGGTGGGGCAGGCGCCTTCGGAGTTGGCGCTGAACAGGGCCGGCTTCACGCCGTTGGCCTTCGCGAAGGCCTTGCGGATCGGGTCGAGCAGGCCGGTGTACGTGGCCGGGTTGCTGCGCCGGGAGCCGCGGATCGCGCCCTGGTCGATCGACACGACGCCGTCGCGCCCGGACACGGAGCCGTGGATCAGTGAGCTCTTGCCGGAGCCGGCCACGCCGGTGACGACGACCAGCACCCCGAGCGGGATGTCGACGTCGACGTTCTGCAGGTTGTGGGTGCCGGCGCCGCGTACCTCGAGCACTCCGGAGGGGGTGCGCACGGACGGCTTGAGGCGGGCGCGGTCGTCCAGGTGGCGGCCGGTGAGCGTGCCGCTGGCGCGCAGTCCCTCCACGGTGCCCTCGAAGACGACCTCCCCGCCGGCGGTTCCGGCGGCGGGGCCGAGGTCGACGACGTGGTCGGCGATGGCGATCGTTTCGGGCTTGTGCTCCACGACGAGGACGGTGTTGCCCTTGTTGCGCAGTTGCAGCAGCAGGTCGTTCATCCGCTGGATGTCGTGGGGGTGTAACCCGATGGTGGGCTCGTCGAAGACGTAGGTCACATCGGTGAGCGAGGAGCCGAGGTGGCGGATCATCTTGGTGCGCTGCGCCTCGCCGCCGGACAGGGTGCCGGAGGGGCGGCTGAGGGAGAGGTAGCCCAGCCCGATCTCCACGAACGAGTCGAGGGTGTGCTGCAGCTTCGCCAGCAGCGGCGCCACCGACGGCTCGTCGAGGTCGCGTACCCAGGCGGCGAGGTCGCTGATCTGCATGTCGCACGCGTCGGCGATGCTGATGCCGCTGATCTTCGACGACCGGGCCGCCTCGCTGAGCCGGGTGCCCCCGCAGTCGGGGCAGGTGGTGAAGGTGACGACCCGTTCGACGAAGGCGCGGATGTGCGGCTGCATCGAGTCGACGTCCTTGGACAACATCGATTTCTGGATCTTCGGGATCAGGCCCTCGTACGTCAGGTTGATGCCCTCGACCTTGATCTTGACCGGCTCCTTGTAGAGCAGGTCGTGCAGCTCCTTCTTGGTGAACTTTCGGATCGGCTTGTCCGGGTCGAAGAAGCCGCAGCCGCTGAAGATGCGGCCGTACCAGCCGTCCATGCTGTAGCCGGGGATGGTGAGCGCGCCCTCGTTGAGCGACTTGCTGTCGTCGTAGAGCTGGGTCAGGTCGAAGTCGGTGACCGAGCCCGTGCCCTCGCAGCGCGGGCACATGCCGCCGGTGATGCTGAAGCTGCGCCGCTCCTTCGTGGTCTGGCCGGCGCGCTCGATGGTGACCGCGCCGGCGCCGCTGATCGAGGCGACGTTGAAGGAGAACGCCTGGGGCGAGCCGATGTGCGGCTGCCCGAGCCGGCTGAAGAGGATGCGCAGCATCGCGTTGGCGTCGGTGACGGTGCCGACGGTGGAGCGGGGGTTGCCGCCCATCCGCTCCTGGTCGACGATGATCGCGGTGGTCAGCCCGTCGAGCACGTCGACCTCGGGCCGGGCCAGCGTCGGCATGAAGCCCTGCACGAAGGCGCTGTAGGTCTCGTTGATCAGCCGCTGCGACTCCGCCGCGATGGTGCCGAACACCAGGGAGCTCTTGCCCGAGCCGGAGACGCCGGTGAAGACGGTCAGCCGGCGCTTCGGGATCTCGATGCTGACGTCCTTGAGATTGTTCTCGCGTGCCCCCTGCACGCGGATCAGGTCATGGGTGTCGGCGACGTGCTGCGCGGGCGACGGGGTGTCCGTCCTCATCGTGTCTCCATCTGTCACGTGGGCCGCCTCCGCGGCCTCCGTCGGTGTCGGCTGGCTCGATCTGATCAGGTGAGTCCGACAGTCAGCGCAGCTCCTTGATGCGGATCAGGTTGCCCGCGGGGTCGCGGAAAGCGCAGTCGCGGACGCCGTAGGGCTGCTCGATCGGCTCCTGGACCACCTCGGCGTCGCCGGCCTGGAGCTTGTCGAAGGTGCCGTCGAGGTCGCGGCTGGCCAGCATGATCCAGCCGTAGGTGCCCTTGGCCATCATCTCGACGATGGTACGGCGCTCCTCGTCGGTGATCCCGGGGTCGACGGCCGGCGGCGCCAGCAGGATGGAGGTGTCGGGCTGCCCGGCGGGGCCGACGGTGATCCAGCGCATCCGGCCCTGTCCGACGTCGCTGCGGACCTCGAAACCGAGGACGTCGCGGTAGAAGGCCAGGGAGGCCTCCGGGTCGTCGTGTGGGAGGACGGTGGTGTTGATGGTGATGTCCATGGCAGTCAGGCTAGGTGCGGCGTGACGGCGTGCGCTTCTCGATTCCTGATCGGTCGGGTCACCTGCTTGGCCAGGCACGGCGGCAGCTCGCCGGAGCCGCTGGCCGCGCGGGCCCGGTAGGTGCTCGGCGGCATGCCGACCAGCTCGGTGAAGCGGGTGCTGAAGGTGCCCAGCGAGGAGCAGCCGACCGCGAAACAGACGTCGGTGACGCTGAGGTCGCCGCGACGCAGCAGCGCCATGGCCCGCTCGATGCGCCGGGTCATCAGGTAGGCGTACGGCGACTCGCCGTAGGCCTGCCGGAACTGGCGGCTGAGGTGTCCGGCCGACATGTGGGCGCCGCGGGCGAGCGCCTCGACGTCCAGCGGTTGGGCGTACTCGCGGTCGATCCGGTCGCGGACGCGGCGCAGCCGGGCGAGGTCGCGCAGGTGCTGCGTCGGGTCGGAACTGCTGGTCACCTGCCAGATCGTGCCACGTCGGGTCGGGGTTGCCCATCGCGTCGCGGTGGCGTGGCGGTTGATCAAAACGTCTCGTGGCGGCCGGTCACCGGGCCCCGGCGCCCCGGCGGGCGGTCACCACGCTCCAGGCGATGGCGGTGCCGAGGGTCAGGACCACCACGGCGAGGGTGAGCCAGACCGGCAGCTTGCCCACGGGGGTCTCGGCGAGGATCAGTTTCACCCCGGCGAAGGCGAGCAGCACGGCCAGGCCGTAGCGCAGGTGGCCGAAGTGTCGCAGCAGACCGGCCAGGCAGAAGTACAGGCTGCGCAGCCCGAGCACGGCGAAGGCGTTGGCCGTCCAGACCAGGAACGTGTTGGTGGTGATGGCCAGGATCGCCGCGACGGAGTCGATCGCGAAGATCACGTCGGTGGCCTCGATCGCCACCAGCGCGACCAGCAGCACGGTGCCCTTGCGGCGGCCGTCGACCCGGACGGTGAAGCGGCCGTCGTGGTAGCGGGGTTCGGTCGGCACCAGCCGGCGGAAGATCCGGACGGCGATGTTGCGGTCGGGGTCGACGTCCGGTTCGCCGCGGACGGCGAGGCGCCAGCCGGTCCAGATCAGGAACGCGCCGAGCACGAGGCCGGCCCAGGTCAGCCGGTCCAGCAGTTCCGCGCCGGCGAAGATGAAGACCAGCCGGAAGCCCAGCGCCCCGAGCACCCCCCAGAAGAGCACCTTGTGCTGGTACACGGGGGCCACCCGGAAGTAGCCGAACAGCAGTGCGAACACGAACACGTTGTCGACCGACAGGGCCTTCTCCAGCAGGTAGCCGGAGTAGTACGCCACCGCCGGCCCGCCGCCGCGCCAGAGCCAGATCATCAGGCCGAAGGCGATCCCGGCGGTGATCCACACGGCGCTCCAGAGCAGCGCCTCGCGCAGTTCGATGACGTGGTGGTCGCGATGGGAGAACACGTCGACGGCGAGCATGACGGCGATGACCGCTCCGACGGCCACCCAGGCCCAGGCCGGCGCCGCGAACGTGGTCTCGTCCATCCGGCGTCCTCCGCATCCGCGCCTGGGCGGGGACGGGCGCCCGTTCCGGCCCGTACGCGGGTCTTGCGGAACCGGACTGCGTCGTCCCCGAGCCTAGGCGAGCGGCCGGTCGGGAGACGGCGGTCCGGCGAAGTCCGTGCCGGGGCCGCTCTCCCCCGCCGGCGCCGCGGAGATCACCTCAGCGCAGCCGGCGGGCGCCGAACCGGGTGGGCGGGTCGGCGATGGCGTCCTGGGCGGCGACGAGCTGCAGTTCCCGGGTGCCCGCGGCGAGGGTCGCCTCGAGGACGGCGTAGATGGAGTTGGTGGTGCGTTCCAGCGCCGTCTCGGGTGAGCCGGTCGTGGCGAGGTGGGCCAGGTACAGCGCGGCGGTGACGTCGCCGCCGCCGTTGGGGCTGATCGGCAGCAGCGGGGTGGTGACCGCCCAGGCGCCCTCGTCGGAGACGGCGACGACCTCCAGCGACCCCTCCGGGAGGTCGCCGTGCAGCACGCTGGTGACCAGCACGTGCCGGGGTCCGGTGTCGCGGACGACGTCGACGGCGGCGAGCAGGTCGTCGAGGGTGTCGGTGCTGCGGCCGGCGAGGAACTCCAGCTCGAACTGGTTCGGGGTGACGATGTCCGCGCGCGGAACGACGGTGTCGCGCAGGTACTCGGGGATGCCGGGCCGGACGAACATGCCGCGGCCGACGTCGCCCATCACCGGGTCGCAGCAGTACAGGGCGTCGGGGTTGGCGGCCTTCACCCGGGCGACCGCGTCGAGGATCACCGCGCCCATCGCCGGGTCGCCCTGGTAGCCGGACAGGACCGCGTCGGCGGTGCCGAGCACGCCGCGGTCCTCGATCCCGGCGATCACCTCGGCGACGTCGGCCGGGGGCAGCAGCGGCCCGCGCCAGGCGCCGTAGCCGGTGTGGTTGGAGAAGTGCACGGTCAGCACCGGCCAGACCTCGTGCCGGAGCCGTTGCAGGGGGAAGACGGCGGCGGAGTTGCCGACGTGACCGTAGGCGACGGAGGACTGGATGGACAGGATCTTCACCGGCTCATCGTCGCATCCGCCGCCGCGGCGCCGGTCAGGTGTCGGTGCGTAGCCGGGCGTGCAGGTGCATGTCGTGCCAGCCGTCGGTGTGCCGGGCGGCGCCCCGGTTGGTGCCCTCGGCGGCGAGGCCGGCGCGTTCGGCCACCCGGCAGGAGGCGGGGTTGGCGGTGGAATGGCGCAGCCAGACGCGGTGCAGGCCGAGCCGGTCGAAGCCGAAGGCGGTGAGGGCGCTCAGGGCGCGGGCGGCGACGCGCCGGCCGCGGGCGGCGGGCAGCACCCAGTACGACACCTCGGCCTGGGCCTCGGGCAGGTCGACGGCGCGCAGGCTGATCTGCCCGAGCACACCGGTGGCGTCGGTGACGGCCCAGCCGGCACCGGTCTCCTGCCGCCACCGTCGGGGCCAGGCGTCGATCCAATCGCGGGCCTCGTCGTCGGTCATGGCGCGGCAGTGCCAGCGGCGGATGGCGGGGTCGGCGTACGCGGCGAGGACGGTAGGCCGGTCCTCGGGTCGCCAGGGTCGCAGCCGCAGGTCGCCCGCGTCGAGGTCGGGTTGGGGGCGGCTGGCGAGGGCGCCGGGGTGCAGGGCCGGGGTGGTGAGCAGTGGCATGCCCTCATGATCGCCCAGGACGTGCCGTGACGGTGCGGCGACGGCGGGTGCGCGGCCCGGTGGTGGGGTGACCGTTCGGCTCAGGGTTCCGACCGTCCGGCGCGAGGTGGGTTTCGGCGTAGCGCCCCGCGGGGGGATGAAACGGGTGGGATTTTCGCCATTCTCCGGAGAGGAAGCACCCATGCTTTCCGCACTCGATCGTCGGCACACCGTCGCGCCGCCGGGTTACAGCCGTTGGCTGATACCCCCGGCGGCGTTGGCGATCCATCTCTGCATCGGGCAGGTCTACGCGACCAGCGTGTACAAGAACTCGTTGATCGCGCACTTCGACACGGGTCAGACGGCGATCGGGGTGATCTTCAGCATCGCGATCGTGATGCTGGGGTTGTCGGCCGCGGTGGCGGGCACGTGGGTGGAGGCGAACGGGCCCCGGAAGGCGATGTTCGTCTCGGCGTGTTTCTGGGCCGCGGGTTTCCTGGTCGGCGCGCTGGGCATCGCGACGAAGCAGCTGTGGCTGCTGTATCTGGGGTACGGGGTGCTGGGCGGGATCGGGCTGGGGATCGGCTACATCTCCCCCGTCTCCACGTTGATCAAGTGGTTCCCGGACCGGCCGGGGCTGGCCACCGGGTTGGCGATCATGGGGTTCGGTGGTGGGGCGATGGTGGCCTCTCCCCTGTCCCGGCAGTTGCTGTCGTTCTACGACCCGGGATACGACCCGGCGAACGCGGGCTCGACGGCGTCGGGCAGCGCGCTGGTGTGGCTGTTTCTGACGTTGGGCGTCGGCTACTTCGTGATCATGATGTTCGGGGTGTTCAACGTGCGGGTGCCGGCGGCGGACTGGCGGCCGGCGGGGTTCGACCCGGCGACGGTGGCGGCGAAGCCGCTGGTGACCACGGCGAACGTGTCGGCGGCGAACGCGGTGAAGACCCGGTCGTTCTGGCTGCTGTGGGTGGTGCTGTTCTGCAACGTGACGGCGGGGATCGGGATCCTGGAGCAGGCGAGCCCGATGATCCAGGACTTCTTCCGGGACAACGGGACCTCGGCGGTGTCGGTGGCGGCGGCCGGCGGGTTCGTGGGGCTGCTGTCGCTGTTCAACATGGCCGGCCGGTTCGTGTGGTCGTCGACGTCGGACGTGATCGGCCGCAAGCCGATCTACCTGGTGTACCTGGGCGTGGGCATGGCGCTGTACGTGCTGCTGGCCCTGTTCGGGCAGGCGGCGACGGCGCTGTTCGTGCTGTTGGCGTGCGTGATCCTGTCGTTCTACGGCGGTGGGTTCGCCACCGTGCCGGCGTACCTGCGGGATCTGTTCGGCACGTTCGAGGTGGGCGCGATCCACGGCCGGTTGTTGACGGCGTGGTCGGCGGCCGGGGTGGCCGGTCCGCTGATCGTGAACGCGTTCCTGGACGCGCAGGGCAAGCCGGGCACGTTGACGGCGGCGGCGTACCGGCCGGCGTTGTTCACGATGGTCGGGGTGCTGGCGGTCGGTTTCGTGGCGAACCTGTTGATCCGGCCGGTGCCGGAACGGTTCCACGAGCCGGCGTCGGGCCGGGACGGTGTCGAGGGTGCGCAGCCGGTGGCGGCGGAAAGGAGCGGGTCGTGAACGAGCAGGCCGGTGGCGGGCAGCGGGTCCGTCTGGTGGTGTCGTGGGCGGTGGTGTCGGCGCTGCTGGGCTACGGGGTGGTGCAGACCGTGATCACGGCGGCGAAGCTGTTCACCCACTAGGAGCGCGGTGCGGAGCGGCCCGGGGGGTGCGACTCTCCCCCGGGCCGCTTGCGTGTCAGAGGCCGCCGGCGACGCGCAGGACGGCGCCGGTGGTGTAGGTGGCGTCGGGGCCGAGGAGGAACGCGATGGCGCCGGCGACCTCGTCGGGTTCGCCGGCGCGGCCCAGCGGGATGCGGCCGGCCGCGGTGTCGGGGCGGTCGGGCACGCCGGAGAGGGCGTGGATGTCGGTGCGGATGATGCCCGGGGCGACGGCGTTGACCCGGATGCCCCGCGGGGCGAGTTCCTTGGCCAGGCCGACGGTGAGGGTGTCGGTGGCGGCCTTGACGGCGGCGTAGTGGATGTATTCGCCGGGGCTGCCGAGGGTGGCGGCGGCGGAGGAGACGTTGACGATGGCGCCGCCGTGGGTCATCCGGCGGGCGGCCTGCTGGGCGCAGAGGACGTAGCCGACGAGGTTGACGTCGACGACCTGGCGCAGGTCGTCGACGCGCAGCTCGGCGAAGGGTCCGATCGGGCTGGTGATGCCGGCGTTGTTGACCAGGCCGGTGAGCGGGCCCAGCGCGGCGGCGGCGTCGAAGAGGCGCTGGACCTGCTCGGGGTCGCCGGTGTCGGCGGCGACGGCGAGGCCACGGCGGCCGGCGGCGCGCACGTCGGCGAGGACGGCCTCGGCGGCGGCGTGGTCACTGCGGTAGCCGATGACGACGTCGTGGCCGGCGGCGGCGAGGCGGCGGGCGGTGGCCGCGCCGATGCCGCGCCCCCCACCGGTGATGATGGTGACGGAGGTCAATGTGTTCTCCCCTGCCCTGACGGTCGGGCTGACGTTACCGTGGGCGGCGCGGAACCCGGTGGAGAGGACGGTCACACATGACGCGGGCGTTGGTGCTGGGTGGCGGTGGCGTGACCGGGGTGGCCTGGGAGTTGGGGCTGCTGGCCGGGCTGGCCGCGCAGGGGCTGGACCTCACAGGCGCGGAGCTGGTGGTGGGCACCTCGGCGGGTTCCGTGGTGGGCGCGCAGGTGTGCTCGGGCACGCCGGTCGAGGAGCTGTACGCCGCGCAGTTGCGCCCGGCCCACCAGGAGGTGGCGGCCCGGCTGGGGGTGGGGGTGCTGGCGCGCTGGGCGTGGGCGGGCACCCGGGGCCGGGACGCGGTGCGGGCGCGGGCCCGGGTCGGGGCGATGGCCGTGGCTGCGCGTACCCCGTCGGAGGAGTCGCGGCGGGCGGTCATCGCGGCGCGGTTGCCGGTGCGGCAGTGGCCGGCGCGGCGGCTGCTGGTGACCGCGGTGGACGCGGCCTCGGGCGAGTTCGTGGTCTTCGACGCCGGCTCGGAGGTGGCGCTGGTGGACGCGGTGGGGGCCAGTTGCGCGGTGCCGGGCGTGTGGCCGCCGGTGACCATCGGCGGCCGGCGTTTCGTCGACGGCGGGGTGCGTTCGGCGGTGAACGCGGACCTGGCGGCGGGCGCGCGGCAGGTGGTGGTGCTGGCGCCGACGCGGGCCGGGTTCGGGCCGATGCCGCGGCTGTCGGCCCAGGTGGCGCAGCTGCGGTCGGCGGGCGCGCGGGTGGCGGTGGTGTCGCCGGACCGGGCGGCGCGGGCGGCGATCGGGCGCAACCTGCTGGATCCGGCGCGGCGGGCCGCGTCGGCGCGGGCGGGGTTCGCGCAGGCGGCCGCGGTGGCCGAGGAGGTGGCGGCCGTCTGGGTCGCCGGGGGTTGATCTTCCGCCTGTCGGTGCGGGCTGGTATCAAGGCAGGCATCAGACACGTGTACGGAAGAGGGCTGTGATGGCGGGCCAGGGTTTGTCCACTGACGAGGTACAGGGCATCCGGGAGGCGCTGGCGGCCGGCCGCAAGCCCAAGGTGGTGTTCACGGCGGCGGCCGGGCAGATGGCGGGTCAGCTCGGGCAGGTGGTGGAGCTGACCGACCCGGAGGCGTCCGAGGAGTTCGTGGTGGTGCGGTTCGGCCGCGACGAGCTGCCCTTCTCCCCCACCGACGTGGCGATCGCGCCGAAGGGGGCCGGGCGGCGGCCGGCGGAGCCGAAGCCGGAACCACCGGCCGAGGAGCCGCCGGCGGAGCCGGAGTTCGTGTTGGACGCGCCGCCGGTGCCGGCGCCGCGGCGGGAGGAGCCGAGGGTGGAGCAGCAGGCGGAGCCGAAGCCGGCGCGGCGGGCGGTGAAGGCGGTCAAGCCGAAGAGCCCGGCCGGGCTGACGGTGACGCTGGCCTACGCCGAGGGCGAGTGGACGGTGGCGGCGCAGCAGGGCGCCAAGGCCCTCGCCAAGCCGTACGTGGTGAAGCCGGCCGAGGCGCTGCGGATGGTGGCGCTGGTCGACGTGCCCGGGGTGCAGGAGGCGGTGGAGCAGATCCTGGCCGCCGAGCGGGCCGAGGCGGAGCAGCAGGCGGAGAAGCTGCGCGCCGAGCTGGCCGAGATCGAGGCCCGGCTGGCGGAGCTGCGCGAAGCCCGCTGAGCCCGTCGCCCGCGCCCCGGCCGGAAAACACCCCGGCCGGGGCGCGGGCGCTCTGCTATCGTTCCGCCGCGTCCTCGACGAGACCGGAGGGAGGTGAGCGCCATGACCCGTACGACTGTCATGCGCTCCCACCTCCCTGCGAGGACGCCGGGTTCCTGAACCGGGGAGCGCACCGCTTCCTGGAAGGACCTTCATGACCGATCTGGTCATTCGCCCGCTCGTCGCGGGCGAGGAACATCTCTTCGACTCCCTGCCCGACCCCGGGCTGGTCGGGCGGACCCTGCTCGGCGAGACCTACGCCGGCGGCGGCTTCCGCCCGGAGTGGACCTGGGTGGCCCTGCGCGACGGGGTGGTGGTCGCCCGGGCCGCCTGGTGGGCCGGGCCGGACGACCCGGCGCCGCTGGCGCTGGACTGGTTCGACTTCACCGACGCGCAGGCCGCGGTCGAGTTGCTGCGCATCGCGCCGTTGCGCGCCGAGTACTCGATCCTGCTCCCCCATCACTGGCGGGAGAACCCCGCGGTGCGCGCGCAGGCGCAGGCCCGCATCGACGCCGCGACGGCGGCCGGCATGCGGGTGCTGGTCGAGCGGTACCGCTACCGCTGGACTCCCGGGTGCGGCCTGCCGGCCCGGCCGAGGCGGCTGGAGTTCCGGCCCGAACCGGATGACGCGGTGATCCTGGACATGCTGTGCCGCATCGGTGAGGGCAGCCTGGACGCCCACTACCGGGCCGCGGCGGCCGCGCACGGCCCGCTGGCCGCGGCGCAGGAAGACCTGGACCTGCTGCGCTGGATGCCGAGCCCGCGGGACTGGTGGCGGACGGCGTTCACCCCGGACGGCGAGCCGGCCGGACTGGTCGTGCCGGCCCGCAACCCGACCCACCACGTCGTGGGGTTCGTCGGCGTGCTGCCCGGACAGCGGGGCCACGGCTACGCCTACGACCTGCTGGTCGAGGCCACCCACCTGCTGGTCGAGGCGGGCGCCGACGCGATCGTGGCCGCCACCGACCAGGGCAACGCGCCGATGGCCGCCACCTTCGCCCGGGCCGGCTACCCGGTCGAGTGGGAGCGCGTGGACCTAGTCTGATCGTCCGCGTGGTCGGCCCGTCGCCCCGGCGGGCCGACCACGGGCGCGTTGAGGTGCGCGCCGGCGGGTCGCCCCTGGGAGGGCGGCTGCCGTGGCGCCGCACCGGGGCGCTCGCGCGCATAGGGTGCCCGGGTGGGTTACTGGGGCACGGTGGTGCTGGCGCGGCCCGGCGGGCTGCTGGTCGACCAGGACGGCATCGGCGGGTTCGGGCACCGGCACCGGTGGCTGCGGGAGCTGGGCGACGGCTGGCAGCTGGTGGAGACCACCGGGTGGAACGATCCCCCGGACCTGCTCGCCCCCGCCGGGGCGCTCGCCACGTCGACCGGTCACCCCGTCCTCGCCGCGTACGTCAGTGACGGCGACTGCGCAGTGCTGGCGACGGCGACGCCGGGTGTGGTGGGGCCGTTGACGCACCTGTGGGACACCGACGGGCCGTGCGGGGTGTACCGGCACCAGCCGCGTGGCATGCCGGGGCCGGTCGGACGGAGCGCTGACGACGTGGTCGCGGAGCTGGTGGCCTGGTCGGCGGCGGCGGGGCTGCGGGCCGACGCGACACGGCTGCGCGAGGTGTTGGGGCACGACCATCCGGTCGAGGCGGACGATCTGTTGTTCGCGCTGGTCAAGGCGCTGGGAGTGGCGCGGATCGGACGGACCCGACCGTGGGCGCTACCGCTGGAGCAGTGGCCGTTCCGGTCGGTCACGGACGTCCTGGCGTTGCGGGCCCGGTCGGAGGCGGCGTACCGGCTGGCGGCGATGGAGGACGGCGAGGAGCCCGACGAGCCGGAGGCGCCGTGGGAGGCTGCGGCGATCCGGTTGGACGAGGAGCTGTGGGCGTCGCTGTACCGGCCGGCGGTGGACGTCGCCGGGCTGGCGCGGCGGGCGCAGCGGCTGCGTACGGAATACGACGTGGCCAGGGGCCGGGAGCCTCAGCCCTCCGACGGCCCGTTCCACCCGGAGAACCCGTGGAACTCCGGCCGGGTGTGGGCGGACGAGCGGGCGACCGACTGACCTGCCCTGCTCGCGCCGCGGGGCCGGTGCGACCCCCTCGCACCGGCCCCGCGCCACCCGCGCCCGCAGGATCGTCAGTGTTGCGGGATGTTCTGTACCCCGATGCGCTTGCGGAACACCCAGTAGGTCCAGCCCTGGTAGGCCAGCACGATCGGGGTGAACACCACGGCCACCCAGGTCATGATCTTCAGGGTGTAGGGGGTCGAGGCGGCGTTGGTCGCGGTCAGCGTGCCGGCGGCGTCCAGGGTGGACGGCAGCACGTTCGGGAACAGCGCGGCGAACAGGGTCGCCACGGCCAGGGCGATGGCCACGGCGGTGCCGGTGAACGCCCAGCCCTCACGGCGCGCCCGGGCGGCGGCGAGGCCGGCGAGCAGGGCGAGGGCGGCACCGGTGGCGAGCACGACGGCGGCCGCGCTGGAGCGGATGCTCAGCGTCCAGGCCAGGAAGGCCACGGCCACCACGGCGGTGCCGGCGCCGAGCCGGACGGCCAGCGCGCCGGCCCGCTGCCGGATCTCGCCGCTGGTCTTCAGGGCGATGAACACCGCGCCGTGGGTGAGGAACAGGCCGAGGGTGGTCACCCCGCCGAGCAGGGCGTACGGGTTGAGCAGGTCGAGCAGGCCGCCGGCGTACTCGTGGTCGGCGGTCAGCGGCACGCCGCGCAGGATGTTGGCGAAGGCGACGCCCCACAGGATCGCCGGCACCAGCGAGCCGACGAAGATGGCCTGGTCCCAGCGGCGCTTCCAGGACGCCTCGGGGCGCTTGTGCCGGTACTCGAAGGCCACCCCGCGGGCGATCAGGGCGAGCAGGATCAGCAGCAGCGGCAGGTAGAAGCCGGAGAAGAGGGTGGCGTACCACTCGGGGAAGGCGGCGAACATGGCGCCGCCGGCGGTGATCAGCCAGACCTCGTTGCCGTCCCAGACCGGGCCGATGGTGTTGATCAGGACGCGGCGTTCCCGGTCGTCGCGGCCGAGCACGGGCAGCAGCATGCCGACGCCGAAGTCGAAGCCTTCGAGGATGAAATAGCCGGTGAACAGCACGGCGACGAGGAGAAACCAGACGGTCGTCAGTTCCACGGTGGGCTCCGGGGGTCAGTAGGCGAACGCCAGCGGGCGATCGGCGTCGTCGGTGTCGGCTGGTTCAGGGGCTGGAGTCAGGTCGGGCACGCCGGCCTTGGCGTAGCGGATCAGCAGCTTGAACTCGATGACCGCGAGGGTGGCGTAGATGAGGGTGAAGGCGGTGAACGAGGTGAGCACCTCGGCCAGCGAGACGCTGCGGGACACGCCGTTGCGGGTGAGCATCTCGCCGAAGACGATCCACGGCTGGCGGCCCATCTCGGTGAAGATCCAGCCGAAGGAGTTGGCCAGCAGCGGCAGGGCCGGCATGACCAGGCCGGCGCGCAGCAGCCAGCGGCTCGACGGGGTGCGGCCCTTGCGCTGGGTCCAGAGGACGATCAGGGCGATCGCGGCGGCGGCCATCCCGAGGACGATCATGAAGCGGAAGCTCCAGTAGGTGACCGGGATGATCGGGGTGTAGCTGCCGGCGCCGTACTGGGTGGCGTACTGGGCCTGGAGGTCGTTGATGCCGTGCACGGTGCCGTGCGGGTCGCCGGTGCCGAGGTAGGACAGCAGGTACGGGATCTTGAGGGCGAACAGCTCCCGGCTGCCGTCGAGGCTGCCGACGGTGAGCACGGAGAACGAGGCGGGGCTCTCGGTGGTGTAGAGGCCCTCGGCGGCGGCCATCTTCATCGGCTGCACCTGGGTCATGATCTTGCCCTGGATGTCGCCGGTGAACAGCACCAGCGCCGCGGCGACCAGCACCACCCAGGAGCCGAACTTCGTGGCGAAGCGGTAGGCGTCGGTGTCGGCGCCGCCCCGGTTGCGGATGACGTGCCACAGCCCGACGGCGACGATCAGCGACCCGGCGACCAGGAACGCCCCGGCCAGGGTGTGCGGGAAGGTGATCAGGGCGACCTTGTTGGTGAGCACGGCGACGAAGTCGGTCAGTTCGGCGCGGCCGGTCTGCGGGTTGATCCGGTAGCCGACCGGGTTCTGCATGAACGAGTTCGCGGCGAGGATGAAGTAGGCGGACAGGTTGGTGCCGATGGCCGCGGCCCAGATGGCGGCCAGGTGCAGCCGCTTGGGCAGCCGGTCCCACCCGAAGATCCACAGGCCGATGAAGGTGGACTCCAGGAAGAACGCGACGAGGGCTTCGATCGCCAGGGGCGCGCCGAAGATGTCGCCGACGAAGCGCGAGTAGTCGCTCCAGTTCATGCCGAACTGGAACTCCTGCACGATGCCGGTGACCACGCCCATCGCGAAGTTGATCAGGAAGAGCTTGCCGTAGAACTTGGTGAGCTTGAGGTACCGCTCGTTGCCGGTGCGGTGCCACAGGGTCTGGAGGATGGCCACCAGCACGGACAGGCCGATGGTCAAGGGCACGAAGAGAAAGTGGTAGACGGTGGTGACACCGAACTGCCAGCGGGCGACGTCCAACGCGTCCACCTGAAACCCCCAGCTGTGCGTACTACGAGACGTAGTAAATACTACTCGGCGTCGTAGAGGATTGGGCAGGGCCGCAGGGCCCGAACCGGCCCGGGACCAATGACCCTGATCACCTCCGCCCTCGGGTCTCCGGCTCACCCTGGCGCGTGCGACCATCCAGCACTGATGGACACCCCGATCACCCACTGGCGGGCGCCCCTGCTGTGGCGCGCCGCGCAACTGGCCGCCCGCGGCCTCGTCGGCCTGGTCGCCCGGCTCGAGGTCAGCGGCGACGTGCCGGACGAGATGCGCCGAGGACCCCTGGTCCTGGCCGCCAATCACATCAGCCCCTTCGACCCCGTGGTGCTCGCCGCGGCGTGCCAGGTCCGCGGCATCCACCCGCGGATCATGGCCACCGGCGGGCTGTTCCGGGCCCCGGTGGTCGGGCCGCTGATGCGCCACGCCGGGCACATCCGCGTCGACCGGGGCACCAGCTCCGCGCACCACTCCCTGGAGATCGCCGCCGGCGCGGTGGCTCGCGGCTCGGTGGTGCTGGTCTACCCGGAGGGGCGTATCGGCCTGGACCCCGGCATGTGGCCCGAGCGGGGCAAGACCGGCGCCGCCCGGCTCGCCTTCGCCGGCGGCGCCCCCGTCGTCCCGGTCGCCCAGTGGGGCTCCCACGAGGTGCTGCCCTACCGGGCGCCGAAGGGCATGCTGCGCGGCCTGGCCCGCGCGGTGCGACGGCGGCCGGTCATCCGGGTGCACTTCGGCGCCCCGGTGACGCTGTGCGACCTGCCCCCCGGTTCGGCGGGCCGCGCCCGGCGTGCCACCGACCGGATCATCGACGCGATCACCGCCGGCCTGGCGCCGCTGCGCCCCGACGAGCCGGACCGGCCCCGCCACGTCGACCCGGGCCGCCCGCTCGACACCAGCCGGTCGCACCGCCGCGGGCCGGTCGGATGAACGGCCTGCCGCGCCGCCTCGCCCTGGTCGTCCTGGTGCTGCTCGTCGTCGGAGGGCTCGGGTACGCCGGGCTGCGGGCCGCGTACCACCGGGCCAAGGACCAGCGCGACGTGATCAGCCTGACCGGGGGGTCGCCGTGGCCGCGGGAGCAGCTGCTGATCCCCGACGGGACGGCCCGCCCCGGCAACGTCGCCTGGCTCGACCGGGGCGGCCTCGAGGTGGCCTACGACCTGGGCGTCGGCGACGGCCGGAGCGTGCCGGTGATGTGGGGGCTGCGCGTCCCGCAACCGGAGACCGGGTTGCCCGAGGGGGTCGACTGCGGCTCGCCCCGGCTGCGTACCTGCACCGACCTGGGTGCCGGCGAGACGCTGATCGTGACCCGCAAGACCGACAACAGCAGCCCCTCCACCGCCCTCTACCGGGCCGACGGCGGCCGGGTGCGGGCGGTCGAGGTGCAAGGGCCGGACCCGGTCGAGGTCGGGACGCTGCGCGCCGCGCTGGACCGGCTGCACCGGCCCACCGACGCCGAACTGCTGGAGCTGCTGCGCCACGAGGGCTACCGGACCGACTGGAGCTGATGCCGCCGATTCGCCGCCGCGCCCGCCCGGACGGTGAGACGGTGGCGGCAGGAGGCACCCGTGAGCGCACCCACCGTGCTGATCACCGGCACGTCCACCGGCATCGGCCTGGAGACCGCCGTGGGCGCGGCCCGCGCCGGCTGGCGCACCGTGGCGACCCTGCGCGACCCCGCCCGGGCCGACCGGCTGCGCGCCGCCGCCGACGCCGCCGGGGTCGGCGATCTGCTGGAGGTACGCGGGCTCGACGTCGTCGACCAGGCCGCGGCGGCCGCCTGCGTGGCCGACGTGGTCGCCCGCCACGGCCGGCTCGACGCGGTGGTCAACAACGCCGGCGCCGGGCACGTCGGCACCCTCGAACGGGAGACCGTCGGCGACGTCCGGGCGGTCATGGAGGTCAACTTCTTCGGCGTCCTGCACGTCACCCGGGCCGCCCTGCCGCACCTGCGCGCCACCCGGGGGCGGCTGATCACCGTGACCAGCGTCGGCGGGGTGGTAGGGCAGCCGTTCAACGAGGCGTACTGCGCGGCGAAGTTCGCCGTCGAGGGATTCATGGAGAGCCTCGCCCCGGTCGCCGCCACCGTCGGGGTCAGCGTCACGGTGATCGAGCCCGGCGCGGTGGCCAGCGAGTTCGTGGCCAACGTCGGCCTCGACCCGGAGGCCGCCGTCGCCGCCGCCGGGGTGTACGGGCCGGCGCTGCGCGCGTACCTGGATCGCAGCGCCGCCGCGTTCGCCGCCGCGCAGTCGCCGGCGGACGCCGCCGCCGCGGTCGTGGCGACGCTGGTCGACCCGGAGCCCCCGCCCCGGGTGCAGACCTCCCCCGCCGCCCGGCAGTTCGTCGGCGTCAAGCTGGCCGACCCCGACGGCCTCGGGGTGACCGCGCTGACCGCCGGCTGGGTGCGCTGAGCGGTCAGCGCGCGCGCAGCCGCTCGTCGAGGGCGGCCAGGTCGGGCAGGAACCAGACGTGGTCGTGGCGGTTGGACTCGGCCACCAGGGCGCGCAGCGCGCCGCTGGTCGCCAGGTGCGCGGAGATGTCGCCGACGACGACCAGCCGCAGCCGGTAGTTGACGAACTTCTGCATGACCTCCCCGGCGAAGCGGGTGCCCAGGGCGAAGAAGCTCGGGTCGAGCCGGCCGGCGGGCACGGCGACCACCTCGGCGCCGCCGAAGGCCGCGCCGCCGATCAGGTCGAGGGCCGCCTCGGTGGTGGCCATCGGCGGGCCGGCCGGGTCGCAGACCAGCACCGGCACCCCGGCCCGCTCCTCCAGCACGTCAGGCATCGCTGGTCTCCGTCCCGGTCAGCAGGCCGTTGTCGCCGGCGAGCACGGCGTCGACCAGGCGCAGCAGGTCGGCGGTGGCGGCGGCGTCGCCCAGGATCACGATCTTCATGCGGTGGCGTTCCTCGTCGTGGACGGTCTGCACGCGCAGCGGGCGCGCGGTGTCGTGGTGGGTGTTGACGCCGGCCAGCACCAGCGTGGCGAGGCGGTCGGCCGCGGCCCGGTCGACGCCGTCGACCTGCACGATGCTCGACACCTCTACCGCCGGCGCGCCGGCCACCGGCGCGGGCCGGCCGGTCAGCGCGTCCACGTCGGCGCGGGCGATGCGGTACTGCTTGCCGATCCGCACGGCGCGCAGCCGGCCGCGGCGGATGTAGCCGCGCACGGTGCGCACGTGCAGCCCGAGCAGCTCCGCGACCTGCTCCACCGAGTACATGTCGTTCCCCATCGCTCCCCATCATAGGGGTTACAGGGAACGATGGGGAAGTTAGCTGCGGCGATGGCGGCCGGTCACCCGGACGCCACCCGCGCGCGGCATACTTCCCGCGTGCAGCCCCGTCACGGCTACCTCGACGCCCCCGCGCCGCTGGCCTTCGCCCACCGCGGCGGCGCGGCCGACGGCGACGAGAACACCGCCGCCGCGTTCGCCCGCGCCATCGCGCTGGGCTACCGATACGTGGAGACCGACGTGCACGCCACCGCCGACGGCGTACCGGTGATCTTCCACGACGCCACCCTGCGGCGGGTCACCGGCGAGCGGGGCCGCATCGCCGACCTGCGCTGGGCCGACCTGGCCTCGGTACGCGTCGGCGGCGCCGCCGTGGTGCCCCGCCTCGACGAGGTCCTCGGCGCCTGGCCCGAGGTCCGGTTCAACGTCGACGTCAAGGCCGACGGGGGCGTCGTGCCGACCGTCGACACGGTCACCCGGACCGGCGCCGGCGACCGGGTGCTGCTCGCCTCGTTCAGCGACGCCCGGCTGGCCCGGCTGCGCGCCCTGGCCGGGGCGAAGGTCGCCACCAGCCTCGGCATGCGCGGGGTGGCCCGGCTGCGGATGGCCTCGCTGCACGGGCGGCCGCTGCGGCTGCCCCCGTCGGTGGCCGCCGCCCAGGTCCCCGTCCGGTACGGCCGGGTGCCCGTGGTCGACCGGCGGTTCCTCGACTACTGCCACCGGCTCGGGTTGCAGGTGCACGTCTGGACGATCGACGAACCCGCCGAGATGCACGAGTTACTTGATCTTGGTGTGGATGGCATCATGACCGATCACGTCGGCGTGCTGCGCGACGTCTACCGCAGCCGCGGCCACTGGGCCGCCTGAACCCCGAGGACCCCGATGGCCGCAACGGTCGCCCCCGCCGTCGACGAGCCCGCCCGCCCGGGCAGCAGCCGTCGCGAACGCACCGGCTGGTACTTCTACGACTGGGCGAACTCCGCCTTCCAGACCACGGTGATCACGGTCTTCCTCGGCCCGTTCCTCACCACCGTCACCGAGCTGGCCGCCGGCTGCGAGCTCGGCGCCGACAGCTGCGACGGGGCCGTGCACCCGCTGGGCATCCGGGTCGCCGCGGGCTCCTACTACCCGTACCTGATCTCGCTGTCGGTGTTCCTCACCGTCTTCGTGCTGCCCGTGATCGGGGCGGTCGCCGACCGGTCGAGGCACAAGAAGCCGCTGCTGGCCGCCGCCGCGTTCACCGGCGCCGGCGCGACCATCGCGTTCGCGTTCGTCACCGGCGAGCGCTACCTGCTCGGGGGGGTGCTCTTCCTGATCGCCAACATCTCCTTCGGCGCCGCCGTGGTCGTCTACAACTCGTTCCTGCCACAACTCGGCGGCCCCGACGACCGCGATGCCATCTCCAGCCGCGGCTGGGCCATCGGCTACCTCGGCGGCGGCGTGCTGCTCGCGCTGAACCTGGTCGCGGTCAACCTGCTCAGCGAGGAGGGCAACCCGCAGCGCACCCTGGACCTGGCCCGCTGGTCGATCGTCTCGGCCGGCGTGTGGTGGGCGGCGTTCACCCTGCTGCCGCTGCGCTGGCTGCGCGAACACCCCGCCGCCGCGGCCGCCGCCGAGGCCCGGGCCGGCGGCCGCAACGTGCTCACCGACGGGTTCCGCCAGCTCGGCCGCACCCTGAAGAACATCAAGGCGTACCCGCTGACGCTGTTCTTCCTGCTCGCCTTCCTGATCTACAACGACGGCATCCAGACCGTCATCACCCTGGCCAGCCAGTACGGCACCAAGGAGCTGCGGCTGGAGCAGAACACCCTGATCGTGACCATCCTGCTGGTGCAGTTCCTGGCCTTCGGCGGCGCGCTCGCGCTGGGCGCCCTGGCCCGGCGCATCGGCGCCTGGAAGACCGTGCTGCTGTCCCTGGTGCTCTGGACCGGGGTGATCATCGCCGCGTTCCGGCTGCCCGCCGAGGCGCCGCTGCCGTTCATGGTGCTCGGCGGGTGCATCGGCCTGGTGCTCGGCGGCAGCCAGGCGCTGAGCCGCTCGCTGTTCAGCCAGCTCATCCCCACCGGCAAGGAGGGCGAGTACTACGGCTTCTACGAGATCAGCGACAAGGGCACCAGCTGGCTCGGGCCGCTCGCCTTCGGCCTGGTGTTCCAGCTCACCTCCTCGTACCGGGTGGGCCTGGTCTCCCTGCTGATCTTCTTCGTGGTCGGGTTCGCGCTGCTGGCCGCCGTGCCGATCCGCCGGGCCATCGTGGCCGCCGGCAACACCCCGCCCCGGGTGCTGTGAGGCTTGCCCGCGCCGCCGCGCGCGGGCAAGATCCTTCCGCATCGATGAGCTAGGCTGCCCCGTCGTGACCGACGACGCCGCCGCCCCGATCTGCCTGGCCCGACCCCTGCCGGGCCCCGGCGACGACCGTGCCGGCGGCTGCGCCGCCGCTCGCGGCGTCGACGGCCGGCCGCTGCACGCCGCCGCGCTGAAGTTCTTCTGGGGGCCGATGGACTGCGGCAAGTCCACGATGGCCCTGCAGATGAACTACAACCACGCCCGGCAGGGCCGGCGCGGCCTGGTCACCACCCGCATCGACCGCTCGCTGGGCCCGCAGGTCACCACCCGCATCGGGCTGGCCCACTCCGCGGTCGAGGTGACCGACGAGCTGGACCTGCGCGACCTGGTCCGCGACGCCTGGGCCGAGGGGGTCCGCGTCGACTACCTGATCTGCGACGAGGCGTCCTTCTACAACCTGGCGCACATCGAGCAGATGGCCGACCTGGTCGACAACTTCGACGTCGACGTCTACGCCTTCGGCCTGGCCACCGACTTCCGCTCCTGCCTGTTCCCGGCGGCCCAGCGGCTGTTCGAACTCGCCGACGAGGTTGCCCGCATCCAGATCGAGGTGCTCTGCTGGTGCGGCCGGGAGGGGCGGCTCAACGCCCGGGTCGTCGAGGGACGGGTGGCGCGCGAGGGCGAGCAGGTCGTCATCGGCGACACCGTGGACAGCGCCGACGTGCGCTACCAGGTGCTGTGCCGGCGCCACTACCGCTCCGGGGACCTCGGCCCCCGCGCCTGACGGGCGCGGGCCTGATACAAACGGCCCGTGCGGGCAGACTTCATGACCACGGCACCGGACGGGCCCACGGCCGCACGCCCCGCGCGGCTGCTGCCGCAGGGCGTCGGCGTGATCGCCGACGTGGCGGCGGTGGCCGCGCTGCTCACCGGCGGTGGGCGGCCCATCGTCCTGGCGGCCAGCGCGGGCGCCGTCCTGGCCGGCGGCTACCTCCTGGTACGCCGCCTGGGGCAGCCGGTCGACCGGACCGCGCTGGTGGGCCTGGCCGTCGCGGTCGCCGGAGCGGCGATCTTCGGCTACGCCCTGCGGACCGCACCGGCCCGGGCGCCGAGCACGGCGGCGCAGCACGGCGGCGACGCGGCACCCACCAGCTCCACCCGCACCAGCACCAGCGCTCCGCCGGCCCCCGCCGGCGGTGGGACCTGGTTGTTCGACCTGTCGCCCGTCGAGGGCGGCGAGGGCTGGCGGCACCGCCCGGAGACCGTCAACGGGCAGCGGTACGAGAACAGCGTCGTCGCGTCGACCTGCTTCGCCACCAACGACCAGGCGGAGTCGTTCAACCTCGGCAAGCGGTTCACCCGGTTCCAGGCCACCGTCGGCGTGGCCGACACCGCACCGGGCGACTACCGCACCGAGTTCGCCGTGAAGGTCGACGACGAGACGGTCTTCCGCCGGGATCTGACGCTCGGGAACACCGCCGCGGTGGACGTGCCGGTCGCCGACGGGCTCCGGCTGGTGCTGAAGGTTGAGGGCATCGGCCTGACCGCCTGCGACGACGCCGCCGTGTGGATCGAGCCGGCCCTGCGGTGACCGGGGTCAGAACGGGTCCCCGCAGACCCGCCACTTCCCGTCCTCCTGCACCACCGGCAGTTCCCGCTCCTCGCCGCCGCCGCCGTCGCGGATCAGCCGCACCGTCACCGTGCCGCGCGGCCGGCCGCCCCGGGTCTGCACCGACACGTCGACGATCTCGTAGCCGCTGACCTGCGGCGGGGTGCGCACCCAACTGCCGAAGCCGACCTGGCTCCACTTCCCGCGTGCCTCCCGGCACAGCTTGTCGTACGCCTGGTCGGTCTCCCCGGCCGCGACCTGGCGGAAGAACGCGTCGGCGGTGTCGCGGACCGGGCCGTTGGCCTGGAGCACCACCTGCACGTTCCAGACGCCGAGCCCGGCCACCCCGACCAGGCAGGTGCCCAGCCCGAGCCCGGCGACCAGCACGCCGGCGCGTACCGGCCGGCGGCGGCGCCGGGCCGGCCGGCTCCCCGCCCGTTCCCTGCCCATCACCACCGACGGTAGAGACCGGCGGGCCGGCCCGCAGGAAGTTGTGCCGGGTCGGCGACCGGGCGGCAGGCCGCGGCAATCCGCCGGACGAACCTGACAGCAGATGGCAGGTACCGGCGGCAGACTACCGGCATGACAGCGCACGCCGACCTCGCGATGGTCAACCTCGACAGCTCCGACCCGGTGGCCCACGCCGCCTTCTACTCCCGCGCCCTCGGCTGGGAGGTCACCCACAGCCAGGCCGAATACGCCATGATCAGCAAGGACGGTACCTCGATCGGCTTCGGCCTGGTGCCCGGATACGCGCCGCCGGCCTGGCCGGACGAGACCGCCGGCAAGCGGTACCACCTCGACCTCTACGTCGACGACGTGACCCTGACGGAGAAGGACCTGGTGGCGGCCGGCGCGACGCGGCCGGAGTTCCAGCCCGGCGGCGAGCGGTGGACCGTGCTGCTCGACCCGGTCAGCCACCCGTTCTGCCTCTGCCCCCGGCCGCAGGGCTGACCACCGCCGCCGGCCCGCCGGGCGACTGCCCGGCGGGCCGGCCGGACCGGACACGTGCGGTCCCCCCGCCGTACCGGGCGGCCGAAGGCGGGCACGAGGCGGGGCCCCCCGTCGGCGAAGCACCGCGGCGCCCCGG
>NZ_JBEZZJ010000029.1:0-77668 GCF_040639095.1 Micromonospora sp. NPDC023966 | reverse complement strand
TGACCTGTTCCCTAAACCCCGGCCGTTGTCCCGCGGGGTCGTGGGGGGTGTCGCCGCGGCGACACCCCCGTCGTCCCGCCCTACCGGACGCCGTTCGCCCACCGCCAGTTGTGCACGAAGCCGTGCTTCACGCCGCCGAAGAAGTACGCCCACACGGGGCTCGTGGCGTACGGGCCGATCTCGTCGAACATGGCCTTCGCCTCGTCCCGGCGGTTGGACAGCGAGTAGGCGAGGGCGAGCCAGTTGCGGCACACCATCGCGTCGCCGTGCCGGGGCGGGCCGGCCGCTCGCCACTTCGCCGCGCAGGCGTCGTACTCCTGCCGCACCTCGGGGCGCTGGAAGTACCGGCGGCAGGCCAGCACTCCTTCCGGAGTGGTGGTGCCCCAGTTGAACTCGCGCATCGCGTACTCGAAGTGCGCGAACAGGGGAAGCAGGGTGACCGCCGTCCCGGGCGGGGCGGCGGCCGCAGCGGCCCGGGCCAGGCCGAACATCTCCTCGTGCGAGCCGTACCACTTCTCGCAGAGGAAGCTCACCGCCGCCAGGTGGATCCCCAGGTTGAACGGGTCGCGGCGCCGCGCCTCGGTGAACGCCTGGTGGAACTCCGCCTGCCTCGAGCGGCCGTCGGGGA
Source organism: Micromonospora sp. NPDC023966 (assembly GCF_040639095.1). NCBI lineage: Bacteria > Bacillati > Actinomycetota > Actinomycetes > Micromonosporales > Micromonosporaceae > Micromonospora > Micromonospora sp. NPDC023966. Next base: position 77,040 of record NZ_JBEZZJ010000029.1, on the reverse strand, counting down.
ACATCGCCCACAGCACGTCGATCCACGGCACGGGATCGTGGGGCGCGAGGGCGATGGCCCGGCGCGCGGCGAGCGCGGCCTGGGCCGACAGCTCGGCGAACCCCTGGAACTGCTCCTGGGTCGTCTGGCTGGCCGGGGCTGAACCCCGCGCCCGGCCCGCTCGTTCCGCGAGCGTCGCGGCGAGCAGGACGGCGGCGGTCGGATCGTCGGGGGCGGACACCAGCCAGGCGTCCAGCCACGTGTCGTCGGCGGCGGCGTCGCTGAGGACGGAGACCCGGCGGGCGCGGCGCTCCCAGTCGGAGCCGGCGGCCTCGATCACGTCGCGGGCGGCACGCCAGTCGGCGGACGCCTTGTCCCGCGCGGCACGCAGCTCCAGGTCGTCGAGGGCTCGGTCCAGGTCGACGGCCGGCTCGACCGGCCGCTGACCACGGCTGAAGAGGTTCCGGAACATCGAGGGAGCATATGCGGCTCGGACCGGTCGTGGTGGTCGGCCGGCCCGGTAGTTGATCATCGTCGATCCCAGGCCGTGGGCTCGGCGGCCAGCTGCCTCACCCGGCTAGGAGAGGCGCCAGGGCACGGGCTCGGTGGGCAGGTAGCGGCAGGAGCTGCCGGTGGATACGGCGGCGCGCAGATGCTCGGCGAGCGCGGGATGCCGATCGTCCAGCCGGCGCAGCGTGTCACGGATCCGGGCGGTCACCGCCTTGCGGGCCCGCTCGGCCTCGTCGCCGAGCCGGCGGGTGCGCCCGGCCAGCCCGGCCGCGGCGCGCAGCTCGGCCAGCAACGCGGTGCGCTCGGCGTCCAGGGCGGCCACCTTCGGGTCGTCGCCGCGGGCGGCGGCCCGGTCGATCTCGTCGTCGAGCCGTTGCAGGTGGCGCCGGTAGCGGGCCTTGGCCTCGTCGTCGAGGACCGGGTCACCGCCGAGCCGCCGGGCGGCGACCAGCTCCGGCCCGGCGGCGGGGTCGAGCAGTTCGACCGCGGGGACGTCGACGCCGGGCCGGCTCAGCAGCAGACGCAGGTCGTGCAGGCCCTTGGCGTCGGGCAGGTGCGCCACCGTGCCGGCGTAGGCGAGCCGCCACACGGCCCCGTCCCGCCGGAACTCGGGCACGACGGCGGCCTCGGCCCCGCCGGCCCGGTCGCCGCTCACGATGCCGGGACCGGCCGAACCGTCGACCGACTGACCCGCTCCGGCCGGTGTTGCCACCGCGACGGCGCGACCCAACCCGGCCGGGGTCGACACCCCGACGGCGTAGGGCGACCCGGCCGGTGCCGGTACGGCGCGGGCGTGATCTGACCCAGCCGGTGCCGGCAGCGCGTCGGCATGACCGGATCCGATCTGCGCCGGCAGCGCGTCGGCCCGGCCCGCCTCCGGTCCTCGTGCCACGTCTCTGGCGGTGGTGGGAGAAGTCACCTCGCCGAGCCGGTGCAGCACTTGGGTCATGTCGAGCGCCCGCGCCTCGGCCACCGTGTCGGCGCGCAGCCGGGCCGCCGTGGCCGCGTCGTCGCCGGCCCGCCCCCGTGCGGTGAGGGCGGCCACCAGCCCGGCCCGGCTGAGCAGCGACCACGGCCGGGCGCTCATCCGGTCGGCGGCGTCGCGGGCCGCCGCGTAGCCGGCGACCGCGTCGTCCCAGCGCTGCTCGGCGGCGTCGACGTCGGCCAGCCAGAGGTCGACCGGGCCGCTGATGTCGCAGCCGAAGAACGCGGCCATCCACCGGCCCCGGTGCGGCTCCAGCGCCGCCCGCACCTCGGCGCAGCGCCGGGGGTCCGCACCGGCGGCCGCCGCCTGTGCCCGCAGGCGCAGCCACAGGGGCGACACCGGCCGGGGGTACGGAGTGCCGGCCGCCTCGATCCCGGCGGTCAGCCGCAGGACGGTCTCCGCGTCGCCGCGCTCGGCCGCCGTGATCGCCCGGAGCAGCTCCCGCTGCGGGTGGCTGGCCGCCTCCGGCCCGTCGAGCAGCGCCTCGGCCTCGGCGAGGCGGCCCCGAAGCAGGAGCAGGGACCAGCGCAGGTGCAGGCCCATGAAGGCGTGGTCGGGGTGCTCCCACTCGCCGTACCCGTCCATCTCGGCGTAGTGCGCCTCGGCCGCGTCGAAGTCCCCGCGGAAGCCGGCGATGATGCCGCTGTCGATGGCCGCCGCCATCCGCTGCCGGGCGACCTCGCCCTGCCGGCAGCCGGTGACGAAGGCCCTGTGCTCGTGGGAATAGCCCGGGTCGCCAAGTTCCAGCAGCGCCACCCAGCGCAGCGAGGTCGCCCACAGCTCGGTCTCCCGGTCTCCGGTGCGGCGGGCCACCTCCCGGATCTCCGCGGTGACCACGGCCCGGTCCTCGGCGGTGCCGAGCCCCCAGGTGGTGTCGTGCCGCGCCCACAGGCTGAAGGTGAGCGCCTCGTCGTCGCGGCCGTGCCGCGCGAGCGTCTCGGTGGCGGTGATCAGGTCGGTGACCAGGGCGCTCATCCCCCGGCCCGGCTCGGGCTCGCCGATCAACCGCCGGTACGCCTCGCGGACCAGCGCGTCGGCGTCGGTGCGGCGGCGGGCGGCTGCTTCCTGCCGGTGGGCGGTGAGCGCGACGCGGGCCAGCACCGCTGGCTCGTCGAGCGGGCGGGCCAGGGCCGCGGCCTCGACCAGCAGCCGCTCGGCCTCGTCCTGCGACCCGACGTGGTGCAGCAGTTGGGCCAGCTCCAGCAGCACCTTGACCCGGCGGGCCGGCTCGTCGGCGACCTCCAGCGCGCGGCGGAAGTGCTGCACCGACTCCTCCACGGCCAGCCGCCCGCCGGCTTCCCGGGCGGCGGCGACCAGCAGCTCGACGGCCCGCCCCGGGTCGAGGTCGGCGCCGGCCAGCCAGGCGTGGCGGGCCAGGTCGGCCGGGATGAGCCGCTCGGCGAGCGCCGCCGACCGGTCGACGGCGCGGACCACGGCGGCGTGCCGGGCCGGGCGCTCGGCGTCGGTCAACCCGTCGTAGAGGGTCTCCCGGACCAGGTCGTGGGCGAAGGCGAACCGGCCGCCGCCCCGGGCCAGCACGAGCCGGGCGCTGGCCGCGCGGTCGAGCAGCCGGTCCACCTGCGCGACCGGGCCGGGTAGACAGGCGGCGAGAACCTGGCGGTGGAAGTCGCGGCCGAGCACGGCGGCCACGGTGAGGGCCTCGACCACCGGGGCGGGCAACTGGTCCAGGCGGCGGCGCACCGCCTCCCGTACGCCGGGGGCGATGGTGGTGGCCAGGCCGTCGGTGTGCCACAGCCGGGCGGTCTGCTCGACGAAGAACGGGTTGCCGCCGGTGCGCCGGTGCACCTCGTCGACGAGGTCGGCGCCCGGTTCCCGCCCGGCGGTGCGGCGGATCAGCGCGGCCACCTCGTCGCGGGCCAGGCCGGAGAGGGTGATGGTGGTGGCCTTGGCGGTCAGCGGCAGCAGCAGCGGCCGGAGCCGGTGGTCGCCGGACTCGACCTCGGCGTCGCGGTAGGTGCCGACCAGCAGCAGCCGCTCGAACCAGGTGTGCTGGGTGGCGAACTGGAGCAGCCGCATCGAGGCCGGATCGGCCCAGTGCAGGTCGTCCAGGACGACCACCACCGGCCGGTGCTGGGCGACGGCCACCAGCGCCGTGGTCACCGCGTCGTGCAGGGCGAACTCCGCCTGGCCGCCGTCGTCGGTCGGCTCCTCCCCGGCCGGGTCGGCGCCGGTGCGCTCGCCGAGCAGCGCGGCGAGCCCGGGCCCGGCGGCCGCCTGCGCCCGCGCCCAGTCGTCGGGCCAGCGGCCCAGGCGGCGCAGCACCTGCACCCACGGCCAGTAGCCGGGGGCGCTGTCGGAGTCCCAGCAGGCGGCGCCGAGGACCAGTGCCCCGCGCCGCCGGGCGTCGTCGGCGGCGGCGCTCACCAGCGTGGTCTTGCCGATGCCGGGCTCGCCGGTGACCAGCACCAGGCCGCCGTGGCTGGCGGTCACCCGGTCCACTTCGGCGCGCAGCAGGGCCGCGGGGTGCTCCCGCCCGATGATCGCCTCGCCGAACCGCGGCTCCATGACCTCCCGACGGTAGTCGACCGGTCCGACACCGCGGGGAACCCGGACCCGCCGACTTCTGCCGCACCACGCCCGTGACACGCACTGACCGCCCTGGTCGGGTCACCGGCCAGGACTAGCGCTGGAGGCAGCGGGTAACCGCGGCCCATGGGTAGCCACAAGCAGAACAAGCACGATCCGGGCGGCCAGTCGGCGCGAGCGGGACGCAACCCGGGCAGCGGCGCGCCGGGCCGCCAGGGCTCCGGAATGGAACGCACGGGCAAGCGGCACCAGTTGCACACCGCGACCGGCGCCGGGGGCAGCGAACGGGACCAGGGCCGCGCCAAGGTCGAGGGCGCGCAGCGGGTCCAACGGCAGGGCGGCACGTGACATGGCCATGTTCCTGCTGCGGTCGACCTACACCGCCGACGGGCTCAACGGACTGATCCGCGACGGTGGCACCAAGCGCGTGGACGTGGTGCGGAAGATGGTCGAGGAGGCCGGCGGACGCGTGGAGTCGATGTACTTCGCCTTCGCCGACGACGACACCTACGTGCTGTGCGAGATGCCCGACCACCGGACCGTCGCCGCGCTGGCCATCGCCATCGGCGCGGCCGGTGGCCTCCAGGTGCAGGTCACCCCGCTGCTCACCCCGGCCGACGTCGACGAGGCGACCCGGACGCGGACCGACTACACGGCCCCGGGCGTCTGATCCGTCCGGCGACGCCCGGAAGCCAAGCACGGGCGGCCTCGGTGGCGGTCCTCAGCCGCGCGCCGCGGCGGGCAGCGTCCGCGCCGGTTGGGCGGGGACGGCCGCGCCCAGGGACGGCAGGGTGACCGTCACGACGAGTCCGCCGCTGTCGCGGGGATGGGCGTGCACGGCGCCGCCGTGCGCCTGGGCCACCGCCCGCACGATTGACAGGCCCAGCCCGAAGCCCCGCCCGGCGCCGGCCCGGTCCCGCGCGCCGCTGCGCTGGGGAGCGGCCACCCGGTCGTGGTGCAGCCGCCGGAACGGCTGGAAGATCGTCTCGATCTCGTAGCCGGGCACCACGGGGCCGGTGTTGACCACGACCAGGGTGGCCCGGCCGTCGACGGTGCCGGTGCTCACGTCGATCTCGCCGCCGGCCGGCAGGTTGTGCCGGACCGCGTTCTCCACCAGGTTCTGCGTCAGCCGCTCCAGCAGCACCGGGTCACCGGCCGTGGCGGCGGGCGCGAGCCGCCGGCGTACAGTCGGCCCGGGCGTGCCGGCCACCTGATCGAGGAGGTGGCCGGCGATCTCGGCGAGATCGACGGGCGTCCGGTCGACCACCTGCTGCTCCGAGTCGGCGAGGGTGAGCAGCCCGTCGATGAGCCGCTCGTGGCGTTCGTTGACCGCCATCAGGGTCTCGCCGAGCTGCCGCAGTTCGGCGGAGGCGCCCGGCCGGGACATCGCCACCTCCAGCAGCGACCGGTTGAGCGCCAGTGGCGTACGCAGCTCGTGGGACGCGTTCGCCACGAACCGCCGCTGCCCGTCGAAGGACCGGTCGAGCCGCTCCAGCATCAGGTCGAAGGTGTCGGCCAGTTCCTTCACCTCGTCCTGCGGGCCCCGCAGCGCGATCCGTTCGTGCAGCCCCCGCCCACCCGCGTCGGCGGCCGCGATCCGCCGGGCGGTGCCGGTGATCTGGTGCAGCGGCTGCAACGCCCGCCCGGCGATCAGCCAGCCGAAGCCGAGGGCGACCACCGAGATCAGCAGCAGCGCCACGCCGCCCTGGGTGAGCAGCGACTCCAGCGCGTTGCGTTTCGCCTCGTCCTGGGCCTCCTGGAGCAGGAACCGCACCTGTTCGGCCGCACCGGGGGTGGGGAGCTTGCCGAACGGCGCCTTGACGATGTCGGCCTTGGCGATCACGCCGGTCAACGGCTCCCGCATCCGCTGGTCGACCAGCACGTACGTGACGCCGAGCAGGACCACGCCGGCGAGCAGCAGGAGCCCGCCGTGCACCAGGGTCAGCCGCGCGCGGATGGTCAGTCGTTTCATGGGATCTGATACCCCACTCCCGGCACCGTCTCGACCACCTGCGGGTCGCCGAGCTTGCGGCGCAGCTTCATGACGGTCACCCGCACCACGTTGGTGAACGGGTCGATGTGCTCGTCCCAGACCCGGTCCAGCAACTCCTCCGCGGAGACCACCGCCCCGCCGGCCCGCACCAGCTCGGCCAGCACCGCGAACTCCTTGCGGGACAGCGCGACGTACCGGCCGTCGCGGTAGACCTCCCGGCGGGCCGGGTCGACCACCACGCCGGCCCGGCTCAGCCTGGGCGGTGCCGCCGGCCGCGCCCGCCGGGCCAGCGCGTGCACCCGGGCGGAGAGTTCGACCAGCGCGAAGGGTTTGACCAGGTAGTCGTCGGCGCCGAGGGCCAGCCCGGCGACCCGTTCCCGCACGGCCGCGGCGGCGGTCAGCATCAGCACCCGGGTCTCGGCGCCGCTGTCCACCACCGCCCGGCACACGTCGTCCCCGTGCACCACCGGCAGGTCCCGGTCGAGCACCACCACGTCGTAGTCGGTGACGCCGAGCCGTTCCAGCGCCGCGTCCCCGTCGTACGCCACGTCCACGGCGAACGCCTCCCGGCGCAGCCACTCCGCGATGGAGTCGGCCAGCAGCGTCTCGTCCTCGACCACCAGTACTCGCACGTCCCCCATGGTGCCGCGCCCGTGGATAACGGCGGCGTTAACGCCGGCGGTTACGCCCGGGATACCGCCGCTGCGGTCGACTCGTCCGTATCGGCCGGCGATCGGCGCCGGCCGGGAGGAAGGAGTTGCGCCATGCGCCGACGAATGTCGGGCACACTGCTCGTCCTGCCCCTGCTCCTGGGTCTGACGGTCACCGGCTGCGCGGGCGCCGACCCGGACGGGGAGCGGGTGGCCACGGCCGGCGGCGGTACGGGCGGCGCCTCGCCCAGCGCCAGCGTCGCCCAGGTCAGCGACGAGGACCGGCAGCGCGAGTTCGCCAAGTGCATGCGGGAGAACGGGGTGCCGGACTTCCCCGACCCGGAACCCGGCGAGGGCGGCGGCTTCCGCATCCGGATGCCCGCCGGCACCGACAAGGCGAAGGTCCAAGCGGCCATGGAACAGTGCCGCAGCCTGATGCCGGGCGGCGGCAAGGCGCTCAAGCTCGACCCCGAGCAGGTGGAGAAGGTCCGGCAGCTGGCCCGGTGCATGCGGGAGAACGGGGTGCCGGACTTCCCGGACCCGGGCCCGGACGGCAGCATCGAACTGAAGGGCGGCGCCGGCATCGACCCGGAGAACCCGACCACCCGGGCCGCGCTGGAGAAGTGCCGCGAGGGTGGCGCGCCGCTGCTGATGAAGAGGACCTCGTGAGCGCGCGGAGCGAGCCGGGTTTCGCGAGCCCCGCAGCCGCGAACAACGGTGGCCCCGTGAGCGCGGGGAGTGAGCCGGGTCTCGCGAGCCCCGCAGCCGCGAACAACGGAGGCCCCGTGAGCGCCGGCACCGCGCTGGCCGCGGCGACCACCACCGCCGCACCGCCGGCCACCGCGCCGCCGGGCGTCGGGCGCAGCCGTCGCCGCCGCCGGGGGCGTACTTCGCTGGTGGTGGCCTCGGCGGTGGTGGTCGCCGCCGCGGCGGGCGTCACGGCCGCGGTCGCCGCCGGTGGCCGCGACGGGGGTACGGCGGCCGGAGGGAGCCTGCCCCCGGCGACCGCCCAGGTCACCCGGCAGACGCTGGTCGACGCGGAGAGTTTCGACGGGGAACTCGGCTACGGCGCCAGCCACCGCGCGGCGCCGCACACCGGCGGCACCGTCACCTGGCTGGCCGCCACCGGCAGCCAGGTCACCCGGGGCAGGCCGCTGTTCGCGGTCGACGACGCCGAGGTCGTGCTGCTGTACGGCAGGCTGCCGGCGTACCGGACCCTGGGTCCGGGCATGTCCGGCGACGACGTGCGGCAGTTCGAGCGGAACCTGGCCGCCCTCGGCTACTCCGGGTTCACCGCCGACGACGAGTACACCTCGGCCACCGCCGATGCCGTGCGGGACTGGCAGGAGGACCTCGGCCTGCCGGAGACCGGCCGGGTCGAGCTGGGCCGGGTGGTCTACGCCGAAGGCGCGGTCCGGGTGGAGAGCCACGAGGCGGAACCCGGCGACCCGGCCCAGCCCGGGCAGGCGGTGCTGAGCTGGACCGGCACCACCCGGGTGGTGACCGTGTCCCTCGACGTCGACGACGAGCGGCTGGCGAAGAAGGGCGCCAAGGTGACCGTCTCCCTGCCCGACGGCAAGGAGGTCGCCGGCACCGTCGCCGACACGGAGACGGTGATCGAGACCGGCACCGACGGTGGGGCGGGCGGCCAGGGCGACCCGGAGACGAAGATCGAGGTCACCGTGACGGCGGCCGACCCCAGGGCGCTGACCGGCTTCGACCAGGCCTCGGCCAAGGTCGCGTTCACCGCCGCCGAGCGCCGCGACGTGCTCACCGTGCCGGTCGCCGCGCTGCTCGCGCTGGCCGAGGGCGGCTACGGCGTGCAGCTGGTCGAGGGCGGCGCCACCCGGATCATCGCCGTGCAGACCGGGCTGTTCGCCGCCGGCCGGGTGGAGGTCTCCGGCGCCGGGCTGGCCGAGGGGGCGACCGTGGGGATGCCGACGTGACCGGCGAGGCGGTCGTCGAGCTGACCGGCGTCAGCAAGCTCTACCCGGGCGGCGTACGGGCCCTGGACGGGGTGTCGCTGACCGTCCGGCCGGGCGAGCTGGTGGCCATCGTCGGCCCCTCCGGGTCGGGCAAGTCCACCATGCTGCACCTGATCGGCACCCTGGACCGCCCGTCCACCGGCCGGGTACGCATCGACGGGCACGACGTGGCCGCGCTCGGTGACCGGCAGCTCTCCGCGCTGCGGTCCTCCCGGATCGGCTTCGTCTTCCAGCAGTTCCACCTCGCCCCGAACGTGCCGGTGCGGGACAACGTCGCCGACGGGCTGCTCTACGCGGGCGTACCCCTGCGGGAGCGGCGGCGGCGCGCGGAGGCCGCGCTGGCCCGGGTCGGGCTGGGGCACCGCCTCGACCACCGGCCGCACGAGCTGTCCGGCGGCGAGCGGCAGCGGGTGGCGATCGCCCGCGCGGTGGTCGGCGCGCCCGCGCTGCTGCTGGCGGACGAACCGACCGGCAACCTGGACTCGGCCTCCGGCGCCGGGGTCCTTGCGCTGCTGCGCGACCTGCACGCGGCCGGGACGACCATCGTGGTGATCACCCACGACCTGGAGATCGCCGCGGGCCTGCCCCGCCGGGTCCAGATGCGCGACGGCCGGATCGTGGCCGACCACCGCCCGGTGGGGGTGCCCGCATGAGCGGGCCGGTCCGGCTGGCACCCGCCCGGCTCCGCCCCCGGGACGTCCTGCGGGTCGGCGGGGTCGGGCTGCGCACCCGGCCGCTGCGGGCCTTCCTCTCGGCGCTGGGCATCGCGATCGGGATCGCCGCCATGGTGTCGGTGGTCGGCATCTCCGCTTCGTCCCGGGCGGAGCTGGACCGCACGCTCGCCGCGCTCGGCACCAACCTGCTCACCGTCGGTCCGGGCAACACGCTCTTCGGCGACGACGCCGAGCTGCCGGCGGAGTCGGTGGCGATGATCGGCCGGATCGGGCCGGTCCGGGAGGTCGCCGCCACCGGGCTGCTGGCCGACGCGCGGGTGTACCGCTCGGACCTGATCTCCCGGGGCGAGAGCGGCGGGATCGCCGCCCGCGCCGCGGGCCTGGAACTGCGCGACACGGTCGGGCTGGAGGTGGTCAGCGGCACCTGGCTGAACGCCGCCACGGCCCGCTACCCGGCGGTGGTGCTCGGCGCCACCACGGCCCGGCGGCTCGGCGTCAGCGCCGCCGGACCGGACCTGCGGATCCAGCTCGGCGGGCGCTGGTTCACCGTGGTGGGCATCCTGGCGCCGGCGCCGCTCGCGCCGGAGCTGGACCTGTCCGCGCTGGTCGGCTGGGACGCCGCGAGGTCGTACCTCGGCTTCGACGGGCACCCGACCACGGTCTACACCCGCACGTCGGAGACCGCGGTCGAGGCGGTACGCGCGGTGCTCGCCGCCACGGCGAACCCGGAGGCGCCGAACGAGGTGAAGGTGGCGCGCCCCTCGGACGCGCTCGCCGCGAAGCAGGCCACCGACGAGGCGTTCACCGGGCTGCTGCTCGGCCTCGGCGCGGTCGCCCTACTGGTGGGCGGCGTCGGCGTGGCGAACACCATGGTGATCTCGGTGCTGGAGCGGCGCCCGGAGATCGGCCTGCGCCGGTCGCTCGGGGCCACCCGCGGGCAGGTCCGCACCCAGTTCCTGGCCGAGTCGCTGCTGCTGTCCGCGCTCGGCGGGCTCGGCGGGGTGCTGCTCGGCAGCGCGGTCACGGCGGGCTACGCGGTCTCCCGGTCGTGGCCGGCGGTGGTGCCGGCCTGGGCGCTGGCCGGCGGGGTCGGCGCGACCCTGGTGATCGGGGCGCTGGCCGGGCTGTACCCGGCGATCCGGGCGGCGCGGCTCGCCCCGACCGAGGCGCTCGCCACGCCGTGAGCGCCGGCCGGCGGGTCGTGGCCTGGGTGACCGGCCACGACCCGCCGGCCGTTTCACTCGGATCCTCCCGGGTACCCGGTCGCCCGGTCGGTTCGCGCTCCCGGCACGACCGAGGGTCGTGGCGAGGGCCTGTTGAAGTTCGTCCGCGACCAGCACCCGCAGTGGCTGCCCCGGACCCGGGCCGAGTACCAGCCCTAACTGTCGCGCTGACGAAGCGCGGCTTCGCCGAGGGGCGTACGCCGGTAGCGGATCTCGTGCCGGTGTCGTTCCCCGGCGACGAACCCGGCGTCGCGCAGCACCGACAGATGCTCGGACACCGTCCCGGCGGCCAGCGCGTGGCGGTGGGCCAGCGTCGTCGTGCTGGCCGGCTCGTCGAGGCTGACCAGCAGCGCCGCCCGGGTTCTGCCGATCAACCGGCCCAGAGCCGCATGCCGATCGGTGGACAGGGGCTGCCAGAGCGTGCCGAGCCCACGCGCCGGATAGATCACTGTGGGCTGCCACGGCGGGTCCACGATGACCACCACCTGATCCCACTTCAAGGCGCTGGGCACCAGGGCCAGCCCTTCGCCGCGCAGGTCGCGATGCTCGTCGTCGCCGTACTCGCGGGTCAGCACGCCGTTGTTCCAGCGCAGCCGTGGATGTAGCTCGGCGAACAACCGGTCGAGGCCGCCTTCGGCGAGACGCCGGGTCTGGAAGCCCACATCGGCGTCGAGCAGCCCGCGTACGTGCGGCCAGACCGGTTCGACCAGGACCTGCCATGCCCGCTGCACGAGTGAGACCAGCGTCTGGAGAGCGACGGCCGGGTCGTCCAGCAGCAGCCGCCCGGTCGCCGACTCGGCCGCCCCCGGGGTGTCCGCCAGTGACCGGCGCACCTCTGCGCGTACCCGATCATGGTCAGTGGCCGCCACGGCCGTGAGCTCGTCCTCGAACCGGGCGTGGGGGCTGACCGGAGGCGGCGAGAGGAAGTCGGGGGTGTAGCCGCGACGCGGCTGGAGCAGGGCGATCGGCCGCAGGTCGAGTTCTCGCGTGTCGAGGGTGTCGAGCCAGCGGCGGTGGGGGCCGACGCCTTCGCGCGGGGAGAGCAGGCGCACCGCGGACAGCGTCTCGAACATGGGCGAGATGGCGAAGCGGCAGCGCAGCAGGTCGGCGGGGCCGAACCGCAGGGTCACCGCCATCCGCGCCACCTTCCAGGATGAAGAGATTCGGGCTTCGCCGAATCACTCGCGGCGACGGTACCAGCGCTCGCAAAGTGTCTCCCGTCCGAACCGACGATCACGAGGAGAACCACGATGAACCCGAGCGCCGACTGGGAGCAGCGCAGCGCGGACCTGTGGGCGGCCTTCAACGCGGCACCCGACGGCTGGGACGAGGTGGAGTTCCGCGCGCGGGTCGGCGTCCTCGCCGACGAGTTGGGGCCGGATCATCCGGTGGCGGCGTTCGAGCGGGCCTGCGCCTGGGACTCGACCGGTCATTCGGACAAGGCGGTCCCCCTCTACCGCAGGGCGCTGGAGCTGGGCATCGACGGCGTCCGCCGGCGGCGCTCGGTGATCCAGATGTCCAGCTCGCTGCGGAACACCGGGCAGCCCGAGGAGAGCGTCCGGCTGCTGACCGAGGAGCGCGAGCGCGGCTCCGACGAGCTCGACGACGCGGTCAGCGCGACGCTCGCCCTGGCGCTGACCAGCGTCGGCCGGGAGCGGGAGGCGGTCGCGATCGCCGTCGGGGCGCTCGCCAGGCACCTGCCCCGCTACCAGCGGTCGATGGCCAACTACGCCCGGCTCCTGGTCGAGCCCAGCTGACTCGCCGGCTGGACGAGGAGTTCGGAACTACTCGTCTAGGTGCCGGCCGGGAAGCGCTCGTGCCCCAGCACGGCGAGCAGTTGCAGCTTCTCGTAACCCTCGCTGCGCGGCGGCGCGGTGAGCACCAGCAGCGCCTGGGACTGGTCCTCGGTGAACAGCACCTGGCAGTCCAGCTCGATCGGGCCGAGCTCGGGGTGGATCAGCGTCTTGTGGTCGGCGAAGCGCTGGGCGACCTCGTGCCGCTCCCACAGCTCGGCGAACTCGGGGCTGATCTTCTGCAGCGCCCGCACCAGCTCGCCGGCCCGCGACTGGGGGCCCATCGACCCGTACGCGGCGCGCAGGTTGGCGACCTGGGCGCGGCTCTGCCGGTCGCGGTCCTCCTCGGGGTACCGGGACCGCTCGGCGGGGTCGGTGAACCACCGGTAGATCTCGCTGCGGGCCAGCCCCGTGTGGCCGGACCGGTCCCCGAACAGTGCCTCGGCCATCCGGTTCTGCACGAGGATCTCGCCGAGGTTGGACAGGATGAGCGCGGGTGTGTCCGCCAGCCGGTCCAGCACCCGCAGCAGCGCCGGGGCGACATGCGTCGCCGCGGACACCGGGGATGGCGGGTTGTGCCCCGCCACCCGGAAGAGGTAGTCGCGCTCGTCGCCGGTCAGCCGCAGCGCCCGGGCCAGCGCGGCGAGCAGCTGCGGACTCGGCTGCGGGCCGCGCTGCTGTTCCAGGCGGGTGTAGTAGTCGGTCGACATGGTGGCGAGGGCGGCCACCTCCTCGCGCCGCAGCCCGGGCGCGCGGCGGCGGACGCCGGTGGCCAGCCCGACGTCTCCGGGCTGCAGCGCCGCACGGCGGCGGCGGAGGAAGTCGGCCAGGGCTGCGCGGTCCATGATCCCAGTATCCGCCCGCCGTCCGGGCCAACCAGGGATTGCCGATCCCCCGATAACCGGTCTCTGCCCCCGGACCGCGATGGTGGGCCAGGCTCGAGGCATGAACATTTCCGGAAACACCATCTTCGTCCCCGGCTCCACGAGCGGGATCGGCCTGGCCCTCGCTCTCGAACTCAAGGCCCGGGGCAACACCGTGATCATCGGCGGCCGGCGCACCGACCTGCTCGAGAAGGTCGCCACGGAGCACCCGGACATCGACACCGTCGCGATCGACACGGCGGATCCGGCGAGCATCGCCTCGGCGGCCGCGCAGGTGCTGGCGAAGCACCCGGACCTCAACGTCCTCGTCACGATGGCGGGCATCATGCGCGTCGAGGACTGGCACCAGCCGGAATCGTTCCTCGACTCGGCCGAGGCGACCGTGACGACCAACCTGCTCGGTCCGATCCGCCTCATCGCCGCATTCATCGAGCACCTGCGGGCGCAGCCGGACGCCACGATCATGACGGTCTCCTCGGGCCTGGCGTTCGCGCCGCTCAGGGTCACCCCGAGCTACAACGCCTCGAAGGCCGCCATCCACATGCTCAGCGAGTCGCTGCGGCTGCAGCTCGCCGACACGAACGTGAAGGTCGTGGAGCTGGAGCCGCCGTCGGTGCGTACCGCGCTGATGCCCGGGCAGGAGAGCAGCGAGATCGCCATGCCGCTCGACGAGTTCGTGAGCGAGGTCGTCGCGCTGATCGAGGCGCAGCCGGACGCCACGGAGATCCAGGTCGAGCGGGTGAAGTTCCTCCGGTACGGCGAGGCGCGCGGCGACTACGACCAGGTCGTGGCGACCCTCAACGCGCACGACCCGCACGGCAAGTAGCCGTCATCGGCCCGGGACCGGTTCCGGCCGCCGACCGGCGTCGGCTGGCCGGGCCGCTCGGCGCGGACCGGTGGACACTCAGTCGAAGGTCGCGGTCGTCGGGTTCTCCTGGACGACGTGCGCACACCCCTCCACCCGGCAGGTGTCCTCCAGGAGCGAGCGGATGGCCGGGGTCACCCGGAGGTTCTGGGCGAACCCCACCATGTCCGCGTAGAGCTGGCTGTGCGTGCGTTCGTACCGGCGGCGCTTCGGGATGGCGGTGAGGAAGCCGGCTCGCACCGCACCGCTGAGCACGGACGCCGGGTCGACGATGCGCCGTCCCGAGAGCAGGCCCTTCTCGTCGAGGGAGTCACGACGGTAGTGGCCGTCCGGCCGGACGAACTTCAGGAACAGGAACCGCAGTTGAAGCGCGGTGGGGCACGGGCCGACGAAGGGGTGCTCCCGGCGCCCGTCCGCGCCCAGCAGCTTGACGAAGTCCGCGACGTCCTCGATGGGGGTACGCGAGTCGATCTCCACGGAGACGAAGCCGGTGAGGTGCCCGAAGTCGGCCTCGGCGAGGGTGGGCAGGCAGGCGTCGAACCGGGTGCCGTGCAACGTCGCGTCGGACAGGTCGCAGCCGGTCATGACGCAGTTGTGGAAGCGGGTCGATTCCAGGTTCGCGCCGCGGAAGCTGACCCCGGCCAGCGACAGGCCCGAGAAGGTGAGCCCGGAGAGGTCCTGGCGTTCCAGCGGAGCGTGGATCAGCAGCCGGGCGCAGTCGGGAAGCCCGAGGAGCACCTGGAGGATGTTGCGGAACGCCGTGGGGGTGGCGGTGGCGCTGGACAGCCGGGTGAGCAGCTCCTCGCCGGCGGCGAGTTCCCTGATCCGGGCGCACAGCACCCGCAGGGCGAAGGAGTCGGGCGGGAACGGGCGGCAGTCCAGCAGCTGCGCGAACCGCACCGGATTGACGGCGAAGTACTGGGCGGCGCGGATGCCGATCTGGTGCTCGAAAATCACATCCTGCGCGAAGCGCACCCGCTGCCGCTCCGACGCGGCCCGGAAGACCGGCAGGCGGCAGATGGCCGCGGTGCACCGCTCCCGCTCGGGGTCGGACAGGTCCGAGGGAATCACGAACTCGGCGAGCTGGCCGATCTCGTCGATCGGCACGCCGCGGTTGTCGTTCTCCAGCTCGGCGACGGCGACGTGACTGATGACGTCGAGCAGGTCGTGCCGGGAGACGACGTGCTCCTGCAACTGCTCCTTCTTGTACTCGCGATCCATGATCGCGTCGACGGCGTCGTGGACCAGATCCATCTCGGAGTAGTCGTTCGGTATCCCGTCGGTCTTGCCCTCGTCGACGCGCTCGGCGAGCAGCTCGGCGTAGTACGGGGTGCCGCAGAGCTTCATCAGCTGCGGCTTCGCGTCGAGGATCGAGAGCAGCTCGCGGTCCTTGTCCTGCAGGCGGATACGCGCGAAGGTGGTGATCGACTCGGGTCGCCAGGGCAGCAGGCGGAACTCCTCGACGTACTCGTGGGCCACCGTGAGGAAATCGCGCAGCGCCTGGTTGGAACTGAGCAGCGAATCCCGTACGCAGAGCAGGATGCGCGGGGTCGTCGGGTTGTCCGGCCGGGCGACGATCTCGTGGATGTACTCAAAGAAGCCCGGGTCCTGGGCGATGACCTCGTCCAGCCCGTCCAGCAGCCAACTCGCGAACCCCCGGGTGAGCATCCACTGAAACGTCGGCTGCTTGACCGGCCGCGCGACCTCGGTCTGCAGCAGCGCGTCGACCATGGGGCCCAGCGCCGGCGCGCTCGCCAGCGCGGCATAGTCCGGCAGGAGCGGCAGCGGCCGGTAGGCCCGCCGTAGCTGCTTCTTCGCCTTCTGGAAGTTGGTGTACAGCGTCGCGAACAGCGACTCGAACAGGACGCTCTTGCCGTACCCCGCCGGCGCGGTCACCAGCACGATCGGGCGGTCCCAGCCGGCCGGGCTGTCGAAGCGGCGAGCCAGCTCGGTGAGCAGGTCGGTGCCCACCACTCCGGTGCCCACCGCCTCGAACGGCTGCGGGGTACGCCGGCGCGCCGCCGTCTCCCCGTCCCGACGGAGCTGCTGCGCGGCCGTACCCGCCAGGGCCGACACCAGCGTGTCGTCCCACTTGAACCGGGCGTCGAAGAACTGGATCGGGACCCGGATGTCGACGTTGTACTCGTGCTTGGCGACCCGCCGGAACTCCGTCGACAACCCCTGGGTGGACTCGACCAGCAGGAACTTCGCGCCCGGAGTGCGCGCTTCCTCCGCGAACCGCTGCAGGAGGGTCGCCTCGCGGCGCTGCAGCTCCTCGGCGTCCGGGGCGGCCGGGCACCACACCGTCATGTGCTCGCTGTTGTCCGCATACGCCGCCCGCCTCGCCCGGACGACCTCGCCCCGCGACTCCCCGGGGACCGACCAGCCTTCCGACTCCAGGAAAGTGACAGCCTCGTCGTACAGCGTCATGAACCATCCTCCATCAGGAATCGAAAGGGTTCCCACCGGTCCGGGCGGCCGACGACGTGCAGGTAGGCGCAGGCCCGGCTGACCGCGATGTAGCTGGTCGTCCAGTCCTCCTCGCCGTCGTCGGCATAGACCACGGCCGGCGCCTCGCAGCCGTGGAACTGCCGCACCGTGCAGACCGCCAGCTCGTCACCGCGCAGCCCGTTCATCGTCCGCACGCCCCGGTCCGCCAGCGTCCGGCGGATCGCGGCCTGGTTGGCCGTCGTCGACGTCAGCAGCACCAGCTGGGAGGCCGGCAGGTCCTTGAGGACCTCCAGGACGGCGTCGGCGCACGCCGCCGCGAGGTCCGCCGAACCGCCGCTGAGGCGCGGCGGCCGCCCGGCCGGCCCGGTGACGGGCGTGTGCGCTCCCGAGATCCGTGCGACGAGCTTCGCGATCGGCAGGACGTTGCGGCAGTTCTCGGTCAGCCAGAACTCGTTGAACGACCCGTCGGGGCGCGGGCGCCACGTCCCCGAGGAGTCCCGCTGGTACGGGTCGGCGAACAGCACCACCGAGCCGTCGGGGCGGACGAGTTCCCGGAGGGCGTCCAGCAGGTCCTCGTCGTGACTCTGCGCCTCGTCGACGATGAGGCAGTCCAGCGGCTTGCCGTACGCCTCGGCGAGGGCCAGCACGGTGACCCACAGCTGCTCGCCCTCGTACTCGCGCAGGCGATCGGCGCCGTACAGGTCGCACAGCACGTCCTCCGGTTCACCCGAGCTGACGCCCTCCACGCGCAACCTGCGCCGGATCTCCAGGCGCAGGTTGCGCTGCTGTCCGATCACGGCGACCCGCAGCCCCCGGGCCGCCAACTCGCGTGCCCGCTCCTGAGCGAGGACCGTCTTGCCCGTGCCGGCCGCACCGAGGACCAGCGAGGCGCGCTTCTTGGAGGTCCCCTCCAGCACCTCCAGCTGGCGACTCGTCAGGCGGATCTGCCGCTGGGTCAGGCGGGCGAGGTCGTCGGATGCCAGATCGACGTCGTAGCGGAGGGTGCGGGCGACGACCGCGGTCGGCGCGAACGCCTCCAGGGCCTTCCCGAAGTCCGACTGGCTGGCCCAGCCGTGCTGGTCCCAGTGCGCCATGACGCGCTCCACGACCATCGGCGCGTGCTCCAACGCCGCCGCGGTCAGCACGATCGTGTCCGGCGCGTGCGGGCCGAGATTGCCCGAGGGCCGGCCGTCGGCGAAGACGACGCAGTGCCCGGCCGGGACGTGCCGGATGCCGGCGGCATCGCGCAGCCACCCGGTCAGGGCGTACTTGTTCCGAAGCGCCTGGTCGAACGGGTCGGCGTTCAGCGGCACGTCACCGCCGCGGCGCTGGGCGAACCACTGCCGGCCCGCGACCCGGTAGGAACCGTCCTTGACCTCCATGATCAGCAGGCCGCGCGCGGGATGGAGCAGGACGAAGTCGGCCTCGCCCATCCGCCACCTCGGCCGGCCCGCGTCGAAGAACGAGAGGCTGTGCAGCACGAACCACGAGTCGTTGAGGGACCGGAGCTTGTCGAACACGACCCGTTCCCCGCGAGTGGCGTTCGCTCGCAGGTGCTTGGGATAGAAGCGCGCCACAGTCCGCCTCCCCGACACGGGCCGTGCGACGACTGTGGTGACGGCCCAGGAATCCACATTGTCCGCTCGCTCGCGCCTTGTCGCGCTCCACCGGACTTGTGGTCTTCTGTGGACGATCGGTCATCTGGAGGTCACGCACAGCAAGCCGAACGCCCCGGCGACCTCGCGCAAGCGATGAACATCGTGGCCGAACGGATGACGAAGCAGGGTAGGGACATGGAGGCAGAATTCGGATATCAACCGCGCCTCGATGAGCTCACGAAGGAGCCGCAGATGGCCGGAAACAAAGGTGTCCTGCTGGTCGACTGGGACAACCTGGCCGGCGCGATCATCGGCCGCGGCCACCTGGTGGAGCGAGGCATCGTCGATGCCCTCTGGAGCGACGCGACGAACCGGTGCGGCGGCCATCTCCAGTACAAGCACATGGCGGCGACGAAGTTCGACGGCAGCATCTCGACCGCGATGGCGGCGCACCTCATCGACGACGATGTGGTGGGCAGCGCCAAGGAGCAGGCCGACATCCATCTGACCGTGCTGGCGATGGACTACCTCCACCAGGACTGCGGCCAGTTCGTCCTGGTGACCGGCGACCAGGACTTCATCCCGCTGATCCGCCGCCTGCTGCGCGACGGCTGCCGGGTCACCGTCGTCTACGGCGACAGGGGCCGGCTCTCCCCCCAGTTCCGTGGCATTCTCACGCTGCCCGGTCTGGACTCGCTCTGCATCGACGACATCTACACCCTGCAGAAGCCCCCGCCGGCCACCTGCCGGGCGCTGCTCGGCCTGCTCGAACTCCAGCGTCGCGGCATCATCCTGGGCGGCAAGGAACAGGCCGAGCGCACCACCACCCTGGCCCGCTGGGGCATCCTGGAGAACGAGGACGAGAGCCGGTACTGGGCGCTCATCGGGTCCGCCGGGCACCAGGTCGCCCGCACCGACGCGGCGGTACGGGTCAAGGAGCAGTTCCTGCCGGTCAACCGCACCCGCACCTACGTCGACGTCGGCTCCGGCCGGTTCGCCGACGTGCTGGCCATCGACTACGTGGTCCGGCGGCTCGCCGCCCGACCCAAGGGACTGACGGTCACGGAACTGCGCGCCGGCCCCCTCCAGGCGGACAACGGCTCCCGCCTGCTGCGCGCGCTCGACGCGCTGACCACCGTGCAGCTCGTCCGTAGGGGCGCGGACGACGCGTACGCGGTGACCGTGGACGACCTCGCCCTGGGATACCTCGAACCGCTGTGGCGGGTGCACGCCGGCCTCACCATGGAGAGCTTCCGCACCCAGAGCCGGACCATCCCGTTCCGCCGCCTTCCCGGCCTGCTCAGCGCGACCGGCGTCGGGCAGGGCCCGGAGAAGTTCAACGCCGGCCTGGTCAACCGGGTCCTGAAGTACGCGAGCGCGGCAGGCGTCGTGGACGCGGTCGCGGTCGACGGCGCCCGCCACGCGCTCCCCACGAACTCGCCGTTCGCCCGTCCCATCGAAGACGCCTATCACGAGCTCTACCGCGCGTTCGTCGCTCGGGCTCCCAGCCCGATACCGGAGAGCGAGATCCTCGAGTTCATGACGGTCAAGGACCGCGCGCGGGCCGAGCCGGTCTTCGGCTACGACCAGCGTGACCGGCACCGGATCCTGCGCGTCCTGGCCCAGTCCCGGGCCATCACCTGGCGGGGCGAGAAGGTCACCATCCCCCAGACGCGGTGGGGCGACGCCGGTTCGCCGTTCGCCTAGGAACGCGCGTGCTGCGCCGGACGTGGATGTGGCTGCGCGGCGCCGGCAGGTACGGGCTGGCGGTGCTGCGCCGGACCTGGACCTGGCTGCGCGGCGCCGGTAGGTACGGGCTGGTGCTCGCCGGGGCGCTGGCGGTCTGCGCCGCCGGCGCGGCCCTCGTGGTGGCCTTCACCTGGCGGGCCCAGCGGGCGGCCGCGGTTGCCGGCTCCTTCGCCGCCATCGCGTCCACCATCGGCGTGCTGGCGGCGATCTACCTCTCCCGGCAGGCGCTGTCCCGGACCGACCGGCAGCTCACCGAAAACCGCCGGGCCCTGGTGCTGAGCCGGTACCCGCTCCTGCTGCCGATCCACCAGTCGGTGGCGTTTCCGGACTCCGGCGGCATGCTGGCCCAGCACCCACCCGCTCAGGAGCGCTTCGCGCTGACCTCCGCGCCCGCCCCGGCGTACGCGTTCCTCGCGGTCGCCAAGGACCGGTTCCTCATCCCGGTGGAGAACGTCGGTGAGGGGCCGGCGCTGCGCGTTCGCGGGACGTTGTGGTGCTCGGACGGGCGCAACGGCGCGGTCGACGGCGTGGCGGCCCTGGGTGCGGGCCGGACCGGCGTGATGGCGGCCGTGATCAGGGCGGACGGACGGCCGCTGCCGGAGGAGTTCCGCACCGCCCTGGACGACGCAATGGGCGTCGCCTACTGGCTTGATCTCGACTATGCCGACGTCTTCGCGTATCCCCGCCGGACGGTGGCGCTGTTCGACCCGCGAGGGCTCGGCGCGTGGCACTACGTGCAGGGACACGAGCCGGGCACGCTCTGACCGCGCCGGCCGCCCCTGCGGACAAAGTGAAAGCCCCAGCACGGAGGCTGGGGCCGGGTATTGAGACAGATCGAACGATGACTACATTTCAGCTCATCATCGCCAGCCACCATCTCCCCTATGAGTAGAGGCTACGGACACGCTCCGCGAGCGTCAACTCGGCCACCCGTCCGTGTCTGCACACCGATCAGCCATCGAAGACCGCGATTCGACGCCCGCCGCCGGCCATGAGGTGAGCCGCGTACCTCACGGGGCGCGGTGGGCGGCGAGGTGGGCGAGCATCGTGTGGTTGGCCTCCCAGCCGTCCGGGAACTTCACCGGCACGTCCAGGTGCACCCGCTCGGTCGACGGGTGCGCGTCGAGCAGCTCGGTGATCCCCGCCCGCGCCACCACCACACACGCGTGCCGGTGCCGGGAGGCCAGCACGCAGAGCCGACCCGACTCCAGGTGGAACGCGGTCGCGTCCCGCCGCCCGGAGAGCGGGTGCAGCACGATCGTCACGTCGTACTCCCGGCCCTGGAGCCGGTTGGCGGTGTCGACGGTGATGCCCGCGCCGGCCGCGCCCAGGTGCGACCGGATGGCCGCCACCTGGTCACGGTGCGCGGCCCCGACGGCGATCCGGTCCGCGGTCACCGGCACGCCGCCGGGCGCCTGCTCGGAGAACCCGACCGGTCCACGGTCCAGGAATCGCCGGGCGAGGGCGGCGCAGGCCGCCGCGGCCTCGGAATCGGTACGCGGCGTGTGCCGGGCGGGCAGCTCGTGCAGCGCCCAGCCACCTGAAGCCGCCACCTCGACCGTCGCGTCGAAGCCGTCCCCCGGCCCCGGCTCGGTGAGGGCCAGCGCCCGGTCGACCGGCCCGGTGCCGGCGCGGAACCCGGTGAACGGGTAGAACGCGGCGGCCACCACCGGCGCGGCGGTGGCCGGCAGCCGCCAGGACACCGGCAGCCGGTGCACCGGCAGCTCCGGGTTGTGCCGCAGCAGTGTCGCCACCGCCGACTGCATCGGATCCCAGGTCAACCCGGCCCACCGCGCGGTCTCCACGGTGGAGAACGGGTCGAGCTGCCCCGGGTCGCCCACGAACAGCGCCCGCTCGAACCGCCCGGCCACGCGCAGCAGGGCGTCCGCCCGCATCTGGTACGCCTCGTCGACGATCGCCCACGGCCAGACGCCCTCGGCCACGGTGGCCCACTTCGCCGCCGTACCGACGATGACGGCCGCGCCGCCGAGGTCGGCGATCTTGGCGGCGACCCGGACCGTCGCATGGCCCTTCACCCGGTCGGTGGGCTGGTAGTCGGTGGCGGAGAGCCGGCCGATGGGCAGCTCGGGGGCCTTGCGGGCGAGCCGGTCGATGAGGTCGTCGACCTGCTCGTTGGTCTGCGCCACGATGATCAGCGGCTCGCCGGCGGCGGCCAGCTCGACCGCGGCGCGGACCACGAGGGTGGACTTCCCGGCGCCGGGCGGGGAGTCGACCACCACGCCCCGATGGTCGCCGGAGCGCAGGTCGGCCAGCACGGCGGTGATCACCCGCTCGGCCGCGACGGCCGGCGGCGCTGCCAGTTCCGCGAGCATGGACCAACCTCCCCGAGCCGACTGCTACGCCCCGCCACCATACGAGCCGTGGCGAGGTCGCCCAGACCTCGCATCTGATCAGCCTGGATACGCGTCCCATCTGGTGTCCGGAGCGACGCCGAGAATGAGCTTCTCCACGGCCTGCCGAGCCGGTCCGTAACTGGCCAACCAGTCGGCCACCAGATACACCTCTCCGGTCTCGTCGATCCCCAGGAAGAACCGCCCCTCGTCGAGTTCGCCGAGCGGGAACAGCGATCGGTGGATGACCGACGACCAGTCGGCGAACCGGTCGTCCTCGCCGAGGCACAGCAGCGGGTCCAGCTCGAACGGGGCACGCGCCTGCGAGATGCCCGGCCCGCGGTGGGCGACCGTCAGCCCGCCGAACTCGGCGAGGAACCGTTCGGCCGCCTGGTGCATGTCGAACCCACCCGCCTCCAGCTGCGTCCGCCATGCGCTGGTGTCCACCCGTCGGCCCGGCTGCCAGCCGGCTTCGGTCAGTATCCGCACGACAGTACGGGGATCAGTGGCTGTAGGTGTGCAGCACCGGTGGCTCACGGTCGGCTAGGAGCATGACGCGTAAGGCGTCCGCGAAGCTGTCCGCGACGTGCAGCACTTCCACGTCGTGATCATCCACTACCGTCCCGGCCGAACCGAGGAAGACCGTGCTGTTGGTGATCCATTCGGCGATCGGGTAGAAGTCCTGCCCGAACATCTTCTTCAGCTCCACGGCGATGTCGAACATCCCGCTGCCGGCGAGCTCGGGCTCGAAGAGGATGTCGCTGTTCCGGAAGGCCCCGACCGCGACCGGGGGCGTCACGCGGAGCCCGCCGAAGTTCTCGAGCACCTGCCGGGCCAGTGGATGCAGGACGAAACCCTCGGCTCCGAGGATCTCGTGCCAGCCGCGGACGTCGACCGAGCGGTCAGGGGCCCAGCCGGCCGCCCGCAGCGCCTGCACTGCGGCTGCGGGCAGCCGGCTGGTGAAATCCTGTGCCATCAGAACTTGATACCCAGCCTTCCCAGGAGTGGGGTGCAGTAGTCCGGACAGGGGTCGATCGGGGTGCCGTGAGCGTCGCCCCCGGATTGCTGGGAACGTACCCGGACCGATCGCATGGTGCCACCGTAGATCCCGCTCACGCCCTCCTGGTTGAACGCCTGGATGAGGCAGTGGACCTCGCCGCACGCGCCGTGCCGGTTGCTCAGCGGTGCGATCTTCTCCATGATCGCGCGGAGTGGCCCGGGAATCGGGAGTCCGTGTCCGCTGCGCCCGTAGTACGTCTGACCCGACGGCGAGGTGTACTCCGACGCCACCCGCGGGGTCGACGCCTTGTTGGGCCCGCGCAGGCTGTCCGCGTGTTCCGCCAGCGACTTCGGCTTGGCCGGAGCCGCGGCCGGCTTCGCCGGGGCGGGAGCGGGCTTGGCGGGGGCGGCGGTGGGCTCCGGAGTTCCCGCGTGCGGCGCGGCCGGGGAACCAGGCGTCCCCTCCTTGGGAGCGGCGGTCGACGGTTTGGGGGCACCGCCGCCCCGGGCCTTGTTCAGGCCCGCCCGGAGGAGCTTGCCGCCGCCGTGGAGCAGCCCGGCCGTGGCCGCGCCGATCAAGCCGTCGACCAGCACGGTCTTGCCGAAGTCGCCCCAGTCCCAGGAGTGCTCACCCTGCGCGGTGTCGACGCCGTAGCCGTAGGCCCCGGCCGCCGCCCCGGCTGCCGCGCCGGCCAGGATCACGCAGCCGACGCCGGTGGCGCAGACGGCGCCCACCGCGATCGCCGCCGCCGCGCCGATGGCGACCTCGCCGACGAACTGCAGCGGGTCTTCCTTGATGTGGTCGACCACGCCGGAGGCGAAGCTCTTCACCGAGTCGAAGAACCCGTGCCCGTCAAGCTCGACGTTGGAGATCGGGTTTCCGCCGGCGAAGGCGTACCGGCTGCCGCTGAACGGGTCGATCGCCAAGGTCAGGTCGTCGAGGGCCCCGTTGTACATGTCCCGGCTGAGGAAGCGGTTCAGGCCCGGGTCGTAGTTGCGGAACCCCATGTCGTACGTGCCCGAGGCCTGGTCCCAGCGGTGGCCGTTGAACCGGTACGAGTTGTACGGCTCGGCGTCCGGATTCTGCGCGTCGGGCTTGTCGGCGCCGGTGAACTTGGTGTCGTCGTTGTCTCCGTAGGCGGTGTAGCCGTAGGTGGCACGGGTGGTGCCGTCCTCGTGCTTGGTGATTGCCTCCACATCACCCTTCGGGTGATAGGTGTAGTGCGAGATCTCGGTGCTGCCGTCGTCCTTCTTCTTCAACTGGGTGAGCTTCTGTCCCCAGGCCGAGTACTCGTAGGACTTGGTGACCTTGTCCGCGACCTCCTCGTACAGCACGTCACCGGACGTGCCCAGGTAGGTGAAGGTGGTGGTCTTCTCACCCGTCCCGCCGGCGTTGGTGGTCTGGGAGGTGGTGCGGTCGAACGGGTCGTAGACGTACCGGGTGGTCTTCGCGGCGGTCCCGGCCCCGGAGCGGAGCTCGGCGATCCGGTCGAACCCGTCGTAGCGGTACTTCTCGGTGACCTGCCCGCCGCTGGAGACGGTGTCCAACCGGCCCAGCGGGTCGTAGTTGTACTTCGAGGTCAGCCCACCTACGGCGGTGGACGTCATCAGCCGGTTGCGGTCGTAGTTGTGGTTGGTGGTGACGTCCTTGACCGTCTGCGTGATGACGTTGCTGTTGGCGTCGTGGACGTACGTCTCGACGGTGGGGTTGGCCCCGGTCTTGTCGAGCCGAGCGATCCGGTCCTGGGGGTCGTAGGTGAAGGTGTAGGTGTTGTCCACGTACGCCGAGCTGTTGTCGGCGTTCATCAGCCGGGCGACGTCCCGGGCCGGATTACCATTGGCCGTGTACTCGAGGGTGTGCTCGGCGACGACCCCGCCTCCGGACCGCTTCTCCACCTGGTGCTGCAGGGAACCGTTCAGGTAGTAGGTGAATTCGACGGTGTTGCCGTTCGGCTTGACCTGGTGGTCCAGCTGACCGCGCGGCGTGTAGGCGTACGTGGTGACGCGCTTGTCGGTGGCCGACGCCGAGGCGGCGTTGGTGACCGTGCTCAGCAGATCCCGCACGTCGTAGTCGAACTTCGACCAGGTGGCGTCGTGCGTGCGGGTGGCGACGTTGGCGTTCTCGTCGTAGGTGAAGGACGTGGTGTTCCGGACGGTGCTGCCGTCCTTCTCCTCCACCGCGGACACCCGGTTCAGCGCGTCGTAGGTGGTCAGGTAGCTGTCCACCTGGGCGTCGGGGTCCTGGTCGCCGACCTCGACGAGGTTGCCGTTCGGGTCGTACCGGTAGGTGAAGTTCTTCTCCTCGTCGTCCACGTCGGCGGAGTTGTCGCGGACCAGCTTGACCGCGTCGGCCACCACCGTGCCGTTCGCGTTGTCGCTCAGGGTGATCTTCTGGTTGGCGCCGTCGGCGGTGAAGGCGTACCGGCCGAGGCTCACCCAGGTGCCGGCTCCGCTGGTCTGGTCGACCGTCTTGCTCGCCGGGCCGCCGGCGTGGTCGACCTTGAACGGGGCGTTGGACGCCGCCCCGGTCACGGACGGGTAGCGGACGTAGACGTCGTAGTCGCCGTCCTGGGGGATGACAAGGTTCCAGGTGAAGGTGTCGGCCCCGGTTCCCGCCCCGCTCGTCTGGTAGTCGTATCCCTGGAAGGAGCCGGTGGTGGCCACCGCCCAGGTGCCGGCCTTGTCGGCGTTGTTGAAGTCGGAGTTGTCCACCAGCACGACCTGCTGGCCGACCGGCACGCCCTCGTCGCTGCGGGCCTTCAGGTTGCCGCTGGGGTAGAACTCCCACCGCATGGTCCGGGACACCGACCCGCCGGCTGAGGTCAGCTTGTTCTCGGTCTGCTGCCCCAGGACGTTGTAGTCGTAGGAGGTGACGATGTCCCACGGGTCGGTGGACGACTTCGTCCAGCCGTTGTCCCAGTAGGTGTAGTGGGTGTCGTTGCGGACCGACTCCCCGCTGGACGGCGGAGCCGACACCGTCGCCAGCCGGCCCACCGCGTCGTACTCGTAGATGGTCTTATCCGGCTTGTTGTACCGGGAGTCGTTCGGGTCGTAGGCGGTCCACTCCTCCTTCACCCGGTTCAGCTCGTCGTAGACGGTCTGGTAGGTGAAGTCGTCGGCCGCCAGGGTCGCCGTCCCGCGCGGCGTGACCACCTTGGTGCGGTTGCCGACCTGGTCGTAGTGGAACTGCGTGGTGTTGTGGACGATGGAGCCGTTGTCGTTCTTGTACGGCACCTTCTGCTCGACCACGTCGCCGCGCTTGTTGTATCCGACCGTCGAGCGGTTTCCCTCCTCGTCGATCGTCGCGACCGCCAGCCCGTCCCGGTCGTACTCGGTCGACGTGGTGTGACCGGCCGCGTCGGTGACGGTGGTGACCCGGTGGTCCAGGTCATAGTCGCGCTTCTCGGTGAAGTCGTCCGGATCCGCGGTCGCGTTCTTCCGTGGGTCCACCACCATGGTGAGGTTGCCGACCTCGTCGTAACTCGAGGTGATCTTCTCGCCGGTGGCCGTGGTCACCGTCACCAGTTGGTAGATCTCGTTGTACGTGTTGGTGATGGTGTAGTCCCCCGCCGTCGGGCTGAGATTGCCCTTCGGTTCGGTGACCGTCAGCCGGTTGCCGACCAGGTCGTAGGTGAAGGACGTCCTCCGCTCCGGGTCGTTCGGCTCGTCCTTCGGGGCGAGGTTGTATTCGACCCGGTCGCCCTCGTCGAACACCGCCTCGCTCACCGCGCCGTTCGGCGCGAACGCCTTCAGCACGTTGTCGTTCGCGTCGTACACCGGCGCGGGCGTGGTAATCAGTTCCCCGTTGTCCTGGTCCTTCGGGACGGTCTGCTCGAGCGGCCGGCCGAAGATGTCGTACGCCTGGGTGGTCTTCTTGCCCAGCGCGTCGGTCACCTCGGTGACCCGCCCCCGCGCGTCGTAGACGAAGGTCGTGGCGTTCTGCTTCGCGTCGGTGATGGTCTGCGGGTACCCGTTGGCGTCGAAGCGGCTGTTGTCGGTGGCGTGGCCGTTCGCGTCGGTCACCCGGGTCATCTGGCCGGCGTTGTCGTAGTCGTAGCTGGTGGTGTAGTCCGCCGGGTCGGACGTGGCGGTGCCCAGCGGGTCGGTGACGGTACGCAGGTTGCCCTTGATGTCGTAGCCGAACCGCCAGGCGCGACCCTCCGACGACGACTTCTCCGTCAGGTCGGCGACGTACCCATTGAGGCTGGTGGTGTAGTTAAGCGTGGTGCCCGGCCAGCCGTTCTTGTTCGCCTCAGCCGACTTGATGGTCAGCGGGTAGCCGGTCTTCGGGTCGAAGTTCCAGGTCTGGTAAGCGCCCTTCGCGTCGGTCAGCCGGGTGACGTTGTGGTCGCCGTCCCACTGGACCGTGACGCTCTGGTTCTTGGCGTTGGTGACCGACTCCGGCCGCCCGTACGCGTCGAGGACGAACCGGGTGTCGTGCTTGAGCGGGTCGGTGGCAGTGGCGTGGATCTTCCCGCCCTGCGGGCCGTCGGGGTCGACGTAGTCGAAGTGCGTGATCCCGTCGACCCGGTCGGTCAGGTCCGCCAGCTTCCACTTGTTCTGCGGGTCGACCGGCGCCGTGTAGTAGCTCAGCGTCGTGTCGTGGCCACGAGGGTCGGTGACCTTGATCAGCTTGACGTTCTTGTTGCCCTGGGTGGCGTCGTACCGGAAGCCGAAGACCTTGGGCTGCGCGGAGCCGACGCCGTCGACCATCTTGGCCATCAGGCCCTTGCCGGTGTACGTGAAGCTGATGGTCCGGCCGGCGATGTCCGTCATCGACCTGACGTTGTCGATGATGAACGGGTTGGTGAGGTTGTCGGCGGCGACCTCCTGCCAGGTGTCGTCGTCGATGTAGCGGTAGCTGTCGCCCTTGTCGTAGTAGTCCAGCGTCAGCGTGCGCCGGCCGGTGGCGTCGCTGATGTACCGCAGGAACTTGGTCGGCTTGTTGTTGGACTTGCGCCGTTCGTAGACGAACGACATGGTGTTGCCGTTCTTGTCGACGATCGCCGACTGGAAGCCGTCCTCGTCGAAGAAGAACTGGGTCCGGTCCGGCTTGGTGAACACCCAGGCGCGCATCGGGTCACCCGATCCGGTCTGCTGCAGGTACAGGTGCACACCGCGCGGGTGGGTGTAGTCACAGGTGGACGGGGTGCAGTCCTTGACGTCCCGGCCGTGGGTGTCGAGGACCCAGACGTTGGTCGTACCGTCGCCGTCGGTCGCCCGCACCTGGGTCGGCCACTTCTGGCCCGGCGGGTGGAACGACAGCTGGGACCCCAGCCGCTGGACCGTCGAGGTCTGCAAAGACCAGCCGAAGCCCATCGACGACGCCGAGGTGTCCAGGCTGTTGTAGTTCATCCGGACGAAGGTGTGCGGCCCGCGTGACGGATTGGTGAACGCGTTGTACGACCACACCGTGTTGCCGGCGTAGAGGTTGGTCATGAGGGTGCCGCCGGCGCCGGTGGCCTTGCCGGTGTAGGCGTAGAACTTCTCCAGGCCCAGCAGGTCGCTGGTGGGGTCCTCGACCCGGATCTGCTGCGGCAGCTGCGGCAGCTGGCTGGAGGCCGACTTCCAGTTGTTGCTGCTGGTGTCGTAGATGTCCCAGGCCAGGGTGTACGCCTCGGCCTTGTTGCCCGCGCCGGACAGTGCGGGGGCCTTCACCTGGGCGTTGACCGTGACGGTCTGCCCGGCCGCGAGATCCGACGGCAGCGTGGTCAGCAGCTGGTTGTCCGCGCTGCTGGCGTTCGTCCCGTCCGGGTTCTTCCACCAGTAGCCCAGCCGGGTGGAGGCGGCCGGCCAGGTCTCGGCGGTGGTGTTGGTGACGGTCACCGGCACGGTCACCGTCTCGCCCGGGTTCAGCCGCGACGGGGTGGCGGCGGCGTGGTACGTGACGGTGGTGTCGGTGTAGCGGACGTGCAGCCGCGGCTGCACCGACGGCTCGGCGCCCTCCGACGACACGAACGTCGCGCCCTCACCGCTACCCGCGCAGGCCTTGTTCGGCTCCTGGGTGACCCGCACCAGGATCCCGTGGTTGGCGGAGGGATTCGCCCGCCACGACTGCACCTGCGAGGTCAGATTGAAGTTGACCCACACCGAGTTGAGAGTCGGCCCGAGCCCGATGACGTCGATCGGCGCGGACACGGCGTCCCCACCCGCGTACGTCCACCGCGTGCTGCCGGACGCGTTCAGCCAGGTGGCGGTGGCCTCGTCCCACGCGCGGGTCACCGCATGGGTGGCGAAGTACGCGGCGTTGCCGTTGTACATGGTCCGCCACAGGCGCCCCTCGGCCTGGGTGATCCGCGCCGTCGCCGGGATCGCGGACAGGTCCCAGCGCAGCAGGGCGCGGGTGATGCCGGCGCCACCGGGCACGTACCCGACGCCCACCATCGGCCGCCCGTTGAGCACGTCGTGGGGCTGGGTGTACTGGCACGCCGTCAGCGTCGTATCCGCCACCGTGGGCAGCATCGCGTCGACGTAGCCCGCCGGAGGCGTCTTCACCGCGACCGCCGGGGAGGCCGGTCGCTGCCCGTCCTTGCGGACCACGACCACCCGGTAGTACAGCGTGGTGTCCGGGGTCGCGGTGGTGTCGGCGTACGACGTCGTGCCGTCGGGCAGCGGCGCCACCAGGCTCGCCGCCGACGGCGCGAAGTCGGCGCTGGCGCCACGGTGCAGCTGGTACTCCACCAGGTCGTCGCCGGAGGCGGCGGACGGGTCCACGTACGCCGACCAGGACACCTCGGCGCCGGTTGCGCGGACGGTCTGCACGTCGGAGACGGTCACGGCCGGCAGCCCGAAGGTGAGCGTGAGTTTCGGCGCGGTCCGGGTGGTGTAAGTCGGCCACTCCCCGGCCGGCGCCACCGGGAATTCGCCGGCCCAGAAGATCGGCCCGCCGGCGACCTGCGCCTCGTTAGCGGCCTTGAGCATGAACCCGTAGTTCGGCCGGGTCCCGGCCACCCACTCCCGCACCATGCCGGTCACCGGGAAGTTGGTCCACGAGTTGGTCTGGCTCGAGTTGTAGGTGGCGGTGCCGGCCAGGTCACCGGCCGCCGCGTTGATCGAGTTCCAGGTCACCGTCGACGGCGTCCACGCCTGGGTGACCGCGCGCGCCTCCAACGCCACCGGAGTGCTGGCGCTGGTGCCGGCCAGCACGTTGTTGTCCCAGTAGAGGGAGAGGTCCGCCGCGTCCACCGGCGTCCCCGCCGGGACCACCCCGGCCAGGTCGAACGCCAGCAGGCTGCGCACCCGCCCCCACTGGTCGACGCCGACGCCCAGGCGCGGGTCGCCCTCGTAGTTGCTGGTGGCCCCGTACGAGACGATCATCGCGTCCCTGGCGGTGGCGACGTCCGGCTGCACCGTGATCGTCGGGTCCAGCACGACCGGGTACCGCCGGTCCTTCGCCGCCAGCCACGCCTGGTCCGGCTTGAGGCTGATCGTGCCGGTCGCGCTGGAACTCATGGTCACCTTGTCGGAGTACGCGTACCCGTGGGGTGACCGTGCGTCCCGCTTGGCGTCGATCATGAACGGCTTCGGGAAGGTGAAGACCGGCTGGCCGGTGACGTACTTGCCGGGGGCGAAGAACCCTACCGACCCGTCCGGCAGCGTCCGTGTGGTCAGCCCGGCGGTGCGCAGGGTGAAGTCGTACGACGGCGCGGCGGCCGGGGCCGCAGCGAGGACGATCGACTCCTTCACCCCGGTCGGGGTGACGTCGTAGACCAGGTCCGCGCCCGCCCAGAGACCGGCGTACGTGACGGTGGAGCCCTTGACGGTCGGCGTGACCTGCCGTGCCGGCCCGGCCACCCCGACGGTCAGCCAACGGTCCCCGAGCTGGACCTTGAGCAGCGCGTCGGACCGCTCCCCGAACCGGGTCGAGAACCCGGTCGCGTCATTGCCGTAGCGGTACCCGCGGTCCCGGACGGGCGCGACGCGGGTGTCGATGTTCCGCCACGCCCCCGCGCGGTCGCGGTAGCGCACCGGCACGCTGGACAGCTCGGTCTGCAGTCGCCCGTCCTCGAGCTGGTAGACCGTCCGGGTCGCGGTACGGCTCCGGGTGATCTCCTTGACCCGCTTGCCCGGCGGTTTGGGCTTCTCCTGCGCCACCAGGGCCGCCCGTCCCGGGGGCGCCCAGCCGGCGCCGGCCCGCAGCTCACCCTGACGTTCCTTCGGTCCGCTCCCGCTGACCAGGTCCTTCAGATCGGTGAGGCCGGAGGCCAGCCAGGAGATGGGATTGGCGCTCCCGTTGGGCGCGACCACCGACGATGCCGGCACCAGGGCCAGCACGAGCAGGCAGACCAGGACCGCGGCGGTCCTGCGGCGGGAGCGGCCGGCGCCGCGTCGCTGCCTCAGGGTCCGGATCAGTGAGTTCCAGAGATGACGAACGGATGCCGACAGCGACGCACGCATTGATCAACCCCCGATGACCAAGGTGGACAAACGCTGCGATCGTACGGGACTCCATCGTTGTATGTAAATACTTGAATCAGGCACTGTGCGATTGGCGCGTTGCGTTCGGCAATTGCGGTCCGGGCGCGGCGGACGGGCCGTAGAGCGGCCTCGTCACCATCAGCGGCCGGGGGGCCGATTGTGTTACGGGCCGCTGTCAGTTGGTCGCGCACGGCCACGCGTTGACCTCAGACCGCTCCAGCCGAGCCGCTGCACGGCCGGCGCGCGTCGGTGCGGTGCCGCGCAGGTCAGCGGCAACAG
Organism: Micromonospora sp. NPDC023966; assembly: GCF_040639095.1. Classification (NCBI taxonomy): domain Bacteria; kingdom Bacillati; phylum Actinomycetota; class Actinomycetes; order Micromonosporales; family Micromonosporaceae; genus Micromonospora; species Micromonospora sp. NPDC023966. The sequence continues at coordinate 45,107 of NZ_JBEZZJ010000029.1, read as the reverse complement.
CAGAGCAGCGTTCCGGTCCGCGGCGCCGGGTTGCCGCGTCTCAGCGCGAACGCTGGTCGGTCGACGGCGGGGCCGTCAGCCGAGGTTCCACATCCTGCGGCAGCTCAGCACCGCAGAGCGCGCAGATGTAGTCGTCGTCGCGGACGAGGTTGCGCTCGCCGCAGTCGAGGCAGCGCCGGAAGACGACGGCCGCGGTGAAGCCTTCCGGACGGTCAATATCCGCCCGGTCGAGGGCGCCCGCCACCGCCACCCATGAGGTCAGATCGGGGCAGTACCCGGTGGAGTGGTTGCTCACCTCGGTCACAACCCAAACGCCCCGCTCGCCGGCGAAGGCGATCTCCCCCGCGCCGAGGACCTCCCCACCGCCGGCGCAGGCGACGTGCTCGCTGCGTCTCGGCGCGAGCCGCAACGTACCGCCAAGGTCGATGACATACGTGAACGGCTCGTCACGGTCGCGCGGATCCGCGGCCGCCAGGTAGGTGTCGAGATCGACCGGCGATCGGATGGGCCGGCCCTCGGGGGCATCGACGACCGACGCCTGCACGTCCGCCGGGCCGACGTACCGGTATCGACGCCCCGCCCCCACCACGGCACCGACCCTACGCCCGCGGCGGGCCGCAGTGGACAAACCACACCGGTCCCGCCGCCTGGACCTGACCGCTCGCCCCTGGCGATCCCGTCCCCCGGGGCCCGGCCTTCCGCGTCAACTTTTCGGTGCCAGGGCGTCGCGGTTCAGCGGGTGAACGCGGCGAGGAAGTCGTCGACGAGTCGGGTCTGTGTCGCGGCCGGCAGCCGGTCGGGGTCGAACAGCGCCTGAACCACCAGGCCGTGAGTGAACGCCAGCACGGTCGTCGCGAGCCGGCCCGAGTCACCGTCGGGAAGCTCACCCAGCCGTTGGGCGTCCTCGATGGAGGTGCGCAGCCCTGCCCGAACGCGTTCGTAGCGAAGGGTCTGGGCGGCGAACAGGTCGGGGTCGGACAGGGCGACGTCCCAGGAGCCGACCCAGATCCGGTTCATCGCCGCCGCATCGGGAGTCAGCGGGAGGATGTTGAGCACCTGCGTGCGCAGCGCCGCCAGTCCGGGTGCGGGAGCGGCCTGCCGGGGGCGCTGCGCGGTGCGTACCTCGAGAATGTCGAGGGCGTGGGCGATCAGCTCGCGCTTGCCCGCGAAGTAGTGGGTGACCAGTCCGGTCGAGGAGCCCAGGGCCGCCGCGACGGCGCGCATGGTGAGGCCGCCGAAGCCGTGCTCGGCCAGGACCCGCCAGACCGCCTGTGAGACGTCCTGGCGGCGGGAGTCATGGTCGGTGCGTGCGGGGGTCATGGTCTGTTAGCGTACATACCAAACGTTTGTTATGTACGGAGGCTGTGATGTTCGCGTTGCCCCTCACCGACTCGGCCGTGCTGCGCCCGCTGGAGCCCTGGCACGCCGAGGAGTTCCTCCACCACCTGGACCGGGCGCGCGAGCACATCCTGCCGTGGGTCTCGCCCGCGTTCGTCGCCCGCGACCTCGGCGGGGCTCGCGAGGTACTGCGGCGTTACGCGGACAAGCGGGCTCAGGACAGCGGCGGCATCTGGGGCATCTGGCTGGACGGCCGCCTGGTCGGCGGCGTCATGTTCGTCTCCTTCGACCCCGCGCTGGGCGTCTGCGAAGCGGGCTGCTGGCTGGAGCCCGGCGCACAGGGCCACGGCCTGATCACCCGCGCCGTGGAGCGGATCATCGACTGGGCCGTCGAGGAACGCGGCATTGCTCGCGTCGAGTGGCGCACCAAATCGCGCAACGCGCGCAGCATCGCGGTCGCGCAGCGGCTGGGAATGAGCCGCGACGGCACGCTGCGTCAGGTCTACCCGGACGGCGAAGGCGGACGGATCGATCTGGAGATCTGGTCCGTGCTGGCCGACGAGTGGCGGACCCGCCGCGCCGGCCAACCCGGCCTTGCGAGCAAGGGCAGCATGTCCGCGGAGGTGAAGGCCGAACTCGACGGCCTGATGGCCACCTTCCTGGGCGCCTTCGCCAACCCGGGCGGCACCAAGCCGAACATCCAGGCGATCGAAGACGTGTTCATCCCCGAAGGGATGATCATCAGCACCGTCGGCGCGACCCCGGTGATCTACGACCTGCGCCAGTTCGTCGAACCTCGCGAGAAGATCCTCACCGACGGGACGCTGACCGAGTTCCGGGAATGGGAGACCTCGGAGACCACCGAGATCTACGGCTCGATCGCCCACCGGTTCAGCGAGTACCGCAAGTCGGGCTACCTCAACGGCGAGTGGTTCGAGGGCCGGGGCGTGAAGACGACCCAGTTCGTCATGACCCCGTCGGGCTGGAAATTGAGCTCACTGGCCTGGGACGACGAGCCGACCCTCGGGCAGGCCACGGCAGGTGCCTGAGCCGGACCGAACGCGGCCACGACGGTCTCTGCAGCGCCGGGGATCGCTGCTTCCGGCGGGAACGCCGAAGGCCTGACACCCGGGGCCCGGGCAGGTCCTGTTGGTCCTGCCCGGGCCCCTCTTTGTCACCGGCGCCCGCGGGTGTTCAGCACAATGGCGGTGGTGATCAGCCCAGCGCCGATGAGCCCGGCCGAACTCAGGCGATCGCCGAGGAACAGGGTGGCCAGGAGTGTGGCGACGAGCGGTTCCAGCAGCGCGATCAGCGCTGCCGTACTGGCCGGGGTGGTGCGCAGGCCGCGGAAGTACAGGGCGTACGCCATCGCGGTCGGCACGGCGCCCAGCAGGAGCAGCAACCCCACGGACGTCGGGGTCGGGACGAAGTTCATGCCGGACGTCAAGGTGCACGCTGCAGCGAGCACGGCCCCGCCGAGGGCGAAGCTCACGCCGGTGGCGGTGAGATCGTCGAGACCGGTGACCGGCCGGGTGCCGATCAATGTCATCGCGGCGAAGCCGACGGCCGACAGCAACGCGAGTCCGCCCCCGGTGAGCGCCCCGGTGGTGGTGATGCCGCCGGCAGGCGTGCCGACGAGCAGGGCCAGACCGGCCACGGCCAGCGCCACCGCGGCGACCATCGACCCGCTGACCCGCCGCCGTCCGGTGACCCGTTCAGCGAACAGGACCAAGACTGGCGAGGCGCCGATGGTAAGCAGGGTGGCGAGGCTGACGTTGGTCAGTGACACCGCGGCGAAGAAGCAGGCCTGGAAAACCGCGGCAAGCAGTGCGTTCACGGCCATCCGAGCCCAGGCTTCCCGGCGGCGGGGCAGCGGCTTTCGCGCCAAGCAGAGCCAGCCGATGACGAGCATGCCCGCGACGGCGAGCCGGTAGGACGCCACCGCCAGCGGTGACAGCCCCGTTTCGTGGGCGAGGAGGCTGCCGGTGGGGCCACCGGTGCCCCACAGCACGCCGGCGGAGACAAGCGACCACAGGCCGGTGGCCGAGCGCCGGGCGGCAGCCACCGGTTGTTCAGAGACAAGCATGAGGAAATCGCTCCTGCGACGAGAGGAATTGGGGTCGCGGAAGCGGGGCGTGCCGGACTCAGCGCTGGGTGAACCGCGTGTCCAGCCGACACCGGCTGGACACGATGAGCGCAGGCGCCCCGCTCAGGAGCGCGGCGGGGCGATGATGTCGAAGGTCCGGCCCATGACCCGATCCTATGCACCGCCACCGGACGCCAGGAACCCGTTCTCGCCGGGCACCGAGCCGACGCATCTCACGGGTCAGGGCCACCAGGGACGACGACGGCTGTGCGAGACGACACACCGCCAGGTCATCACACGCCCGACCGGTACCCCGTCCATAGGGGCGAGACCTAAAGGAAGGGACCGAAGCCATGAGAGTCCTGCTCGCCGGCGCCTCGGGCGCGATCGGTACGCCCCTCACCCGCCAACTTCTCGCCGCCGGCCATCAGGTGGTCGGCATCAGCCGCAGCCAGTCCAACGCCGAGCGGCTGCGCAACGCCGGCGCCGAGGCCGTGGTGGCCGACGTGCTGGACCGCGAGAGTCTGCTCGCCGCCGTACGGGGCGTGCGGGCCGACGCGGTCGTGCACGAGTTGACGGCGCTGGGCACCACGAAGATGGGCGAGGCGCTTCAGGGCACGAACGCCCTGCGTACCACCGGCACGGCCAACCTGCTCGCGGCGGCCCGGGCGGTCGGCGCCCACCGCTTCGTCACCCAGTCGATCGTGCTCGGCTACGGCTACCGCGATCACGGCCCGCGCGTGCTCACCGAGGACGACCCGTTCGCCGAACCCGTCAGCGGCAAGCTGGGAGAGGCGGTAGCGGCGATCCGTTCCACCGAGGAGCAGGTGTTCTCGGCCGACGAGATGGAGGGCGTCGCGCTGCGCTACGGGTTCTTCTACGGGCAGGACCGGATGACCGACATGATCGTCAACCTGGTGCGCAAGCGCCGGTTGCCGGTGCCCTCGTCCGGCGGCTTCGCCAACTTCATCTACCTGGAGGACGCCGCCGCGGCGACCGTGGCCGCGCTGAAGAAGGGGCGGGCCGGGCAGGCGTACAACATCGTCGACGACGAGCCAGTGCGCTGGGGGGACTACCTGGACACGCTCGCGGCCGCATTCGGGGCCCGCCGGCCGTGGCGGGTCCCGAGCTGGATGCTGCGGCCCATCCCGTACGCCCACGCGATGATGACCACGTCGATGCGCGTCTCCAACGCCAAGGCCAAACGCGAGCTGGGCTGGGCTCCGGGGGTGCCGACCTACCGCGAGGGCATCCCGCTGATCGCGAGGGCGACCAGCTGAGCGCCCGCCCGGGGTGGTGTCAGGCGGCGTGGCCGGTCAGTCGATGCTGTTCAGTTCGGTCAGGGCGTCCTCGGGGAGGGCCAGCGCGGCGGCGGCGACGTTCTCGCGCAGGTGCGCGACGGAGGAGGTGCCGGGGATGAGCAGGATGTTCGGGGACCGGTGCAGCAGCCACGCCAGGGCGAGCGCCATCGGGGTGGCTTCCAGGCGGGCGGCGACGCCCTGCAGCTCCTGGGACTGCAGCGGGGTGAAGCCGCCCAGGGGGAAGTAGGGCACGTAGGCGACGCCCTGCGCCGCGAGGGAGTCGACGAGCGAGTCGTCGTCGCGGTTGGCGATGTTGTAGAAGTTCTGCACGCACACCACCGGGGCGATGGACTGCGCCTCGGCGGCCTGCTCGGCGTTGACGGTGCTGAGCCCGAGGTGCTTGATCAGCCCTCGCTGTTGCAGCTCGGCGAGGACCGTGAACGGCTCTTCGATCGAGCCGGGGGTGGGCCGGTCGAACCCGCCGACGCGCAGGTTGACCACGTCGAGCACGTCGAGGCCGAGGCGGTCCAGGTTGTCGTGTACGGCCTGGCGGAGCTGCTCCGGCGCGAGGGCCTGCGGCCAGTTGCCCTCGGCGTCGCGCAGCGCCCCAACCTTGGTGACGATGTGCAGGTCATCCGGGTACGGATGCAGAGCCTCTCGGATGATCTCGTTGGTGACGTACGGGCCGTAGTAGTCCGCCGTGTCGATGTGGTTGATTCCCAGGTCGACGGCCTCGCGCAGCACGGCCACGGCAGCGGCACGGTCGGCCGGCGGGCCGAAGACGTGCGGTCCGGCCAGCTGCATCGCGCCGTACCCCATCCGGGTGACCGTCAGGTCCCCCATGCGGAACGTCCCACCAGGAAGGCTGGTCGATGTCATGGAAGTTCCTCTCCTTGTGGCGGCAAATCCGCAAGCTTCCCACCGACACGACCACCAAACCGTCGCGGCGTCAGCCGGTGCGGACTCCAGGCTCCGCCACCATCGGGCAGGGTGAGACGCGATCCGCAATCAGGAGGCGGTGCGAACCCCGCCCGCGCCACCATCACGCGCGCGTGCCGGTGCCGCGAGCCGCGCCCGTCAGTGGCGGCGCTCCCCCGGTCAGGCCCAGCGGTCGTGAAACAGCGCCATCTCCACCTCGTCGGGCTCGATGCCCCGGCGGTGCGCCTGATCCGCGGCCCAGCGCAGGTAGGCGAGCCATTCCTCCGACACCCACCCGGACTCGCGTCGCACACCGGCGTCGACGGGCAGCCGGCGCCGGACGACGCTGTCGAGGATGAGCGGTTGCCGGCCGGGTGCGCCCCGCCGGTAGCCGGCGAAGTAGAGCAGCTTGGTGAAGAACGCCGGCCCGAGCCGTGGCAGCCGCGCCTCCTCGGGGTCACGCAGGCGCTGGTAGGCGGTCGGCAGGGCGTCCTCGTCCGGAGCTGGCGCGCGCAGCCCTTCGAGCGCGTGCGCCAGGCGCTTGCCGTCCGGGTCGCCCTCCAGCGACCGCGCGGCGCGCCACGGGCCGTAGCCAATCGGGCCGTAACCCCACATGAGCACCGCGCTCAGCAACTGCCGGCGTTGCAGCTCGAAGGCGAGCCGGTGCAGCAGCGCGTCGACGTCCTCGGGCCGGTAACCCTTCCGAGCGATGGGGATCCGCAGGGCGGCGATCCGGTTCGGGGTGAGCGGGCCAGCCAGGGCGTGGCGGCTGCGGTAGACGGTCATCGCCACGGGATCCGGTTCGGCAGGTGCAGATGCTCGGCGGGTACGCCGGCGGCGAGCAGCCGCAGCCGCGCGCCGGCCAGCATCAGCGGCGGCCCGCAGACGTAGACGTGCTGGCCGGGCCGGTGGCGGTAGAGGCCGACGGACAAGGTGTCGCCCTGCTCGACCGGCTCCGCGCAGAGGTCGTGGGAGAAGGCCGGCGCGATGGTTCCCGCCAGGTAGGGGCGTCGTAGGTTGGCACGGTGCAGTCCCTCGCCGCTCATCTTCGTACCCTGACCCAGGAGCAGCTCACCAGTCTGCTGGCGAATCGTCGCGACGCGACCGTCGAGCCTGCGCCGAAGACCGTCGACCAGCTCGCCGGACGGCTGCTTCAGCCGTCGTCGATGGCGGCTGCCTGTGCGTTGCTTACCCTGCCGCAGCTCCAGGTGGGTGAGGCCGCCGCGGCGCTGGGCGGCGGGTGGACCACCGCGCGGCTGGCGACGCTGTTGGGCGTACCGGAGGGCGACGCGAACCTGGCCGCGGCGCTGCGTCGTCTCACCGAGCTCGCCCTGATCTGGCCGTACGCCGACGGCTTCGCGGCGGCACATCTGAGCCAGTTGTGGCCGCACCCGCTGGACCTCGGACCCGGCGCCGCCGAGCTGCTCGTCGCCCGGAACATGAACGAGCTGCGCAGGCTGGCGAAGGTGTACGCCATGCCCGTGACCGGTTACGGCAAGGACGAGTTGATCGTTGCGCTGGTCGGCTGGCTGGCGCGGCCGGAGAACGTGCGCCGGCTCGTGGCGCAGGCCCCCGCCGACGTTCACGCCCAGCTCGCCGCGCTCGCCTTGCGGCCGGCAGGGCCCTTGAATGTGCGAGGGATCATGTTCGGCTCGGCCGGGGTGGCGCTGCCGTGGGCCGCCGAGCGTGGTCTCGTTGTCCGCTCCGCATGGGGCGTCGAGGAGATGCCCCGCGAGGTCGCCCTCGCGCTGCGGAAGGGCTACGTCGCTGCGTTCGACCCGCAGCCGCCGACCGTGCCCACCGCCCCGGTCGAGGCGAAGGATGCAGAACGGGAGGCCGCAGCCGCCGCCTCGCAGACCCTCGCCGCAATCACCGCAGTCGCCGGAACCATCAGCGGCGGCCCGGTGCCCCTGCTCAAGACGGGCGGCCTCGGCGTACGCGAGCTCCGTCGGATCGCCAAGTCGTCCGGCCAGAAAGAGGACTGCAGCCGCCTGAGCATCGAACTGCTCGCCGCGGGCGGCCTCACCGAAGTCTCGGACACGGGTCTGGCCCTCTCGAGGGCCTATGACGAGTTCGCCGCCGCCGAACCCGCGGACCAACTGCTGGACATCGTCGACACCTGGCTGACGATGCCCGCGTGCCCGCTCGCCCCGGCCGACTCCACCGCGGTCTCCGCCCGCGTCCTCTACTGGGACGAGGGCGAAGAGATCCTTTTGACGGGTCTGCGCGCCCTGACCTTGCGCACTCTCGCCGACGTCTTACCCGAAGGTCACGCCACCGACCCCGGCGCGCTGGCCGACCGGCTGGCCTGGCAGAGCCCTGTCCTGGCCGACCAGGCCGACGAGGATCTGCACCGATATGTCACCGGCATCTGGCGGGAAGCCCACCGGCTCGGTCTGCTCGCTCACGGAACAGCGACCAGGCTCTGCCGTAGCCTGCTGACCGGTGACGCCGACGCGAGTCGTCGGCACGCACAGGCCATGCTGCCCCGCTCCCGCGACACGGTCCTGTTGCAGAACGACCTCACCGCGGTGGTGACCGGCACCCCGTCGGCCAACCTACTGGCCCTGCTGGACAGCACGGCCATGCCAGAGTCCCGCAGCGGCGCCTGGACCTGGCGTTTCTCGCCGGCCAGCATCCGTAGCGCACTCGACGCCGGAAGCACCCCGGCGGATCTGCTGGCCCGCATCACCGAGGTGGCCGAAGGCGGCCGCATGCCGCAGACACTCACCTACCTGATCAACGATGTAGCCCGCCGATACGGCCGCGTTCAGGTACGCCCAGCCGGCTGCTGCCTGTGCAGCGACGACGAAACCCTGCTCACCGAGATCCTCAACACCCGCTCGCTGCAGGCCCTGCACCTGGTCCGGCTCGCCCCGACCGTGCTCGCCAGCGCAAAATCCCAGGCCGAAACCCTGGCCGCACTGCGCGACGCCGGCCACGCCCCGGCCGGCCTCCGCCTCGACGGCAGCCCAGCGATCGAGATCCCACAACGACGCCGCGCCGATTCATCACCCGCCGAGCCGGACAGCGGTGACATGTTCCCTCTGCCACGCCTGAACGACCCGGCCGACGTCGCCCGGACTCTGCTCGGCAACCGCTGACCAGCGAGGCTCGGGACGGTCCGGCGTTCAGGCCGGACGCCGCCACCGTTCGAGGACCCGATCGATGTCGTCCCAGACCCGCTCCCGGGCCTGCTCCCGTGGCACACCGGCCATCAGCAGCTCGTCGTAGGCGGTGTCCTCGTGCCGCACGGAGGCGACCACGGCCCGGGTCACGGCGTCCGGGTCAAGCGCCCGACCGGCTGCGCTGCGCCCCACCCGGCCGCTGCCGCGGGTGCCGGTGTGTCGGCTGATCGCGGCCGCCCGCATCGGCGGGCAGCTGGGGAACAACTGGCCGATCTGTTCGGCCAGATCCTGCTGGAACCGCTCGTCCGCGGTCTCTCGCCGCTGCCGGTCCCGCTCGCGGCGGCGGGCACGGACCTCCTCGTCGGAGAGGCACTGCTGCTCCGCCTGCTCGACCGCGGCCTCCTCGACCAGCAGTCCCTGCCGCTCGTGACGCTTGCGGGAGCGGCTGAACCGCACCACCACCGCCGAGAGCCGGCTGGCCTGTTTGGCCCGACGGGTCAGCGCCGCGTCGCCGGCTGGCAGGAACACCAGGTGATCGAGGTCAGCGCAGGTGAGGCACGCCGGCCCCGGGTCCTCCATCATCAGCATGTCGGCGTCGATACGCCCGCAGCCGACGCAGGTGAACGCCTTCAGTAGCTGCACCACCACCAGGTCCGGCGGCTTGCTCTGCCGGGCAGTCAGCCGCTCCCGCTGCCGCTCCGGCAGGTCCGCCGGCGTCCAGTGAGTGCGGTACGTCAACTCCAGTGTGAGGTCGCCGGCGGCGGTGAAGCGCAGCGGCCGCCGGTCGCGGGTGGCGGCGAGGTACTCGACCTGGCTAGGGCGCAGGCCACGGCTGGCTGTCCAGCGGCGGAACACCTCCAGCGCGTCGGCGAGCCGGTCGGCCGACACCGCGGCGACCGCTTCCAGGTGCGGCGCCCGGCCCTGCCGCCAGTCCGTCACCAGCCCGAGCGGCACCCAGCCCATCCGGGTCAACACGTCGAGTGGACTCACGTAACGCTGGCGGCTCAATGCCTGCTCGGCAGCGGTCACCACCCGGCGCTCCAGCTTCGAGGCGGGCTGCATGGACGGCAGCCTACCCGTGCGACGTTCCGCCGGTCGGCAGCGCCGCCCGTGGGCAGTCTCTCAGCCGGTCCGCTGATCTGCCGTCAGACTGGGCACAGGGCTACCCCGACGGAGTGCCGGACGAGGACTTGGTGACCGTCACCGGCAGGCCCATGATCCTTCACGAGCTGATCTGCTGCACGATGGCCGCGAGCTCCCGATTGGGGCTGACATGGCGCTGGTAGAGCGGGCTACACGGTGTCGCGGCCAGCCGCACGGCGACATCGAGAAGGTTCGGCTCGGCGGCGTCGCGCCAGGTGTCGGCGAGGAAGGCGAACTCGGTCATGATGCCGACGACGCTGCGATTGGCCGTCGGCGCGATCCGCCACTGGCGCATCTGGTCGACCTCTGCGCGGACCACCAGGTCGGGCACGCCGTGGGCGGCAAGCACCGCGCCGACCTGGTCGGCGACCCGGGCCGGCATGGTGGCGGCCGGCGCGAGGGCCATGAGTACGGGCAGCAACGTGCGCTCGTTGACGAGCAGCGCGACCTGCGGTCGCCACGGGAGCATGGTGGCGTACCAGTCGCCGAGCAACGTCGTGGACCGCTCGCCGTCATGCGGGGCGGACTGGCCGATGCGTTGGCGCAGCTTCGCGGTTGCGCGCAGGATGAACATCGGCCCATCCTGCCGCCTGCAGGCGTCCGCTTCCCGGTGCCGTCTGTGTCACGCGATGGTTTACGGCACGTCGTCCCGCGTGAGTCGGTACCAGGCGTGACCATGCAGGCTGGGGACTGCAGGCGACAAACCGAGCGTCGCTGTGTTGGCCAGGTGGCTCGTGCTGGTGGGCAGCACGTCGCGGCAGCCCTTCGGCTGGCCGCCCCTGGGTAGCGATCGGCTCTGTGGACACGGTGGTTCGGGATGGAATGCGGGAGCTGTCGTAGGGTGCTGCGGTGGGTTCACTCAGCCGCCGGGCCGAGTTGGATGCGTTGGTCGGCGAGGCGACGGTCGACGCCTACGACGATGATGAGCAGTTGTCCGGACTGTTCACGATGATCGAGGACAATCTGGCGGTGCCGTTCACGACGCAGGTTCTGGGTGTTGAGGTGACGGTGCGGGGGCATGCCCGCCTGACGGACACGGTCCGTCACGCGTTCGTACGCATTAGGCCCAGGGCCAACAGCGCGGCTGGCACGGCATCGCCGTGAGCGGCGGACTCGCAGGCGGTCAGCGAGATTGATGCCGCAGTCAGCTTCCCGGTCAACGGCGAAGCCCCGGCATCAGCCGAGGCTTCGCGACGTGCACGACAAGCATGAGGGCAACGACAGAGGGGCCCCTCATGCCCCGAGCATCAACTAAGGGTCACACGTTCGCCGTCGAATTCGGCAACGAACTCAGCCTTGCCGCCAAGGGCAGCAATGTACCGGGCAACCGTGCCGACCTCAGCCTTCGGCAGCTCGGCGCTCTCGATGGCGGCGACACGCGGCTGCGAAACGTTCATGCGGTCGGCAACCTGCTGCTGAGTCAGGCCACGCTTCTCGCGCATCTCACGTAGTCGCGCTGCGCGTACCTCGCCGCGCATGCGCTCCTTGTGCTGCTCAACCTTGGCCTCGTCGAGGTTCATGCGGGAGCGGACATCCCGCCAGCTACGCGCCATCAGTCCTGTCCCTTCAGCTCTCGCAGATGGTCGGCGAACTTCTTGTCGGCTTCGAGAATGCTAGTTTCGTACCAGCCCTTCCAGTTGCCGCTCTTGTCACCCGCCACCAGCAGGATGGCTTCCCGCTGAGGGTCGAAGGCGAACAGGATACGGATCTCGGTTTCCCCTGCCGAGCCTGGCCGCAGCTCCTTCATGTTCTTGTAGTTCGAGCCCTTGACTCGGTCGACGAACGGTCGACCGAGCGCCGGGGCCCTCGGCGGCAAGCAGATCAATGGCCGCAGCGACCTGGTCAGCGGAGTCAGGGTCAGACTTGGCCAGGTCTAGCAGCCAGTCCTCGACGTCTTCGGTAAGGCTGACCTCCCACTCGCCCACACACCCACTATAGCTCACAAATAATGCCAGCGTTATAGGGACGTGGAGTGCAGGCGGAGGGCGAGAACGGACGCCAGGGACGAAACCCCCGCCTCGCGCCCGGTCATGGGGTACCGGGTGACCCCTCAGTGCCAAGGACCCGCATCGACGCCCCCGTCAACGCCGGCTCACAATCGACCAGGCTGCTCGCGGCCGCGCTCGGGGCGCGGCGGCCGTGGCGGATCCCGCTCTGGATGCTGCGGCCCATCCCCTACGCCCCAGGCCCGGCCACCAAACCCCGGCCGGCCAGTGAGGCGGGCGTCCTCGTCGAGCGCGTTGTCCTGGTTCGCCGTGGCCACGATGGGCACTGAAGGTGTGACGATTTTCCGTGGCAAGCAGAAGGGAGCCTGTGGTGGCGAGATTCGTGACGATCGGATACGGGGACCAGGAAGGCTACGACAGTACCGACGCTGCGGTACTCGACGAGGCGCACGCCCATGACAAGCGCCTGCGCGAGGCGGGGACCGTGATGGCTATTGCCGAGTCCCCCGTACAGGTGCGGAACCTCAACGGTGCCGGCATGACCGTGCAGAGCGGCTCGTTCCTGTCCTCGGCGCTGCCGGTGGCCGGATTCGCGATCATCGAGGCGGAGACGCTGGAGGAAGCCACCCGGATCGCGTCGAGGACGCCATGCGCGGTCGCGCAGGGGGTCGTCGAGGTGTGGCCGTTGCGGGAGGCACCGTAAGGCCGAGGTGGTGGTGGCCGCAGCCGCCGACCGGCGTGGGTGGGGTGCGCTCGGCTTACCTGCGCGACCCCGAGGGCAACCTGGTCGAGGTACAGACCCGGACGGCCCACTGAGGGTGCGGCCGGCACCGCCGTACCAATTTCGCCGTGCCCCGGCTCTGCTCCCGTCCGTGGCGGCATCAGTGCCTGCCTGCCGGCGCTGACGATCAGCCGGCTCGGTCGTCAGCGCAGACGCTGGTCGGTCGCTGGCTGGGCCGTCAGCCGTGGTTCCACATCCTCCGACAGCTCAGCACCACAGAGCGCGCAGACGTAGTCGTCGTCGCGGACGAGGTTACGCTCGCCGCAGTCAAGGCAGCGCCGGAAGACGACGGCTGACCCACCGAGCGCGGCGATCTGTCCGGCGAAGTCCTTGCCGTGGCGGGGCGGCTGGCCGACCTGATCGGCGCGCTACCCGACGCCGACATTCCCATCCCCGACGCGGAGTGGACCGTCGCCGAGGCGGCGGCCCACCTGGCGATGGCCAACAACTCATGGCGACGATCGCCGCCGGCCGACCGGCGACCCACGGGGATGGGACGAAGGCCGGCTGGCCGCCGCGAACGCCCAGTCGCTGAGCGAGGACGGCGAGCTCGATCCCGCCGTCCTCGCGCAGCGGATCGCCGGACAGGCTGCCGCGTTCCTCGAGGCAGCCCGGGCCCGCCCCGCTGCAGAGATCGTCGACACGCCTATGGGCCCGATGCCGCCGGGGGTGTTCGGCTGCTACCTGCTCGCGCACATGCTGAGCCACGGCAGCGCGATCGCCGCCGCCCTCCGGCAGCCGCCGATCGTCCGGCCGCGGCACGTAGAACTGATCCTGCCGTTCATCCACACCACGATGCCTCGCATCGTCCAGGCCGCCGTGCGGGCCTGAGCGCCTGCTACGAGCTACGGCTGCGCGGCGTTTCCCGGTTCTGGGTGCGCTTCACCGACGGGGTGGCCACGGTCAGCGACACGGCGCCGGGGCGGGTCGACTGCGCCATCTCGGTCGACCCGGTGTCGTTCTTCCTGTTGAGTGCGGGTCTGAGCGGCCAGCGGCCGTTGATCGCGCGCGGGAAGCTGCGAGCGTGGGGCCGTAAGCCGTGGCTGGCCTTCCGTTTCCTCAGCTTCTTTCGCCATCCCGTAGACGGCGTGACCTGACCCGAGCGGGACCGGTGATCGGTTTTCGCGGCCTGCTTCTTAGTCGCCGCTGCCAGCTGCGCGGCGCGGCTTCGGGCACCCGCCGGTTGAAGCGGGGCTCGAGGGCCAGGACCAGGGCCTCCTTCGTCGCCTCCGGGTTGTCGGTCTCCGGTGTCAGCCGGGTCGACCCATGGACTCCAGCAACTCGTGCAGCATCTCCAGCTGTGCCCATCCGTTGACGCCGATCTGACCAGAGGCGTCGACAGTGATCTCAAGTCGGTCCGGGGTGGAGTCAAAGTCGACGAGGAGATCCGGGAATTGGTCGGTCAGCAGGACGAAATCCTGGTTGGCCGAGCCGACCCAGGGCCGGACGGTATCGATCTGATCGGCGAGGAACGGTCCGGCCACGAGCAGATCTGTCTGGGTCAGCAGCCTGGCAACATCCTCGCGGCCCCCGTCTACCGCATGCCTTAGTTGCGTCAGGGTGTAGCCGGTGAAGGTCATAACCGACCGGCCGGCCTGGCGTACCCCCGCTGCGACCGTTGACAGCGGGGCGGCCTGGTCGAAGGGCTCGCCACCTAGCAGCGTGAGGCCCTCAGTGTTGGCATCGAGGATCCTGTCGATCAAGTCATCCGGTGCGGCCTTCTCTCCGCCCCGAAAGGTCCACATGTGCGGGTTGAAGCAGCCTTGGCAGCGAATCGAACAGCCCTGCACCCAAATCGCGGTGCGTTCGCCCGGCCCTTCGGCGCGGGTCGACGAGACGAACCTGGCGATCGACACCAGCGACGGGTCGGCGACGGTGCGCGGGAAGTGAGCGGCATCAGACATCGAGTACTCGGCCGTGCGGCGAATGGCCTGCCGGCGGCTGCGGCGGCGGCGTGCAGATCAGCAGGTTCCTGAGGTAGGCGAACTCGTGCGGCGCGAGGCTCGCGACCATCGCAAAATCCTCGACACTGCCAAATCCGTGTCGGTTGTGCCGTTCCGCCAGCACCCGGCTCGCGCGCTCCGCTCCGAAGCCGGGCAGCGCGGCGAGTTCCTCGAACGTCGCCGCGTTGACGTCCAAGGGCTGCGGGGCCGTGGCTGGCGACGACGGCGGAGCCGGTGGGGTCACTGGCGGCGACGGCTGCTGGGGTACGGAAGTCGCGGCGGGCCCCGCCCCGTAGTACGCCTCCGCGCTCGTCTTCAGGTCGGCGACCATGGGCGACGCGGCGGTGGGCGGGTAGGGGTTGCCGGGCCAGGTGGGAGGCGGCGCGGTGGGCTGGGCGTACCACGGAATGTGGCTAGCCCGCCAGCGCAGCCAGGCCGGGTTGATCAGGCACGCGTGCACGATGTTGGCAACCCAGCTGGCCAGGACCACTCCGGTCGCCCAGTCGCTGTGCGCACTCTGCTGGTCGGATTCGCCGTTCAGGGCGAACGCGGCCCAGCCAACCAACATGTAGACGATGCCAGGGATCCACCAGGCCGCGCGACGGGCGCGCAGCCCGACGTAGATGAGGCCGGCTCCGCCGAGGCAGCTACATCCCAGGATCGGAAGCAGTAGCCACAGGCTCTGCCGGATCCGCCAGTCACGGCTCGCCGCCGGATTCGTAGGCGCCTGATTCGTAGCGCCCGGCGCCGGGACCCACCCACCATTATGCGTGTTCGACATTGCGTTCTTCCTGGTTGCTGCTGAGCATGCGCTTGCTGTAGTCGGCGGTGTACGCGCTCTCGACGGTGCGCGCGTCGAGCAGATCTTCGAGTATGGCGATGTAGTCGAGGCAGGTGTCTCCGACTAGGCCTTTGGTCTCGGCGCTCACCAGACCCTCGCTGGTCACCGTCAGCACGATCCGCTTCTGCTCCGTCACGATGACCGCCCCTCGACCGCGAAGACCAGACGTACGCTCGCGTCCTCCGCGACAGCCTCCGACTCCAGGCGGAGTCCGGCGGCCGGGGCCCGTTCCCGAAGCCGCTCAAGTACGGCACGCTGGACCTGCCGGCCGTAGCCGGCGTCAATGGCACGAATGATGCCCACGGCCCGCTGCTCGTCGATGTCGCCCGTGAGGTGTGCCGACCAGACGCCGTCCTGCCCGCGCTGGAAGTTCGCCCGTACCCGGTCCCAGGCCGCGACGATGTCCTTGCCATCGGCCGTGACCACCGCGTTGCTCTCGCGCAGCGCCGCGGCCAGCAACGTCTCGTCCCGCATGCGAGTCTGCACCTGGCAGACGACGCGGCCCTGGCTGTCTCGGCCGGCCATCGCGCCGTGCGCGGCCGCCACGGCAGCCACGGCCATCGGCACGAGAATCAGTGAAACGCTCACCTGCCACCTCCCCTCAATGTTGTCGTTCGCATCAGAACTCGATCTCTCGGCCCCCACCGTGACTGGGTGGCAGATCGCTGGGGCGGATACCGGGCGCGGTGGCGACGTTGCTGCCCGCCGGGTCCCAGTCCTCGGCGGCCGTGGCCGCGACCGCGCGCATCTCAGCCCAGGCCCGTACGGCACTGATCCGCTCCGCCTGCGTGACACTGAGCGGCACCATGTTGACCACCGCCCGGGTCAGATCGTCCTTGCGCAGGGCGCGCCGGTCGGAGAACGCATCGAAGAGGCCGGCGACAACGGCCTGCTCGATCTCAGCGCCCGAGTACCCCTGGCTCAGCTCGGACAGCTCCTTCAGGAGCGCTCCGTCGACGGTGAGCCCGCCGGCGACCGCGGGACGGGTCAGCCGCTTGTTGATGTGGACGGCCCAGATCGACTCTCGTTCGGCGCGCGTCGGGAGATCCACGAAGAAGATCTCGTCGAAGCGCCCCTTGCGCAGTAGCTCGGGCGGCAAGTTTTCGATGTTGTTGGCGGTGGCGACGACGAACACTGGCTCTGTCTTCTCCTGCATCCAGGTCAGCAATGTCCCGAATACCCGCGAAGAGGTGCCGGAGTCACCTGCCGACCCACCGCCAGCAAAGCCCTTCTCGATTTCATCCACCCACAACAGGCAGGGCGCGCTCGCCTCGGCCGTACGAATCGCGTTGCGGAGGTTCTGCTCGCTCGATCCGACTAGCCCGGAAAACACCCGGCCGATGTCGAGCCGCAGCAGCGGCAGACCCCATGAGGCGGCTACCGCCTTAGCAGTCAATGACTTGCCGCAGCCGGGCACGCCGGTGATCAACACACCGCGGGGTGCGGGAAGACCGTACTCCGCCGCTTCTGCCAACCAGGAACCATCCCGCTTCCGCAGCCATCGCTTCAGGTTTTCCAGTCCACCAATGTCGTTGAGGCCGACTTCAACGTCGACGAACTCCAGCAGCCCGGCCTTGCGTACGATCTGCCGCTTCTCCTCGTGCACCAGGACGATGTCTTCCAAGTCGAGCACGCCGTCGTTCACCATGGCGCGGGCGAACGCGTTCTCTGCCTCCTGAAGGGTGAGCCCGAGGGCAGCCTTTGCCAGCTTCTCCCGACCCACCTCGTCCACGGCTATGCGAATGCGGCCGCTGGCGGAGTTGGCTGCGATCATCCCCTCAAGCACCGCGCGGATCTCCACCTCACTGGGGAGCGGGAAGTCGACGATCGTGACGTCCTTCTCGAGCTCGACTGGCAGTTGCAGCACGGGAGAGACAAGCACGAGAGTTCGGGCGACCATGCCGGACTTGAAAGCCGCCGCCAAGTCGCGCAACCTCCGGACCACCTCGGGATCCCGCGGCCGGTCGCCACCGCCGTGCGCCGCATGCAGGTCCTTGAAGATGAGGACGCCGGGCTCATCGATACGCATCGCCGCACTCAGGGCGTCCGCTGGGTTGGTGGTGCCCTTCCTCGCCGTACCGTCCGGTTGGATCAGCCCTTCGGTCGCCGACCACGTCCAGACGCCTCTGGGGGTGCGCACCAATGCGGCGTCGCGGGCGACGGCGGTGACCTCCGCTACGACCCGCTGCTCCTCATATGACTCGATATAGAGGATTGGAAATCGGGCTTTGAGCATCTGCGACAACGCCTCGCGAAAGGGCCTCGCCACCTCGATCTCCTCCCCCATGAGCGCCGCGAGCGGGCAGACCGTAGCAGCCTGCATGGTCTGACGTCGGAACGCATCCCCCGTTTTGCTGATCTTGTGCGCCCGGCGAGCTCCGCTGGAGGGTCGCCGACCGCTACCCCCTGAACCTCGCAAGCAGGGACCCGGGCATGGCGAGGACGTGGTGCGATTGCGGTCGTTCCCTGGTCACGTAGGTCACGGGCGCCTCGCTGTCTGTTCGGCGACCATGGCTTCGACCTCGTGTTCACTCAGGCCGCGGCGGACCAGGACCCGCGGTCCCCAGCGGTGCAGGCGGCCTTTGAAGACACCGCCTTTTCTCACCGGCGTTGCGGTCGAACAGGCCCCGAAGGTGCCACCTAAGGCAGCGCTTCTCGATCAGCCGGCTCCTGTCGTCAGCGCGAACGCTGGTCGGTCGCCGGCTGGGCAGTCAGGCGAGGTTCCACATCCTCGGGCAGCTCGGCGCCGCACAGCGCGCAGACGTAGTCGTCGTCCCGGATTAGGTTGCGCTCGCCGCAGTCGAGGCAGCGCCGGAAGACGACGGCCACGGTGAAGCCGTCAGGGCGGTCGATGCCCGCGCGGTCGAGGGCGCTCGCCACCGCCGCCCAGGAGGTGGGATCGGGGCAGTACCCGGTGGAGTGGTTGCTCACCTCGCTCACGACCCAGCCGCCCCGCTCGCCGGCGAAGGCGATCTCGCCCGCGCCGAGGACCTCCCCACCGCCGGCGCAGGCGACGTGCTCGCTGCGTCTGGGCGCGAGCCGCAAGGCCCCGGCGGTGTCGATGACGTAGGTGAAGGGCTCGTCACGGTCGCGGGGATCCGTGGCCGCGAGGTAGGTGTCGAGGTCGGCGGGTGATCGGATGGGCCAGCCCTCGGGGGCGTCCGCGACCGAGGCCCGCACGTCGGCCGGGCCGACGTAGCGGTATCGATGCCCCGCTCCTACCACAGCGCCGACCATACGCCCGCGCCGCGGCCGCTGGGGACGATCGCAGCCGAGCTGGGCGCGGCGGCCGGCCGGCTGGCCGGCCGCCGGGCCCTCGCTGGCGAAGTGGGTGCTGCCGGCCTACCGCTCCCCCACCCGGTACGTGACCAGGTTCGGGTCGGCCTTGAGCTGCCGCTCGGTGTACTTGATGGTGTCCCAGCCCTTGCCTGAGTACAGCCGGGTCTGGTCGGCGTACCAGGGTGAGTTCGGGTTGGCCGACTGGGAGTAGGTGAGGATCTGCCGGCCCGACGGCCCGTTTCGGCCCAGCTCGACGGCCATCACGAACGACGAGCCGTGCTGCACCTTCGAGTAGCCGACGCCGGGCTGCAGCACCCCGATGATCATGTTGAAGACGCCGGCTTCCGCGCGGCCGCCGTGGATCGGGATGCGCTCGGTGCCGCGCGGCTCGGTTTGGATGTCGCCGAGGCGCGCGTCGAGCGGGATGCCGTCCAGCTTGCGGACGGCATTGGCGAGGGCGGTGCGTACCCTCGGGTCGTCGACGGCGAGCCGGCTCGGCGTGGTGAGCGGGGCGGCCGGGTCGAACGCGTCAGCGAAGCGCAGGCCGCCGGCCAGGGCGAACTCGGTGAACAGGTGCGCGCCCCGGCTGTCGAGGTTGACCTTCAGGTCCCAGCCGCGCAGGGTGGCGCAGGCGGCGGCCAGGTCGACGGTGGTGCCGTCGGAGGCGGTGGCGGTCGGCTGCGCCTCGCAGACCCGGACCAGGTCGTCGCGGACCAGTTCACCCCCGTACGCCCGGTTGCCGAACGTCACGTCCCACAGCTTGCCGGTGGTGAAGCCCTTGCCGGGGAGCCCGTCGGTGCCCGCGATCCGCTGCTGCACCTGGTGCACGCCGAGCCGGGTCCGCAGGCTCCGCGGGGTGCGCTCGTCCCCGATGATGCGCGGGTAACCCTCCAGTGGGCGGGCCGGGTTGGCCAGCCAGTAGCTGTCGTTGGAGTTGGTCACGTAGTCGCCGCGGACCAGCGCGGGCAGGTTGCCCGGGCCGAGGATGCCGGGCACCGCAGCGTCCGGGTCCCGGCCCAGCTCACAGGCGGAGCGGGAGCCGTCGAGGACGGCCTGGCCGCTGCCGGCGTACAGGGGCTGGAAGGGCGCCGGGATACAGGCGGCCGCGAGGGAGCCGGTGACCCGGGGCACGACAGAGTGGTCGGCATAGAGGGCATTGCCGTCGCGGTCGGCGGCGATGACGTTGACCCAGGGCAAAAACTGCCGCCGGTCCAACACCGCCCGCAGCTCACCCACCGACTTCGCCCGTCCCATGGCGAGCCAGCCGTCGAGCGCCCGGTTGTTGGCGGCGTTGACGTCGGTGATCGCGTACGCGGCCTGCGCCGTCCAGTCGAAGGTGCCCGGCACCACGACGACCGGGCCGAAGTGGGTGTCGTAGAAGGTACGGGCAACTGGGCCGCTCGGGGTCTGGACGGTGACCGTGCGGGAAGTCATCTTCCGGGGCTTGCCGTCGTAGAGGTAGCTGGTCGGGTCGCCGGGCACCAGCGTGAGCCGGTGCCAGACGAACCGGCGGGCGGTGGAAACGGTGTGCGACCAGGCGATCCGGCCGTTGTGGCCGATCTCGACGATCGGGTCGCCGACCAGGGCCGCGCCCTCGACGTCGTACCGGCCGGGCACCTTGAGGTGCATCCGGTAGAAGCGCTCGCCGCCGTCCCAGGGGAAGTGCGGGTTCGCGAGCAGCATGCCGGCGCCGCTGGCGGTGGCGTCGCGGCCCAGACCGTACGCGTTGCTGCCCACCCCGGCCGGCGCGCCGTCGCGGGCGGCGACGACGGCTTCGGCCTGCGGGGCGCTCGCGGTTCCGCCGGCACCGGGCGGCGCGGCGGCGACGATGCCGTCGGCGAGCGCGCCGGAGCTGGCCCGGATCATCCGCGTCCAGTTCGCCCGCCACATGTCCAGCTCGGTGATCGGGCGTACCCAGTCCTTCCCCTTGCAGGCCGGGTCGGTGATCTTGTTCTTGGCGCTGCGGAGGTAGGCGTTGTAGCCGGCGACGAAGCCGCGGATCTGGTCGCGTACCTCGTTGGAGGGTGCGTGGATGCCGTCGCGCGGGCCGGCCAGCAAGCGCTCGGCGGCCCGGTCGTCGATGGCCTTCTGGTGGAAGAGGTCGCTGGTGACGTTGCTGGCTTGCGGGCCGAACCAGCGGGACCGTTCGGCCCGGACGGTCACCATCTGCTCCGCGATCAGGCAGATGTTGTCCTCAGCCTGGGCGTAGCCGACGCCGTAGCCGAGACTGGCGAAGTCGTGGGCGGTGATGTGCGGTACGCCGTACGAGGCGCGCTGGATCAGGGCGGAGTAGCCGGGACCCTGAGCGACGGCGGTGCCGCCGTTGATGGTGAGGCCGGCGGCGACCAGGACGGTGGCCGTCGCCGCGGCGGCAAGTGGGCGTGCCCTCATCGGGCGCTCTGGTGGTGGCGTGGACGGATCATTGGACGTCCTCCCCGAGTAGTGACTGTCCAGGTCCGACCGACGCTAGTAGTGAAAGTTGCTCAAGTCACCTGTCGATCACCGCTGAGGACGCACGGGTCGGCGGTCGTGGTACGTCCGCGTCAACGCGGTACGGTCACCTGCTGCTCCGGGGTCGGCTTGCCAGCGCCCGGGAAGTGCACCTCGGTGTCGAAGGCGAGCACGCCGTAGTAACCGCCCGAGGTGTATCCGGAAAATCGGATCGTGTAGGCGTCGCCGCCCGTCGTCGGGGTGACCGCGTGCGGCACCAGCCGGCCGCAGGACGCCGTGTGCCCGGGCCCGTTCCCGCTCGGTGAGGTGGCGGTGAGGGAGTAGTCCTGCTCGCCGGCGTGGATGACCCGGCAGGTGATGGTCAGGCTGACCGGCTCACGGGAGTCCGGGAGCCATCGGCCGCCGTCGAGGAAGAAGGGCTCGACGAAGACGTACGGGTTGAGGTAGTAGCCGCCCGTGTCGTTCTTACGCAGCCGTTGGGTGCAGAAGCGGAAATTCCCCTTCGTCTTGCCGCTGCGCGAGACGTACACCTGCTGGCCGAGCTGGAGGGCGCAGGTCTGCGACAGCAGCGTGTAGCCGCGGGGGAACTCCGGGGCCAGAGTGGCCCGGGCGGCCGGGGCCGGCGGCGGGGCTGCTGCCGAGGCGCCCTGCGCTGCCGCCGCTGGGCGCGGTTTCGGCTTGGGGGAGGCGCTCGCGGACAGGTTGCTCGGCGTTGGTGTCGCCGCGGCACTCCTCGTGGCCGCAGCGGCGCTCCCCGTCGCTGCGGCGGTGGGTGCCGGGACGTCCCAGACGGCGCCGCCGGCTTCGGTGGCACCCGGTCGCGCGCAGCCCGCAACGCCGGTGGTGAGCAGCAGCAACGTCAGCGCGCCGCGACGGACGAGCGGCGAGCGCCGCCGGATCGGCGCGCTCACCGCTGCAGCACCGCGGCTGCGTAGCCGTCCGGGTAGAACTGCCAGTAGTCGCGGTACCGGACCGTGAAGGTGGTGGTGCCGCGGGGCAGCGCGTAGGTGAGGGTGTACCTGCCGCTGGCGTCCATCTTGCCGCGCCAGAACTCCCGCTCGGCCCCGCCGTTGGTCGACGCGGTGATCCACCAGTAGTTGTCGTCGCCGATCGGCGAGCTCCAGGTCACGGTGAGCTGCGCGGTGCCCTTGTCCTTGCCGGTCCCGACCTGGGCGGTGACAGCGAGGTCGGTGACCGGGGGCTTCGGCGGGTGCGCCGGTCCGAAGGAGTGCAGCAGCTGCGTTTCCTGGTAGGGGTCGGTCGAGCTGACCGCCCAGGCCCGGGTGCCGGCCTGGTTGACCAGCAGCGTGCCCTCCCAGAGGCTGTCGCCGTTGCGGAAGTCGACGGCGTACGTCGGGACCGTGCTGCCCTTGGCATAGAGGTAGACGTCGGCGTCACCGGTGGCGGTCGAGGCGCGGCCGATGGCGACGGTGGAGCCATCCCCGGACCAGGCGGCGTCCTGCGGGTACACCCCACTGGGATAGACGGTGGCGTCGGCGAGGTCCGGCAGCCGGTAGGAGTGATGCTCGTACGGGTGGCCGACCGTCTCCACCACCTCGGTGCCGTCCGGGCTCACGGCGTAGTCGATGAGGTTGCTGCCGGTGTTGTCCCGTCGGGCGACGATCCTCGGGCTGTCGCCGGAGACGTCGATGACGTACGTGGTGACGGGCGAGTATCCGGTGTCGCCGGCGACGAGGAGGCCGGGTGCGCCGGGGCTGGCGTCGATGATCGGGTGGTAGTTGGGGCCGCCGGTGTAGACCACCGGCGGGGTGCCGGGCGCGGACCAGATCAGCAGACCGCCGGAGCCGATGCCGGCGTCGATGAACCCGCCGACGACCTTCTCGCCGGTCGGTTCGACGGTGTACAAGTGGGCGCCGGGGGGTGCGGGGTAGCTGGCGACCATGGTGAGGGTGGCGGCGTCCAACGCGATGATCCGGTTGAAGCCCTGGGCCGCGTACAGGATGCGCCCGTCGTCGCTGAGGACGAGGTCGGAAATGTCAGCGACGGCGGTGACCCGGGACAGCAGCCGGCCGTCGAGGTCGGTCACCACCAGCGGCAGCGCGCCACCGACCCCTTGGGCGATGTAGAGGCGGCCGCGCGCCTCGTCGAGCTCGATCGCCCGGAGGTCGTCCACCGGCAGCTGGGTGCCGACGCTCTTCAGCGGGGCCGTCTCGGCGGCGGCCGGCGCTGCTCTCA
Source organism: Micromonospora sp. NPDC023966 (assembly GCF_040639095.1). Lineage (NCBI taxonomy): Bacteria > Bacillati > Actinomycetota > Actinomycetes > Micromonosporales > Micromonosporaceae > Micromonospora > Micromonospora sp. NPDC023966. The sequence continues at coordinate 21,756 of NZ_JBEZZJ010000029.1, read as the reverse complement.
GTAGCTCCCCGGCGCTGAGCCCGATCGCCGTGAACATCCCGGACGCCAGCAGTTGACGACGCCGCATGACACCTCCCCGTGTCGGCCAGCCGCCGTACCGACGGCCAGGCAAAACCCTAGTACCGGGCTCGCGGGGTTTGGAAGCAGCGCGATGACGTGATCTGGCGAAAGGACCAGGGCACCTGTCGCCGGTCTGCCGGCGGGTGCCCTGCCGGATCGCACTCCACCGGACTGGCGTCACGGCTCGTGACTGAGCTGCCCGGAAATCGGGGTTGACTCGGCGGGTGTTCCCGGGGCGTACTCGATATATGCACCCGCACCGCCGGCTGGCGCGGTCGGCCAGAAAGAGGCCGCAGGCACTCTCAGGACGGGGTGCCGGCTGTTGCTCGCGCTGGCGTTGGGGGGCGTCGAGAGATGGGAGGTCCCACATGAAGGATCACTCGTCGGCAAGTTGAGCTGCACCATTGTGGCGCTTGTCGAGCGCTGCCGGTGGCGAGCGTTGCGACCGCTTGTGGCTCGGCTTGGCCGCCCCGTGTCCGCTCGTTGACCTCAGCCTGCAGTGCGGGTTGTGGCGGCACCTGCTGCCCGGCTGCTTGCCCCTGCGCGGGGCCTGGATTGTTCGTTGGCTCGATCACAGTGAGGTATTGGCCGACCTCTGCACGCACAAGGGGTGCGCCGGGCCGGGCAACCCCCGGCAGGGGTTGCGCCCGCCCGCGAACTGGCCCTGTGTGGTAGGCGCGACCTAGACGGCATCCCCGTCGCCCTTGAATCCCTACAAACGAAGCTGGAGCACGAACATGACCTCGACCTTCACCAATACAGATAGGCTGGCGGCTGCCTTCTCGGTTCGCCGGCCCAGGGTGACGCCATTCGAGGCTCTACCCGGACGACGTGTCGACAGGTGGTGGGCCGTTGGCACCACTTGAGCAGCGGCCGTCTGACCTGCCCAACGAGATGCGGTCGGGGCGGGAGCGGCTGGAGAACCGCATCCAGGTGCTGATCATGCTGTTGATCGGCGGCGCGGCCGGCGCAGCCTCTTTCCGTCACGTCCATGACGTCGCGGCGGCGCACGGCCAGCCGGGCTGGCTCGCCTGGGCCGACGCGGTGGTCCTGGAACTGGCCTCGATCGCCGCCGGTCTGGAACTGCGCCGCAACCGGCGCCTGGGAAAGAGCGTCGCGTTCCCGGCGACCGTGCTGACAGTGGCGGTGTTCCTGTCCTTGTCGGCCCAGGTCGTGGAGGCGGAAGCGTCGGTGATCGGCTGGGTCGCCGCCGCGTTGCCGGCGCTCGGCTTCCTGACGATGGTGAAGATCGCCCTCGGCCGTGCCGACCCCGCCCCAGCCGAGCAGACTGCCCGGCCGATGTGGACCGAGCCAGGACCGCCGCTGATCGTGGACGCCGCGGTCCCGGACACCCGCGAGCCGGTCCCCGGACCGCCGCTGCCGGTCCCCACGCCCACTGTCCCGGTCCGGGACTGCACCACCGCGGTTGCGGCTACCGCGGACCAGGACCCGGCGGTCCGGGACGGCCGCGACAGCGGCCCGCCGGTCCGGGACCGGGGTCCGGAGATCACCGCGCTGGTCCCGGCCGCCCGGACCGCCGCCCACACGCTCGCCACCCACGGGACACCGCTGTCCCGCAAGGAACTCGCCCGACAACTTCGCGCGGACGGGCATCACCTGTCCAACGCCACCGCCTCGGCACTCGTGCGCGTCCTCCGCGCCGAGGCCGTCGCACCGGCCCCGGCCTCGCCGGACCTGTCACGTCAGGCGGCCGCGTGAGGGAACCACTATCGGCGACTTTTGTCAGATCAGCCCACCCCTGTCAGACCAGCGCCTGTCGGGAAGCCCGCTTCCTGACAGAACCTGACCCGACCTGTCAGAGCGAACACCGCCCCGCCCGGCCCGGCACAGCAGCCAGTGCACCTACGGCCCCTTCACCCGCGTCCCGATCCTCAGAAGGAGCGACGAGCATGTTGACCCAGGTCAACGGCCCCCAGCCGCGCCACCAGCGCTGTCACCGGCCCGCATCACACGCCCGCTCACACCACGGTCACAGCGGTGTGACCGGCCGTGCCGGTGTCGGTGTCGATGCCCGTTTTACCGTCGGCCTTGATACTGACCCCCAAGCCGACCCCCCGTACTCGCTGACAGCCCAGGTCAGGCCCGCTCTCGCCGAGCCCGGGCGGTTCCAGACACACCCTCATGTGTGGGGTGTCCCCCCAGGGGCCGCTCATGCGTAAACCGCTACCGGCACCGGATCCGTTGCTGCGCCTGCAGGCCAGCGTCACCGCCCGTGACGACCGTCTCCTCGGCTGGCTCTACGACCACGGGCTGCTGACCACCGACCAGATCGCCGCTGCCCTGTTCCCGTCCCTCGATTTCGCTCAGCGCCGGCTACGCCGCCTCACCGTTCTTCGCGCGGTGGACCGGTTCCGACCCAACAAACCCGACGGTGGCTCCTACCCGTACCACTACGTCCTGGACCAGCTCGGCTACAGCCACGTCCGCGCCCAACGCGGCCTCGGGCCACCACGCCGGGACCAGGCCCGCCGCCGCAAGCAATCCCTCACGTCGCGCCCGGACCTGCCCCATCTGCTCGGCGGCAACCAGGTCTTCATCGACCTCGCCTGCCACGCCCGCACCCACCCCAACAGCCGCCTGGACCGTTGGCAGCCCGCGTCCGCCTTCCACGACCCGGGCGTGTTGTACCGCAGAGGCGGGGACCCGCAGATCATGGTCCACGGTCCGAGCGGCCTGCCCCGCCCGGACGGTGCCGGGGTGTGGACCGAGCAGGACCGTTCGGTGCCGTTCTTCCTCGAATACGACACCGGCCGTGAACGCCTCGACATCCTCACCGAGAAGATCGCCAAGTACGAACGCTTGTTCGCGATGAGCACCTGGGCATGGCCGGTCCTGTTCCACCTACCGTCGGCGCGACGTGAGGCGAACCTGCACCACCGCCTCGCCGGCCGCACGCCACGGGCGTTCATCGCCACCACCACCGCCGACCTACGCGCCGCCATCGGCGCGAGCCCCGCCGAGCAGGTGTGGCACCTGGTTGGTCTCGGCGTCGGCCGTCGCCGCCTCATCGACCTGCCCTACCTCGACACCCGCCACGACCCGGAGTTCCCTACCCGCACCGCGGCCGGGCCGCACGGGCGAGCATCCTGATGGCCTTGACGGTGTGAGCAGCCCGGTTGACCGGGCTGCTCACACCGTCTATTCCGTGCCGGCGGATGCGGTGGGGCGGGAAGCCGGGCGGGCTCCTGCGACCAAGCGGCGAGCCAGCCGTGAGATCACCGAGCTTGATATGTCTGCTGCTCCGACTGCCACGCCCGTAGCGCACACTTGATGCGCTGGTTCTCCGCCCGCACGTCGCCCCGCTCGCGAGTACGCCGCTGCAGCTCGAAGGCAAGGCGGTCCAGCAGGGCATCGATTTCGTCGACCTGGTAGCCGCGCCGCCCTCGTCGGGTCAACGGCAACGGCAGCGTGGCGATCCGATCCGGGGTGAGCGGGCCGCGCAGGGCGTGCCGGCTGCGGTAGACCGTCACCGCCACGGAATCCCTTCCGGCAGGTGGATCCGCCCGGCGGGCACGCCGGCGGCGAGCAGCCGCAACCGCGCGCCGGCCAGCATCAGCGGCGGACCGCAGACGTACACCTGCTGCTCACCACGCAGGTGGTCGAGGGCGACCGTCAGCGCGACACCCCGCTCCCCCGGCTCAGCGAGCGGATCATGGGAGAACGACGGCACGACGGTCAGCCAGTCATGCGCCTGCTGAAGCTTGTCGGGGGCGCATGCCGTGACCCGAACGTGCCATAGAACGACGTACCTAAACACCGCCTGATACTTCGGCGAATTGCGATCTAAGGAGGGCCTACCGGGGAGGCAGGGGGTGCCGCTTCGGCACCTGCCGGTTGAAGCGGGGCTTTAGGGCCAGGACGAGGGCTTCCTTACGTACCCTCCGGGTTGTCGGTCTCCTGCCAGCGGACCTCGCACCGGCCCAGCCAGCCGTCGATATCCTGCCTTATCGCTCCTTCGGTTGGCGTGTCGAGGCGCTGGCCGACCTGCTCGTGCAGCACGGACGAGCCCCGGTTGCCGGTCAGGTGCTGCCGGACGCGGTTGCGCAGGTTCCCGGTCCAGCCGACGTAGACGACCGTGCCCGGTCGAGGACCACGTGCACGCCGGGCGAGGTGGGAGCGTCGGCGGCGGCTTTCATCGTGTACGGCTGGGGAGGCGTGAAGCCGGTCAGGAGATCTTCGGCGTCGAGCATTCCCGGACGGTACCGACATCAGCTCTCCCCCGCCGTCCCACACGATCCGGAGTGCCCGTCGCGGAGCCGGCACCGCAGGCCGCCATCGAGTCGGGTGTCGCACCAGACCCGGTGGCGGAGGTGCTGTGCGTCCTCCTCGCTGAGGGTGGTCTCGCCGAAGTCGAGGGCGGTGACGTGGCCGAGGGAGTCGCGCAGTGCGGCGGCCAGGTCGGTGGCGACGTCCTGGCTGGTCAGCGTGGTGGGCAGGTGGATGATCCAGCGGGGTGCGGTCATCGTTGCCACCGATTGTTTGGTGACCGGTCGGGGTCGGTGAAGCGGCAGCCGGTGTGGCGGGACTGCCACTGGCGTAGGGCCTGGCGGATCCGTTCCGCCTCGGTGTTGGCGGTGGTCAGCTCGCGGTGGAGGCGGTCGAGTTCGTCGGCGAGCTGGTTGAGGTAGGCGTGGACCTGGTCGGGATCGAGGCCGCGCCAGCGCGTGTCGAAGGCAGCGACCCGGATTTGGTGCGGGTACAGACGTTCCCCGGTCACGTAGATCATGACTGCGTCGCCGTCTGTTCGGCGACCAGGGACTCAATTTGGCGCTCGCTCAGGCCGCGGCGGATCAGGACTCGGCGGCCCCAGCGGTGGAGGCGGCATGGGTGCGGGTCGCGGTCGTTTCGGCAGCGTGGGCCACTTGGCCGGTGTTCGGCGGCGTGCACGGCGACGGCCTTGACGGCGAAGGTGACGTCTTCGGTGGTGATATAGGGCGGTAGGGGTAGTTCGCCGCGGATGTTGTCGATCGAGTCCATGACCCTCCCTAGTCGGATGGTTGCGGCGCCGAGGCGGGCGGGGACGGTCGGTTACGACCGCGCGTTCGTACCGGCCGGAGCCCAGCACCCACCCCGGGCCTGCTTCTGCCATTCCGTAGCCGTTGCGAGCAGCTAAACGATGTGCGATGCCTTGCCTTCCGTTGGCGCCTCAGCGCTCGTGCGCCGAGTGAAGAGCTCAGGCTCAGCGATGCCGGGACAGCTCTGACGACCTGGTTCTCCGTCACAGCCGCTGCCCCGACACGCTGGGCAATCACCCAGGACGCGGGAAACCAGGCTGCCGAGCGAGGAAACCCGCGCCGACGACGTTAGGTGACGTACTTACCTAAGTCAACATGCATCTTGTAGTTGATGACCTCCTCGTGCTCAAATCGAAGAGCCGAGCGAGGAGTGCCATCACATGCCCAACCGACCCGCGGACTATCTACGCGTCGTCAACGCCATCACGGAGCAGATCGACAATGGAGAGCTGACACCGGGCGACAAGCTGCCCACGTACGCCCAGCTGGCCGAGTAGTACAAGGTCAGTGTTTCGACCGCACAGGCTGCACTACGGATCCTTCGCGACCGAGGCCTCGTGGAAGGCCAGCAGGGCAAGGGGACCTTCATCGCTGAGCATCAGAGATAGCTCAAGCTCCCGCCGTGACGATGCCGCTGACAGCCAGTCCGCCGCGGCCTCCTGCCGATCAAGCGACGACACTGCTGCCGCTCAGGGCGTGACGCGACGCTGCACCCGGAGCCTGGACCTGGGACACACGGTTTTGGAAACCGGTGCTCTATCCCCTGAGCTACGAGGGCGCGAGCGCCTATTCTACCTGCCAGCGGATACCCACGAGTGCCCAGGAGTGCCCTGCCGTGCCCACCGGTGTGGGCTGCCGTTGCGCCGACCGGTGGAGCACACCTGGAGCATGTGATCGTCGACCGGCCGGGTTCCGTGCCCGCCAGTGCCCAGGAACAGGCGAAGCTGATCGAGTTCGAGGCTGACGCGTTCGGCGTGGAGCTCGTGCAGCGCACACTCGTCCTGTCCGAGCACGTAGAGCCAGCCGTCGACGACGTCGCTCAACGCACCGCTGGAAACGCCTGGCGTCGAGAAGTTCTCGACGATGCGCCGATAGACCTTCTCCAACTTGTACAGGGGTGTCTCGGTCTCGCAGATCTGAACCTCGGCCGTCGCGAAGTTCCTCTTCTTCGCCCGTTCGGTCAGCCAGCGCGAGAAGAACGTCTTGCCGGATCCGTCGTCGCCGCGGACCGCCTTGAACTGCGCTCCACCCTGCGTGACGGCCTCAAGCTCGTCATCGATCGCGGCCTCGAACCTGCCACGCCCTACAGCCATGATGTCGAGCCCTTGCTGCGGCACGGTGCCGCGGCGCAGGGCGTCGATGATCTCCCTGCGCCGCCGGGGGGCTGATCGCAACGTCCGCCATCACGCCACCTCGAACTGGTCCTTCAGCAGCTTGAGGTCGAGCCGCAGGGTCTCGCCGTCGCTGTCGAAGGAAAGGATCTCGTACCCCTCGACGTTCAAGATGCGCTTGACGACTGCGAGTCCCTGCCCGATGCCGGCATACGGCAGCCCCGCCGCCGAGGCGACCGTCTCTTGGTGCGCTCGCCCGCCGCGGTCGACGAGGGTGCGCAGCACGGTCTCCACGAGCAGCCCTGCCCCCGCGGCTGCACGACCCGCCAGCCTCAGCTGGTCGGCGTAGACAGACGAATCAAGCACTCGCGCCACGAAATCATGCGGTTTCCTCGGTAGCGAGGGGTGCGGCGCTCCTGACTCCATCTCCAACTCGAAGAGCGCGGGGACCTTGTCCACCACGGCCTTCTTGCGCGACTTCTTCGCCGCAGCCGTCTCAGCTGGTTCGACCTTGGCCTCGACGACCGGGTCGTTCCACCACGCCGGCGCCTGTGGCGGCGCCAATTCCCATCCCTCAGGCGCTGACTGTGCCAGCGATCGCTGGTACACCAGCACCGGCACGGTCAGCTCGGCCAGCGACGCACCGCCGTGGTACCCGGCCCGAGCAGCTCCGTATCTCGCGTCGTCGCGCCACAGCATCACGACCTCGCCTGCGTCTACTGCAACGCGCGGCCCCCTGACGAGCACCTCGCCATCCTTGGCAGGACCAGACGATGCTGGCCGCCAGCGTGCGTCACCCCCCGCGGCGGCAGGCAGCATCTCGGTCTCACGCTCGACGACGTGGCCGTGGTCGGAGGTGAGCACGACGGCACGACCCGCAATCGACGCGGCGTTGAGGAGCGCCCGCAGCGGATCGAGCTCGGCCATCGTCCATGGCCGAGTTCTCTCATTCTTGTGTGTCGCGTCGTCGATGGCATTGATGACCACGCCGACGACGGGGACGGCCGGATCGGCGATCGCCACGGCCACGCCGTCCGCCAGCTGCGCCCCTCCACTGGCCCGCAGATCCCCCTTGTGGAACAGCCGCGCGCCGGGGAACGCGGTAGCGAGGCCCGCCTTCTCCGTCGCCGAGTTGCCGACGCGAATCTCGCCGCACAACAGACTCGTGCGTGAAATTCCGGTCATCGACGGCAGCGCAGCCACCGCCGAAAGTCGGCGCTTGGTCGCGGCCGGTACCCACTCGACGAGCCCCGAGCGCCCGACCTCGGTGGCGAGGTCGACGGCGACCGCACCGCTCATGCCGTCGATGACCACCAGCAGCACTCCGCCGTGAGACTTCCACGGGTCGACGACGGCGCGAAGGACGTTCTCGATTCCGAGCGCCCGTCCATCGGCCAGCAGGTCGAGCGAACGCTCTACAGCCGAGTCGCCCAGGTGCGTCGCGGCTGTCTCATCGCGCCTTCGGCGCCGAGCACGCACGCGCTCGATCAGCCGGCCGTACGCGGCGCCTATCTCCGCGTCAGGAGAACCACTCCAGAGCACGCCGAGGGCCGCGTCGACCCAGGTGCCATCGTCGAGCTGCCGCTGGAGGTCTCCTCCGAGGCTGTGCACGTCCCGCTCCGCAGTGGCCAGCCAGCGGGCAAGTCGCACGGCCATCCTCGGTGCGAGGTCATGTCCGTCCAGGGTTGCTTCGCGGTGGTCGAGCACCGCGGCCAGTGCCTCCTCGGCCCCTGCCCCGGCATCGAGTGCCTGCCCGAGGACTCGAAGCCGAGCGGTGAATCCTGGGCGAAGGATCGCCGACCGCTCGGCGCCGGCGGGCCAGCCCAGGTTGTCGCGCAGCAGCGCCTCGGCCTGGTCGAGCACGACGCCGAGCCGTCCCTCGGGGTCGCCCTCTCTCGACAGGCGCAGCACCGCGGACACCGAGGCGTTGGCGATCTCCCGCGCCTGCAGCGGTGTGACGGATCTACCGCCCACGTAGCGCTCGAGCAACCGGGTGCGCGCGGCAACCTGCTCCTCGGTGAGATCGCCGGCGGGGTGAGGCCACAGCACGTCAATGGCCAGCCCGAGCGCGAGGGGCTTGACGAGCCCGCCCGGGGCGGCAGTGGTGCGCAGCGCGAACCCGGCGGCGGGGCCATACTCCTGCTCGGCCCACTTGACCAGGTGATCCTGCAGCTCCGGATCCACCGCAGACCAGGAAGCGCGGGACCCGTTGTTCAGCGCGGTGAGGATGAGAACGCCGTCGAGGTCGCCCGAGTCGATCCCCAGCAGGTGCGCGAGCAGGCCGCCGATGGCGTGCTCGGCGGTCACGGCGAGATCGGTCGACGGCGCCCATCCCCCCGCAGGCTCGTGGTCGAGCAGAGCCGTGGCCGCCCAGTCGAGCCGGCGCAGCTCGCGGCTGACTTCGCGCGCTGCGCCGAACAGTGCCGGAACGCTCCCCCATTCGTCGGGGTCCTCGATCTGCTGGCGGTAGGCTCGGGCAAGCACCGTGTCGCTGAGATCGGTGCGTGGCCGGTCGGTTAGCACCACCAGGTACTCGTCGTCCCGCTGTGCGGCATAGGCATCGAGGATCGCCAGCTGGGAGATGCCCTCGACCACCCGGACGCGCTGACCCTCGACCGTCAGGTCCCCGCCGTGCCAGCGCGGCTGGGCGCGCATCACGAGCACACGTGAGTCGCCGCCCTTGGCGATGAGCTCGGCGGCGCGCGAGCGCACGAGCGCCTCGGAGACGGCGACGGTGCGCGTCACCTCGGGCTGGGCGCTGGTCACTCCCACCTCCAGCTCACCCGCAGCTTCTTGCCCGGAACGGGGTTAGCAAGCTCGTCGCTGATCTGCCGGCCGATCTCCTGGACCTCGACGACGCGTGCGACGAGCTGGCTCTTTTCAGCCAGGCGCTGCCGCTGGCGCTCCTCCTCTTCCAGGCGAATCCGATCGAGCTCGGCGAGCTTGCGGGCGATCTCCGCCTCGCGCTCCTGCTGCTCACGACGCTGGGCCTCCAGCCGCTCTCGCTCGCGCTGGAGCTCCGCCTCGCGAGCCGCACGCTCCTCAGCAGCCTTGCGTTCGGCCTCTTCCCGCTGGCGTGCGGCTTCCGCCTCACGGCGACGCCGCTCTTCCTCCTCCCGTCGGCGACGCTCGATCTCGTCGGGGTCGTCAAGAAGAGCCTCGGTCGCCTCACGCGCGGCAGTCTCAAGGGCTGGCTTGAGCGGAGCGTGCAGCTCCGCCTGCCGAGCGGCCTCCCGCAGCTGCGTCAGCGCGCGGGCCGCGCGATCCCCGCCGAGCGCGGGCAGCCGATCTATCAGCCCCCAGTTCGCGCCGCGCAGCGCGGCCACGACGTCGCCCGCCGTGCTGATGGAACGGGCGATCGCCTGCGACTCGGCGGGGAGGTCGAACTGGGCGAGCGCCTGGATCCTCGCCACTGATCCATCGGCCGCGGCGAGCACGGCGACCAGGTCCCGGCCGCGCGTCACCGTCTGCCATCGTGGCGCGGTCTCGTCTAGCCCGAGAGTCTCGCGGTGCGCGGCCATCTCCGCCGCGGCGTCCGCGGTCGTGTGCAGGGCTGGACGGACCTTGCCCAGGAGCGCATCACTGACGCGCTGCAGCGCGGCGGTCGACAGGTGGTACTCGTCAGCTCCCACGCCGAACAGGGCCTTGGCGCGGGTCAGCGCCACCTGCCACTCCTCCTCGGACGGCAGCACGGGTTCGCGCAAGAGCATGTCCGGGGCCAACGAGCCGATGCCGGGCTCGGGTGTGCGAGCGCCGGCGCGGTACCACTCGCGGTCGGTGATCTTCGCCCACGCCAGCACCAGCAGATCCATGACGTCGGTCGTCATGCCACGCTCGGCCAGCACGCCGCGCAGGGTCCCGACGGTCACGTCGCCGGTGCCTGCAGCGCGGGTGAACTCGTCGAAGAACACGAAGTGCTGGGCGTCCAGCGCGTAGGTCGTCTCGCGCAGGGCCCCGACGCCGTAGGCGGTCACCATGCGGCGTACCCGAGTTCCGGTAGCCCGGTCGACGTCGGCCAGACGACCACCGGCGTCCACGGCCTTGCGCGCCAGGTCCAGCACGGCGTTCAGCTCGGCACGGCGGACTTCCTCGGTGCCGCGCTCGATCTCCGGGTGCTTAGGGTAGCGGGCGGTCAGCGCAGAGCTGAGCACTCCGACCACGGCGTCGCGCAACGTCGCGGCCGAGGGTTGCATCGGTGTGAAGCCGTCGGCGAGGGTGACGAAGTTGGTCCCAGCGACGAAGGTTCCGATGTTCTCCTCGTTCCTGGCGTCCACGCCGTAGGCCTGGCGTAGGAGCGCGGCGAGCTGGCTGCGCAGCGAGTCGCGCTGACTGGTCAGGAGTCGGCGTGCGGGCTCGCGGTCGTTGACCGGCAGGCTGGTGGCGTACTGGTCGAACCGGTCGCCGGTGAGCAGGTACTCGAGCTGGACGAGCTTGCCCACGTCCTCCATGCGCTGCGTGGTGAGGAAGTGGGGCACCCACGCGATCGTGTCGCTGACGACGCCTTCCTGCCGAAGCGTGTAGATGCGCTCGACGTCGTCGGACGGTCCGCGGTCGTCCATGTCGTCGAACGGGAAGTCGACCACGAGCTTCCATCGCCCGTCCGACGCCTTGAGCGCTTCGATGGGAAGCGCGGCCTTGTCCCGCACGTTCCCGAACACGACGTCCACGGAGCGTTTCTGGCCTCGCCAGACGTGGTCGAGTGTGTACTCGCCCGCGTACGAGCCAGTGGCGACGGCGCCGATCTCGGTGATGAGCGTGTCGCGGATGAGCCGGCGGCGGTTCGGGTGGGAGTCCTCCTGTGTGACGTGCGCGAGGATGGAGTCGAAGTCCACGCCCGTCAGCTGCAGGCTGATCACCGGGTCCGCGGTCGAGCCGACGGTGATCTCAGAGAACTTGCCCTGCCACTCGGTGGCCAGGGTTACGACCTGCCCGGACACGTGCCCGCCGAACATGGACACGACGCTGCCGAAGTTGAGCGCGGCGAGCTTGGACGCCGTCAGGTCTTTTAGCGACGTGGCCCCCGGTGCGATCGCCGCGACAAGGAGAGTCTTGGCGAGGCGGTCCTCGCGCCGGAACGGGTGGTTGCGGTCGAGCGTCCGGGCGTCCGCGTCGCTGACGTGGTGCTTGTCCAGCAGGTACGGGCGCATCTTGCCGCGGTAGAACGAGGCGGCCGCCTCGAAGACCTTGACCATGTCGTCGGTCAGCGGCTTGGCATCACCGAGCACGACGACATCGAACAGGTCGCCAACCGGGATGACGTCGCCGACGGTGAGCTCGTCACGCCCGCGGTACAGCAGCTCGCTCATGATCTTCAGCGCGGTGCGCTCGCGCTGCATGATTGCCGACAGCGCGACCATCGCGTCCACGAGCGCCGGGGAGAACGGGTAGACCTTCTCGAAGTCGACGGCGCCCGAACCGGCCCCATCCGTGAGCAGGTGCTTCCAGTCCGTCGGATTGGCACGCACGCGAGCGACCGCGGAGGCCAGGGCCGTCTTGCCTGCCTCCGACGTGGGGGTCAGCAGACGCTTGTTGACGATCTCCGGAAGGTCGGCGGCGGCGAGGGTGATCTTGTCGAACCGGTCCTCCCACCACTGGAACGAATCCTCGAGCGCGACCTGCTCGGCACCGACGTTGCCGCCACCGAGGAACTCCTTCAGCGCGCGCTGCCGAGCAACGAACGAGATCATAGGGATTTCCATCTGCCCCGACCCGGTCTCGACAAGTTTGGCCACCTTGGACGTCTCGTTCTGAATGAACGCCGAGTCACGCAGGTGGTTGGCGAGCCACAGCACCAGCTCGTCGAGGAACAGCACTAGACCGTCGTATTCCAGCCCCTTGGCGTGCTCGGTCATGATCCGAAGCCCCTGGTCGATGGGCAGCCAGGCCGAGGTGGAGGTGTAGGCCGGGAAGTAGGTCTCTACCAACTTGGCCGCCACCGCCTGCCGGTCGCGCTCGCTCGCGGTGCCGTCGGCCGCCGCGTCGAGCTCCGCCGCAGTCAGCCCGCCCCCGCTCAGGGTCCCCAGCACCGGGTCGAAGTCCGCCGCGAACTTCGAGAAGAACAGCTCGTCGCCCATCTGCGTCCGGAGAGCCTGTGCGTTCTGGAACAGCAGGTCGCTCTGGTGGAGCACCGGGGCGGCCGCTTCCGGGTGCTTCGCCTTGACCGTGTTGATGTACCCCGAGAACAGAGCGGCCTCAAAGGATTCGGCCCCGATGAGGTGGTAGTCGACCGCCAGAAACTTCCGCGACAAGACGTCTGCGTGCTCGGCGACGACGGCCTGCAGCCCTTCGAGGGCCCGCGCGTGGGGATTGCCCGTGAGCAGCAGGTGCATCACGGCCATGTAGTGCGACTTACCTGCACCGAACGAGCCATGGATGAACGCACCCTTGGCGTTGCCCCGAGTGAGCGCGGACTTCACCAGGGTCAAGCCGTCGCCGAACGCGCCGGCGATCTTCTCCGTGACGACGTAGTCCCTGAGGGTCTGCTCGGCAGCAGGAACCCCCTCGTGAATCCGCATGACGAAGTCGTCGTCGTGGACGGCCTCGGGTACGTTGATCGCGTCGCGCAGCATCATCGCTAGGGCACCAGCGGTGGGAGTGCTCATCGGTGGGAACTTCCGTTCATCAGGTACGTCGCTTGTCGGTCGCTACGATTGCCACAGCCAAGTGCGATCAGGTGCGCCGACGTCGACCTCGCGCCGCCGCCGGGGGCCGCCACGCGTTCACGTCGTCGCGGGTCATCTGCAGCTGAGCCAGGAACTGGTCGATCTGGCTGGTGACCGCTTGCGCGGCACTGGATCCGAACTCCGGTTCGAGCTCGGTGTGCCACTGGTGCAGCCACGGCTCCAGCTCAACGAGCCCGGCAACCATGGGTACCAGCGCGTCGTTCGACGCACCGAGGGCCTGCTGGTTTATGCTCTCGCGGACCAACGCAATCGCCTGATCGCGGTGGTTCCAGCCGGCCCAGCCGAGGACGGGGCTGAGGTCACCCTCGCGCCCGACCCCCGGATAGAGCACGAACCGTTCCTTGGGCACGTCGAGCTTGCCGCGCGCTTTCCAGTACTCCACCTTTTGAAAGTCGGGAGTCGAGTACTTCGGAGGAACCGGGATCGTCACCTTCTCTCCCGCGTCCTCGCGCCGCTGCAGATCCCAGACCACCTGCCATTCGCGGAACTTCTCCAGGCCTGAGGGCTTGTACCGGTACGCCGCCAGGTAGGGAACAGCTTCGGTCGGCGCCAGAGAGCCGATCACCGCTACGAGATCCGGTTCAGGGTTGCCCGTCAGCTCTCGTGCCAGTTCAAGCACGACCTCGTCGTTGCGCAGCAGGTCCGCCAGCTGGGCCACCGAACGAGTGCTCGGCCCCTGGTAGTCGCGCCAGAGCTCCGCATCCTCGAGACGGTCGAGGATCGCCGCCTCCAGTGCCTCCTGGCGCTGCTTGCCCCACCCAGCAATCGCCCACCGGCGCTTGTACTCCGGGCGCTCGAGCAGTCGAATGCTCCGGTCCGACTCCATGAGCGCTAGCCGCTTCTCCACGAGCGCTCGGTAGTCCTCGGGCCACTCCGCGGGCACCTCCAGCATCGGGACCGAGCCGTGCCTTTCGAACCAGGCGGCGCCATCTTCGCCGCCTTCGATACGTCGCGCCAACGCGATCTCGAAGGCGCGCTGCCCAAGATGGATCGCCTCGAAAGAGGAACCGTCATAGGTCATCGGCTCGTCCACGACGCCATAGAGCGCGTAGGTCTCCCAGTCGAGCTCCTCCTGCTCGAACACGAGCCGCCCACGCAACCCCGACCACTGGTCATGCGCCCGGATCAGGGCCTCCGCGAGCCGGCCATCGACACGGCCTTCACGCCAATCGGCAACCACCGCGCGTGGCGTCACCGAGTCAAGCGCACGCGCCAGTTCGTCCAAGACCGCCCCTCGCACAGGAGGAAGGTGAGCAGGAAGCGGAAACTCCTGGAGCTTCGTGCCAGTGAACTCGTAAAAATCCTCCCACGGGGCCAGCGTCTGTCGAGCGCCGCTGGTGTCAACCGTGCTGCCCTTGTTGTGGCTGACCTGCTTGAGCCAGAAGCACGCCGTTGAGCTGTTGAGCACGCCAAGCAGTTCGAGGTGCTGCTCCTCGGTCGCGCCCTCCGGCAGCTTGATCACTGGCGCGGACTGCTTGAAGACCTTACCGCCGCGGTCGAGCACGAAGTGGTTGTGGGTCGCCACGAACGCGAACGTGATCGCCATTTTCGCCGTGATCGCCCAGCGCGTGAACTGCATGTAGTCCGACCAACGCAATCCTGCGTCTGCCATTACTCCCTGAAATGTGGCTCTCTTCGCGAGCATGGTCCGCCACGGCCACAGTGTTGTATCTAGCACGCCAGTAGATCGAAGCGTTTCTTCTTCGTAGGGGAACAGGATCTGTTCGGTACCGGCGTTCCGCCAATCACGGATTCCGTCGCCTACAACGAACTGGCGGGTGAAGTTTTTCAGTCCCCGCTCCGACGCAAGTAGCCGTGGGCGCATATACACCTCGTCGGCTCCTGCCCGGATCGCCCCGCCGACGGGTCGATCGAGTACTTCGCTCAGCCTGATCGCCGAGCCGGCTTCGACCTGTGCGAAGAGAGTTGCCGCTCCACCACCAGAGAGCGACCATGGGTGCGTCGAAAGCTCAGATCTATCTACGTCCGCGACCGAGACGTAGGTGCCATCGAACCCTGGGTCGTCCACGTGCTCGACGATCTCGACCCACACGTGACCCTTTGCGGGATCGTCCGGCTGACCCGGCTCGCCGCGCACGCCGAGAACTGTACGCACCTGGCCGCTCACGGGACGCCTCCTGCGCCCAACGACGATGACCGTTGGCGTGCCGTGTCCCGGAATGTAGGCACCATCTGTCGAGATGACTTCGAGGAGATCAACCGGGTTGTCCACATGAAAGCCGCCGAAAAGCTCCTCGATAAGCTTCTTGCCGAACTCTCGCTTCATGAACCCGTTTGACGTGATCTGGCCGGTGTAGCCCGCTGCTCTACCCCGTTCGCCCCGAATTGCGAGCCGGAAGAACAACTCCATGAATGGAACGGTCAACTGGTATTGGCGGTGCGCGGTCTTGTAGGCGGCCCTGTACGCGGCATTGAGTACGGGGTCCTTCACTGTGATGTAGGGTGGGTTGCCGACGACCACGTGGTAGCGGCCGGGCTTGAGGATGTCGACGTACTCGCTGAGGTCCTCAGTGCCGTAGGTGTAGGTCTCGTCGTTGTCGAAGAGTCCGACGCCGCCGCCCTGCTCGCCGAGGAGCGAGTCTCCGATCGCCAGGTGAAATCCCCACTCCGGCACACCGACGAGAGACTTCTCCCCTGCGGCCAAAATGCCGGCGACAGTCAGGCGGAAACGGGCGATGGCAACGGCGAAAGGGTTGAGGTCGACGCCGTGGAGAGAATTCATCGCCTTGCGCACCCGCTGCTTAGGATCAAGCCCCGGCGCCTCGGAAGCCCACTGTCGGTTGAGCCGCTCAAACGCTCCGAGCAGGAAGTGACCGGATCCGCAGGTGGGGTCAATCAGCTTGAGCCCATCGAGGCCGAACTCGGCGATTGCGGGCGTCAGGGTGCGATCGAGGATGAACTCCTCGACGAACACCGGCGTCTGCAACAGTGCGTAGGTCTTCCTAGCGTGCTCGGACACGTACTGGTACAGGTCCCCGAGGAAGCGGGTGTCCAGGTCGGGGTCGGTGAAGTCGTGCACCAGCGCGCCGCCGGCGTCGGTGCGCCGCCAGAAGTCGACGAGGCCCTTGGCGGCCTCCGCGCTGATTTCGGCGGTCCAGACCGGGTTGTGCTGCGAGTCGACGAGAGCTGCTCCGGCGGGCTGGGCGGCCAGCACGCGGAAGGACTGCTGGAGCCAGTCGCGGTCATGGTGGCTAGTGTTGACCCGGAAGTACGCGGTCTGGTTTTCGCGTGCGCGGAGGGTGCGGTCACCAGGGCCGGCGATCCAACCCACGGGGACGGGCAAGCCGTCGAGGGTAGCGCCGACGAGGAGGTCGTTGTCCTCGCAGAACCGGACGAACGTCGTCGCCACGATCCACGCGACGGCCGCCTGGTCGACCTCGTTGTCCCGCCAGGCCGTCCACGACAGCCCGGTGCGCTCGCGGCGCAGTGCCTTGGCGTACTGGCGCTGGAGGGTGGCTCCCCAGGTGGTGGTCGGGTCGTCGGCGCGCTCCTTCAGGTCGCCCTGTAGGACCCGCAGCTGGGCCTTCAGGTCGGTGAGGAGGGCGGAAGAGTTGATCATGCACGGTCTCCGGTCGGGCTGGTGCGCTGTGCTGCAGCGTGCTCGTCGTCGGTGAGCAGAGTGAGGTCGCGGGGAAGGTCGATCCAGCCGCTCGGTCCGAGCGGTACCGATCGTCCTTCCAGAAGCGGAGCCCGGGCGTCGCCGGCCTTGGCGACGAGCAGCCAGCGCACGGCGGGCCGCTTGCTGCCAGTGTCGAGCAGCGTCGCAAGCAGGGAGGCCATGCCGTAGCGCACCAGCGGGCCGGCGTTGGTCAGCAGAAGCGGCCGGTCTGAGCTGAGTCGTTCGGCCCAGACGGGTTCGACTGACCTCTGGACGACACCTTCGAGTGCCTTCCATTGCTTGCTGTCACGGTCCAGCGCGTCATAGCCGAGCAGACCGCTCCAGATACCGCCGGCCTTCTCGATCTGCTCTTTGGTCGCGCTGATGACGAGCTCGGCGACGTCGAGCACGTCGATGTCGAACTTCGAGGCCAGCGCCCTGGCGGCAGCGACGTACCGCTTGGGCGCGACGGTGAGGGTGAGCGCCGAATGCCTGTCGAGCGACTCGGTGAGCTTGCGCGTGACCTCAGCGGCAGGTGTGGGCGCGAACTGAGTCGTCGAGACCGTGCCCGTGGTGTACAGCACGGTGCTCTTGGGTGCGTAGATACCGTTCCGGTTGACCAGCTCGGGGTACAGCTCGCGCATGAGCGCGTCGAGCCTGTCGGAGTTGGGCAGCGGCTCGGTCAGGTGCGGGAACCGAGCACTGAGAGTGCGCCGCACCGCCATCTGGCTGATGGAGCGGCCCGGCTTGCCGCGCATCGCGTGCTCGAGCGCCTCCTTGATCGGCAGTGCGCGCAGGTACAGCTCCTGGAACCCTGACACGGCCGCGGTCTGGCTCGCGGCCGCGGCCAGTCGCAGCAGGCGCGCGTCGGTCACCTGCCACTGGCCGGCGCCGTCGAGCTCGTCGGTCACCCCGCGGAGTTCGCTGATCGCCGTACTGGCGGCGACGACGCCACCGGCAACCAGGTCGTCGGCCTTGCTGCCGAGCTCGCCGGCCAGGTCGGTGAGCAAGTCCGCGGGTGGGAAGGAGTCGCCGTCGTCCGAGACCGTCGCGTCCTCGCTCAATGCGAGCAGGTCGACCTTTGCGCCGGCACGGCGCCGGAGCACGAAGTCAGGTTCGGTGTCGCGGGCGTCCAGCTCGACGATCGCCCGCACCAGCGCGGTGCCGTAGGTCGTTCGCTCGGCGCCGTCGAGCGTGGAGCCGCGCACTGTCAGGAGCGCGGCGACCGCCTCGGGCACGGTCATGACGCGCCCGGCGTTTGCGACGATATTGGTCAGCTCGCTGCGCGCGGCGAGGAACGGCTTGTCCTTCGTCCACTCGCCGACGGCGTCGTCGAGCATGCTGGTGACGCGTTCGCGCGTGGTCTGGAAGCTGGCCGCGACCTCGGCGGCCGTGAGCCACGGGGCACCGTCGCCGAAGCCGAGGAGGCCGCGCGCGAGCGGCTTGTCCGCCGCGGGGAGCATCTCCAGCAGGTTGTCGACCACGCGGTCGACGCCGAGCGCTACCTCGAGTCCCGGAGCAGGCTCGGTGGGGCGCAATCCGGTGCGCCACTGGGTTATGCGCCTCTGGATCTCCTTGCGGTAGGTTTCCCCCAGGCCGCGAATGCCGTTGATCTTGACGGGGTGAACGCCGAGGACGTCGCCCACCGTGACCACGCCGTCCAGGCGGCGCAGCGCGGAGAGTGCCTGCGCCGACAGACCGGACTGCTCCAGCGGCGTCTCCAACGTGACCTTGGAGGCGAGCTCGTCGTCCTTCTGCCGTGCGTCGTCGTCCAGGGCAAGGCCTGCGAAGACGTCACTCCAGGCGCGCAGCAAATCTTCGACGTTGCCGAACCGCTCCTTGACCTCCGGCGACAGTGCCTTGCGGAACAGCTCCGTGAGTTGGGCGCCGACGGCGGGATCAAACGACGTCGGCTCGACCACTGGCCGATCGGTCGCGTTGGCGGGTGCGCTTGCGCCGTTGGGCCACCAGGGCAGCACGCCAGTCGCCATCTCGAACAGGGTCGCCGATACTGCCCACAGCTCGGCCGCCCGGTCGTAGCGGGTGCGGCGTCCCTTGCCGAGATACGGGTCGAGGTAGCCGGGCGTGCCGGAGGCGATGTTGTCCAGCGGCTCGCGGGCCAACGAGAGGTCGAACAGGGTCAGGTGGGGCTTGCGGTAGCCAGGGTCCGGGGCGATGCCAAGGTTCGCGGGTTTGATGTCCCGGTGGAAGACGCCCTTGACGTCGATCAGGTAGGCCATGGCCTCCAGCAGGTCGGCGCCCCAGCGCTGCAGCTGCTCCAGGGTCGACTGACCTTCCTTGACCAGACGCGTGGCGAGGGTCTCCTTGCCGGCGTCGGACATGAGCAGCACGCGACGGCCGCCGAGCTCAAGCGTCTCGACAAGCCGGACGACGCGGGGGTGCTCGAGCCCGCCGAGCACATCGGCCTCGACGTCGAGCCTGCGTCCGGCGGCGTCGTTGCGCGCAACCTTGAGGATGAGCTCCTTGTCATCGCCCGCCTGGTCATCCAGCACGGCAAGGGCAACGCCCGACGAACCCTCGCCGCGGCGACCGACGACGAGGAACCGTCCGCCGATCATGTCGCCGGTCTGGGCGTCGAGCGGATCCTCGATCTCCACCGGCGGGGCCTGGTCGTCAGGTCGGCGCACCTCGTCCCACGCCATCCGGACCAGTTCGAGCGCGTCCTCCACAGATGCAGGGCGCGCCGCCTCGTCAACGGAGGTCAGGTTGGCCACGACTTCGGCGAGCGTGTCGGGCAGGGCTGCGGTGACCGCGCGCGGATCGAACCGTCCGGCATGCTGCTGGACTTCCTGGACCTCGGCGATCGTCGTCGCCGGCGCCTTGCCCGTCAGGATCAAGAACGCCAAAGCGCCGAATCCGAAGACGTCCAGGGGAGCCCCGGGCACGTCGGCGACCGACTGGCGCGCCTCGGGCGCGAGCCACACCAGGTCTTCCGCGCCCGCGACGCCGAGCAGGTCCGTCACGCCACGGCTGATGACGGTCCAGCGTGTTGATGCGGCCGTCTCGCGGTCCTTCTGCGCCGAGTACCAGTCGCGTACCTCGAGACGGGGTCCGTCCGGCGAGGGCCGCACCCACACCCGCTGCGGCGAAAGGGCTCGGTGGAAAAGGTGGCGGTTGTGCGCGAACCGGAGGATGTCCCCAAGCTGCTCGACCATCGCAACGCGGTCGTCAACCGTGAGCGCGGCGCCCTCGTCAGCGAGGAACGCGTCGAGCGGCCGCTCGGCGTCCTGGTACTCGAAGACGAGAGCGGGACCGTCGTCGGTCACCAGGAACTGCTGGGGCACCGCGATGCCCTCGTGGCGGATGCCGAAGGTGAGCTGGTATTCGCGCTGGGCAAGCTGCTCGATACGCTTGCGCTCCGACGCGGACGCCTTGGGCGGCACGTCGTACAGGCGCAGCCGCTGCTTGATCTTGGTCAGGTTCGGGTGCGTGACCACCACGTCCTGCCAGTCGACTCCCTCGGCCACCGGGTCGGACTCGGCGACCGCGTAGTCGCCGACCATCCGCGTCTTGGGAGTCGGACGGAAGTCGGCCTTGTCGCACAGGTGCCGCACGAGGCGGGCGCGCTGCGGGTCGATGGCATCCTTCGGGTTGGCCGGCGGCGTCGCCAGAAACTCGCTCAACCGCTGCAGCGGAGGCTTGGAGGTGACGTCGTACGTATCAAGTTTGACGACGCCGGCACGGCCCGAGGCGTCAACCGCAAACGTGGATCCCTGTCCGTGCAAAACGACGAGCGCGTTGACCCACGGGACGCTCCGTTCCATGTGAGGGCTCGACGCGTACGACTTGAGCAGTGACGCGAGACGCTTGCCCTTGCGGTCGGTGATCAGGAACGGGTTCGGGTGCGTCTTGCCAGGCTGGTACCAGCGCTGAGAGTTGCCGGTGATGATGCCATGCCACCCCTTGAGTTCGACGCAGAAGAGACCGACCGGAGTCAGCAGGAGGACGTCGACCTCGGCCGTGCGGTTGTTGGTGTCGATGAAGGTCAGGTTCACCCACGCCGTGGTGCGACCATCGTCAGGCAGAACCTCACGGAAAGCCTCGAGCGCGGCCGCTTCCTCCGGCGTCGCGGGCGGGCCCATCACCTTCCAGTTGGGCGAATCGGCCTTCATCGGTTACTCGTTGCTCCGGGGTGTGCGACATCGATGTTGCTGCAGCCTAGCGTCCTGCACCGACAGCCTCAGGAGGAGTGCGAGCGTCGCGCAGTGGGGTGATCTGAACGGCAGAGCCCACCAGGGTGACACAGGGCGGGCTCGACCGCAAGCTCGAGCCGAGCGAAGGCGGCGAGGTGGACGAATTGAATCGACCCCTCGGTTCGAGCAATCTGCGCTGCTGACCTGGTCCGCTTCCGGCCGCGGCCACCCTGTAGGTCGACCTCACGAAGAGAGCGGCAAGGCGAGGCGCACTGCGTCCCGGCCGGCACCCCTGCCCGCGGCAGGTCACCGAGATGTACGCCCCGCTCGTCGCCGGTCTCGAGCGGGGACCGGGTCTGCGACTTCCGTCGGCGGCGCTGGGCCGGCTAAGCCTGCAGCAGGACGAGGAGACTCCCGACCTGGAACCACTGGGGGCTGTCTTCACGGCGACTGTTGACGGCCGGCACGACCCGCAGGCATGGACCGGCGACGACCGGACCAGGCGGGCAACGTTGCGCATCTTGGCTCGGTCCTGGCAGCTCAACCCCGACGCGGAGACCTGGATTGAGGCCTTCGCCAACGGGGTGGCCTACGGGTCCACGGCTCGCGAGGATCGGTTACTCGCCGAAGAGGAGCGCACCGACGCCTGGCGGGGTGTGGTGCTGCGGCACCATTCCGTCGGTGCGCGGCGGCACCTTTGGGCGGCATTGGTGAACAAGGTCCGAGACGCGGAGAACGCGGCCCGTAGCCACCTGCACGAGTGGATCAGCGATCAACTGCCTAGACGATCTATTCCAAGGGATACGGGGACAGCGCACACAGACGAGGGCGTCCATGATCGACGTTGCTGAGCAACGATGACCATGGAGGCCA
>NZ_JBEZZJ010000028.1:0-77713 GCF_040639095.1 Micromonospora sp. NPDC023966 | reverse complement strand
AGCGGCGGGGTGGGACGCCCGGTCCTCGGCATCCCACCACCCTACACCCACTTATGAGGCGAACTTCTGGCGCAGCACACTAGTGCCGTGACCACGAACGTTCGCGAGGCACGCCGCCTGGCCTGTCGGCCAGGCGGCGTCGCGGCGGTAGGCGCGGCTGGGCAGTCCTGAGCACTCGTGGCTAACCGCCGGCAGGTACCCTGGGGCGTCGCGCCCTCGTAGCTCAGGGGATAGAGCATCGGTTTCCTAAACCGTGTGTCGCAGGTTCGAATCCTGCCGGGGGCACCAGATCACCACCTTGATCACTGATCGTTGTTCCGTCTTCCGGGGCTGCCGCGCGTGCTGTGTGCCCGAGCCGGCGAGCGACTGTCAAGACCAACCTCAGGCGCGGCGGAACTCCGCGCGCCAGCGGATCCCGCCGTCGGGGACGACGATCTCCTCGACCCGGGCCGGGGTCAGCGGGCCGGCCGCGAAGGCGTCGACCTCGGTCCGGGTCAGCGGCCAGGGCGGGCCCTCGACGACCTCGTCGTCCCGCCGGCCGGCCGCGATCACCAGCAGCGTCCCGTCCGGCGCGACCAGCCGGCCGACCGTCGGGATCGCCCGTTGCCGCAGGTCGGCCGGCAGTGCCTGCACGTTCATGCTCTCCAGCACGAAATCGAACCCGCCCAGCCAGTCGTGCGGCGGGTCGAACAGGTCGGCGGTCTCGTACCGGACCGGGGAGTCCGGGTGGCGGCGGCGGGCCGCCCGTACCGCCGTGGGAGAGATGTCGAAGGCGACGGTGGCGAAGCCGAGGCGGGCCAGATGTTCGGCGTCGCGGCCGAAGCCGCACCCGACGACCAAGGCACGCCGACCGGATCCGTCCGGCCGGGTCCGGTCGGTCCACTCGCTGAGCAGGGAATGCGCCCGGTCGAGGTCCCACGGGACGACCGCCTCACCCCGCTCGGCGTCGGCGTAGAGCCGCTCGAACCAGCCGGCCGGATCATTGTCGTGCACGGACGCCTCCTCGCCTCCGGGAAGCCCTGGACCCGTGGCTTCGAGCCGGCGCGAAGGGCCTCACCGTGTTGGGCGCCCACCCTAGCCTCCGTGCGTGCCCGGTACCTGCCCGATCAGACGGATGACCAAGGGCAACAGCGGCCATCACGATAGGAGACGACGAAGGCCTCGGGATGGTGCGGCTCACCGGCCGGCCAGCTGGTCGCGGCGACGGATGAGGTACGCTGTCTCGGCGGTGTTGCCGGCCAGCCCGATGGCCCGGTCGTACGCCGCCCGCGACTCGTCGCTCCGGCCCAGCCTGCGCAGCAGATCGGCACGGGTGGCGTGGAAGGCGTGGTAGCCCTCCAGCGGCAGACCGTCCACCTCCGCCAGCGCGACCTGCGGGCCGTCGAGCTCGGCGACCGCGATCGCCCGGTTGAGCCGTACGATCGGCGAGGGGTCGAGGCGGACCAGTTGGTCGTAGAGCGCGACGACCTGCGACCAGGCGGTGTCGCGGACGTCGCGGGCGTCGGTGTGGACGGCGTTGATCGCGGCGAGGATCTGGTACCGCCCCGGCGCCTGACCGGAGGCGAGGCGCGCACGGACCAGGGCGTGGCCCTCGGCGATCAGCTTGCGGTCCCAGGCGCCGCGGTCCTGCTCGTTGAGGGCGACGAGCTCACCGCTCAGCGACACCCGCGCGGCCCGGCGCGCCTCCGTCAGGAGCATCAGCGCAAGGAGCCCGGCGACCTCGCCGTCGGCCGGCATCAGGGCACGGACCAGCCGGGCCAGCCGGATCGCCTCGGCCGTCAGGTCGCTGCGGACCGCCTCCTTCTCGGGGTTCGAGGCCAGGTAGCCCTCGTTGAAGATCAGGTAGAGGACGGCGAGCACCCCGGTGACCCGGGCCGGGAGGTCCTCACGGAACGGCACGCCGTAGGGGATCTTCGCCGCCTTGATCTTCACCTTCGCGCGGGTGATCCGCCGGCCCATGGCGGCCTCCTGGACCAGGAACGCCCGGGCGATCTCGGGCACGGTGAGCCCGCCGACCATCCGCAGGGTCAGCGCAACCCGCGCCTCCATGGCGAGAGCGGGGTGG
The DNA here is from genome assembly GCF_040639095.1 of Micromonospora sp. NPDC023966. Taxonomy (NCBI): domain Bacteria; kingdom Bacillati; phylum Actinomycetota; class Actinomycetes; order Micromonosporales; family Micromonosporaceae; genus Micromonospora; species Micromonospora sp. NPDC023966. Next base: position 75,648 of record NZ_JBEZZJ010000028.1, on the reverse strand, counting down.
CAGCAGGTGAAGATGAGACGGAGCCGGTCGTCGTCGATGGCGCCGAGCGGCTCGGGGGTGTCGGCCAGCATCAGCGCCTCCCTCTGCTTTTCCTCGCGCCTGGCCTCGCGCCGGATGCGGTCGATGGCCTTGCGGTGGGCGGTGGTGGTGAGCCACGCGCCGGGACTCGGAGGGACGCCGTCGACCGGCCAGCGCTCGACGGCGGTCGCGAACGCGTCGGCGGCCATCTCCTCGGCGATGTCGAGGTCCCCGAGGCGCCTGGCCAGGGTCGCGACCACCCGGGCCCACTCCTCGCGGTGGACCCGGGTGATCACCTCGCCGACGTCGGTCATCAACCCAGGAACGGCCGGAGTTCGACCCTCCGGTTGCAGTGCTTCGACCCGAGGGCGGCGAGCCGGAGCGCCACGTCGAGGTGGGGGGCCTCGATGATCCAGAAGCCGACGATGTGCTCCTTCGACTCCACGTAGGGCCCGTCGGTGAACACCGGCTCCCCGTCCCGGCCGTCGACGACGGTGGCCGTGCTGGGTGACGCGAGGCCGCCGGCGAAGACCCAGTGGCCCTCGGCCTGGAGCTGTTCGTTGAAGGCGTCGATCGCGGCCATCTCCTCCGCAGTGGCGAGGTCGTCCGTGTCGTTGAGCACGGACATCAGGTACTGCGCCATCGGGATCATCTCCTGTCGTCGGTTGGCGCCCCTCGGGCCGCCTCTCACCGCTGCTACGAACGCCGCTGCCTCGATCCGACACGCTCCGCTGAGACTTCTTCGACGATTTTCGTACGCCGGCGATCTCCTGGTGCATAGGTTGACGGCTCGATCCCGTCCGGCGGCCACCGTTGAGGCAGCTTGCAACGAGTAGCGTCCGAGCGCATGGAGGTCTTCCTGCTCTGGCATGTTCGCCACGCTCGCTGGCTCGATGGGCGGCCGACAGAGCATCGCGACGAGGCCGGCGAGCTGGTGTGGGACGAGGCGGACGGTGACGACCTCAAGATGCTGGGGGTGTACTCGTCGGAGGCGCAAGCGAAGGCGCGGATGCAGCGAGCCACGAGCCTGCCTGGTTTCCGGGACGAGCCGGACTGCTTCTACATCGCTCGCCACACCGTCGACCAGGACGAGTGGACCGACGGCTTCGTGTCCATCTCCGGCGACGATCCGGGGCCGAACTTCAGGAAGCTGTGAACCTGTGCGCGCCAGGCGAAGATCGAGAAGTGCGGGGTGTGCGGTGAATCGGGTCGGCGTTGTCACGTGCGCGGCGGTGGCAACCGCATTGTGCATGGGCGTTGGGGGCTGTGGTCGGTTGGGCGACGCCATAGCGGGGGACAGCTCCGCCCGCGATTGCCACCCGGATCCGAAGACGGTCGCCGCTCTGCGCCAAGAGCCGGTGTTGAGCCAGGCGCCGTCCGGTGCAACCTTGGCGACGGCCAAGGAGACCGTCAGCTGCGGTTGGGAGGATTCCAAGCCTCCTGATCTCGGAATGCTCGACGGCGAGGTCACCGGCGCCGGTGCCGCCGACGAGGTATCCCGCTTCTACGCAAAGCTTGCCCGTTCCAGCGGCTGGCACGCGCTCGGCCAGGGCGGCCATGTCTACGACGCCTCGAAGCCGGATGGAACCAACTGCACGTGGAGACTTCAGGTACTCAGCACGGCCGAGGGGACCTACCACGTGCAGATCATCTACACCCCGCGGGACCTCCGGCCCACCTGCCTCTGACCCGGGGCAGTTCCCCGTCAGGTCCCTGGACCGGGTGGACCACGTGCTTGGGCCGCAACCAACGGTGATCCGGGGAGGAGATCAGGGAGACCGCCGGTCCAGGTCGGGCCTCCGCATCTCGGTCAACCCGGCCGCCTCGGCTCGTGCCGTGTCCACGATGAGTTGAGCCGCCGACCGCGCCTCCGACAGCGTCCGCTCCGCGTCGCGCGCGGCCTCCGCGCGGTGGTTCTCGGCCTGCTCCTCGGCGAGGCGAAGGATCTGTTCGACCCGTGTACCCAGCTGCGCGAGCGCCGGGCCCTTTTCCGAGGGCGCGACCGCTGCCTCTTCGCTCGTCGCCGACCGTGACCCGAACAGGGCCAGCCCGGCGCCCAGCACGCCGAGCCCGACGCCGGGCCAGGTGGCGGCCGCGCCGCAACCGGCACCCGCCACCGCACCGACACCGAGGCCGATCAACAGGGTCGACAGCGACCTGGCAGGCCTTTTCATCCGCTCTCTCCCGGGGATGACACGTCAACACCTTCGCACTCCAGGTCAAGCCGCGCACGGCCCCGGCTGTGCCTGGCCTAGGGTGACCCGCGTGCCGCGCATCGACCTGACCACGAGCGTCAGTGCCGCCCCGCAGGCCGTCTTCGACGCCTGCCTGGACGTCGACCTGCACACCGCCTCGATGGGCAGCAGCGGCGAACGCGCGACCGGCGGTGCCACGACCGGCCACCTCGCGGCCGGCGATGTCGTCACCTGGCGGGCGCGGCACTTCGGCCTGCCGTGGCGCATGACCGTCCGGATCACCGACCACGAACGGCCGCACCGTTTCGTGGACCAGCAGACCAGCGGGCCGTTCGCCCGCTGGCGGCACGAGCATCTCTTCGCGCCGGACCCCGCCGACCCGTCGGCCACGATCATGCGCGACGTCATCGAGTTCGACGCTCCGGTGGGACCGGTCGGCGCCCTGGTCGCCGGCGTCATCCTGCGGCCCTACCTGCGCCGGCTGATCAGCCGCCGCAACGCCTTCCTGGCCGAGTCGCTGGTCAGCCGGGCAGGCGGTACACCGAGACGTGGGAACGGGACTCCGCCGTGAACTCCGCCCCGGACCAGTCCGCGTGCCTGGCCTCCAGCTCGAATCCGGCCAGCTGACCCATCAGGTCCAGCTCGGCCGGCCAGATGTAGCGGTGCGGGCTGCGGAACACCCGGGCCTCCTGGCTCTCGCCGAAGTGGAAGTGGTGGGACACGACCTGCTGGCGCAACACGTCGTAGGTGTCCAGGCCGATGTAGCCGGGATCGGCACGCCACACCGTCGCCCGGTCGCCCGGCGTCAGCTTGCGCAGCTCGGGCACCCACAGCTCGATCACGAACCGTCCGCCTGGCCCGAGGTGCCGGGCCGCGTTGCGGAAGCAGGCGACCTGCTCCGCCTGGTCGAGCAGGTTGGAGATGGTGTTGTAGACCAGGTAGACGAGGGTGTATTCGCCGGGTGCGGTGGCGTTCGCCATGTCTCCGACCACCACCGGGATCGTCGCCTCGTCGGCCTTCGTCCGGAGCTGCTCGACCATTGGTACGGACAGCTCGATCCCGGTGACCGGCACGCCGCGTTCGGCGAGCGGGATGGCCACCCGGCCGGTGCCGACGGCGAACTCGAGGGCGCGTCCGGCGCCGGCGAGCGCGGCGAGGCGGTCCACGGTGGGCCCGAGGACCTCCGGCGCGAACATCTCCGTGCCCGGTGTGTCGTAGCGTTGGGCCGTCTCGGCGTCCCAGATCTCCTCCTGGCGCATGGCGCCACGATCGTCGTCGATGCCGGCGCTGTCCACCGGTTTCCGTCCGGGTTCCGCGACCCGTGAGCCTCATGCGCGTTCCGGAAGGCCGGCGGTGAAAGAAGGCGATAGCCTGCGATCGGAGTGCTGCGTGGCGTGACGATCGGGGCTCGCGGGTGCAGGATGGTCACCGTCGGTACCCTGCTAGTCCTGGCCTGCCCGCGACGACATGGTGGTACTTCGTGAACGATCTTCGAGTGGTGGCGTTCGACCTGGACGACACCCTGGCGGTTTCCAAGTCCCAGATCGATCGTCGGATGGCGGAACTCCTCGGCCACCTGCTTACCGAGGTGGATGTGCTGATCATCTCCGGTGGCCGGTTCGAGCAGTTCCAGGCGCAGGTGCTGGCGCACCTCGACCTGACCGAGGAGCAGTGCCGGCGGCTGCACCTGATGCCGACCTGCGGCACCCGCTACTACCGCTGGATGGACGGCGACTGGCGGCTGGTCTACGCCGAGGACCTGAGCGAGGCCGACAAGGCCCGGGTCGTCGCCGCGCTCACCGAGTCGGCGCAGGCGCTCGACCTCTGGGAGTCGAAGACCTGGGGCGACATCATCGAGGACCGGGGCAGCCAGATCACCTTCTCGGCGCTGGGCCAGTCCGCCCCGCCGGCCGAGAAGTACGGCTGGGACCCGGACGGCAGCAAGAAGAAGCGGCTCCGCGAGGCGGTCGCCGCGAAGCTGCCCGACCTGGAGGTCCGCAGCGGCGGCTCGACCTCGATCGACGTCACCCGCAAGGGCGTGGACAAGGCGTACGGCATGCGGAAGCTGCTGGAGTGCCTGGACCTGAAGATCGACAACGTGCTCTTCGTCGGTGACCGGCTCGACGTGGGCGGCAACGACTACCCGGTGAAGGACATGGGCATCCGCTGCGTCGCCGTCACCCGCTGGGAGGAGACGGCCGACTATGTGGAGGCCCTCGTCGACGACCTGGTGAAGCTGCGGGCCGAGCCGGCCTGACCGCCGCCGCCCCGGAGCGAGGGGCGGCGGCCAGGGGTGGGCCTCAGAGGGCGGCGCGGATCGCCTCGGCGAGCGTCGTCGGAGTGCGGCCGAGCAGCCTGGCCAGGTCGTCGCCGACCTCCAGCTCGCCCTGAGCGAGGCCCCGGTCGCCGTCGGCGAGCACGGCCGCGTACCCCTCGGGCAGGCCGGCCGCGACCAGCAGCTCGGTGTACTTGTCCACGGGCAGGTCGAGGTAGCTGACCGTGGCGCCGGTCTGCCGGGAGATCTCGGCGGCCAGTTCGGTCAGGGTGAACGGCGAGCCGCCCAGCTCGTACACCGTCCTGGTCCGGTCGGCGGCGGTGAGCACCGCGGCGGCGGCCGCGGCGTAGTCCGCGCGGGTGGCGGCGCTGACCCGCCCGTCACCCGCCGCGCCCGCCACGCCGTGCTGGAGGTACGTGGGGAGCTGGCCGGTGTAGTTCTCCAGGTACCAGCTGTTGCGCAGGAAGACGTACGGCAGCCCGGAGTCCTTGATCAGCTGCTCGGTCGCCTTGTGCTCGGCGGCGAGCACCAGGCTCGAGGTGTCCGCGTTGGCGATGCTGGTGTAGACGACCAGCCCGACGCCGGCCTCCTTGGCGGCGGTGACCACGTTGCCGTGCTGCACCAGCCGCTTGCCGACCTCGCTGCCGGAGACGAACATCAGCTTCTCGGCGCCCGCGAAGGCCGCCTGGAGCGACCCGGGGTCGTCGTAGTCGGCCCGCTGGGTGACCACGCCCCGCGCGGCGAGGCCGGCGAGCCGGTCGACGTCCCGGCCGAGCGCCACGATCTGGTCGGCGGGCACGCCCCGGTCGAGCAGCTCTTCGACGATCAGGCGGCCGAGGTGGCCGGTGGCGCCGGTGACGACGATGGACATGAGCACTCCCTGTTGGTTGCGACATCGACTGTCTTCCCACGCCAACGGGAACAACTTCCTGTTACTTCCCGTTGGAGAGTAGGCACCTTCAAGTTCGGTACGCACTGAAGGAGAGTGGCAACGTGCAGGCGGATCCGTTCAACCGGAACTGCGGCAGCCGGAAGGTCCTCGACCGGATCGGCGACCGCTGGAGCGTGCTGGTGGTGCTGACCCTGGCCGACGGCGACACGCGCTACGGCGAGCTGGCCGAGCGGATCGACGGGATCAGCCAGAAGATGCTCACCCAGACCCTGCGCGGCCTGGAGCGGGACGGCATCGTCACGCGCACCGTGCACGCCAGCGTGCCGCCCCGGGTGGACTACGCGCTCACCGAACTCGGCCGCAGCCTGCTGGACCTGGTCGCCGGCCTGGAGGCCTGGGCCACCAGCCACCTCGTCGAGGTGGAGGCCGCCCGCGCCCGCTACGACGCGCGGGGCTAGTTCCGGAACCGGTCAAGGCTGGCGGGATCGGTGTCGATGCGGTAGGAACGCCCAGAGAGCGCTCTCCATACCCATCACCGAACAGGCAGGCAGATGAGACCACTCGACCCCTCCCGCCGCCGCTTCCTCGCCCTCACCGCCGCCTCGGCGGCGTCGGTCACCGCCCTCGGGCTCCCGGCCGTGCCCGCCGCCGCGTCCCCGGCCGGCGAGGACGCCGGCGCCGAGCCCGACTTCGGCCCCAACGTCTTCGTGTACGACCAGGCCACCCCGGTGGAGGAGATCCAGTCCAACCTGGACCGGATCTTCGCCGCCCAGGAGCACAACGAGATGGGCTTCGACCGGTACGCCGTGCTGTTCAAGCCCGGCCGGTACGAGGTGAACGCCCGGCTCGGCTACTACACGACGGTGGCCGGCCTCGGCGCGCACCCCGACGACGTGGAGATCCACGGCGCGGTGCGGGTGATCGGCCAGCCCGACCCGAACTCGCAGGCCGGCATCTCCGCGCTGACCAACTTCTGGCGTTCGGTGGAGAACCTCGCCGTCAGCCCCACCGACTGGTCGAACCAGTGGGCGGTCTCCCAGGCGTCGCCGATGCGCCGGGTGCACATCAAGGGCATCCTCTGGCTGGAGCCCGGCAACGGCGGCTACTCCAGCGGCGGCTACATCGCCGACTCCAAGGTGGACGGCATCACCATCAACGGCTCGCAGCAGCAGTGGCTGACCCGGGACAGCGAACTCGGCGGGGACTGGACCAACGGGGTCTGGAACCAGGTCTTCTCCGGCGTCGTCGGCGCGCCCGCGCAGGGTTTCCCGAACCCGCCGTACACCACCCTGCCGACCAGCCCGGTGACCCGGGAGAAGCCCTACCTCTTCGTGGACGGCGCGGGCGGCTGGCGGGTGGCCGTGCCCCGGCTGCGGCGCGACACCGCCGGCACCACCTGGGGCGCCGGCGCCGCGCCGGTGCCCTCGCTGCCGCTGTCCGACTTCTTCATCGCCAAGCCCACCGACTCGGCCAAGCGGATCAACCAGGAACTCTCCCGCGGCCGGCACCTGCTGCTCACCCCGGGTGTCTACCACCTGGAGCGGGCGCTGCGGGTCAAGCACCCGGACACCGTCGTGCTCGGCCTCGGCATGCCCAGCCTCGCCCCGACCACCGGCGACGCCGCCCTGCGGATCGAGGACGTGGACGGCGTCCGGATCGCCGGGGTGCTGGTCGACGCCGGGCCGGTCGAGTCGGAGGTGCTCGTCGAGGTCGGCAAGCGGAACAGCCACCGGTCGCACGACAGCAACCCGATCTCACTCCAGGACGTCTTCTTCCGCATCGGCGGCCCGTACGCGGGCCGGGCGGTGACCAGCCTGGTGGTGAACAGCCGGCACACCCTGATCGACAACATCTGGGCCTGGCGCGGCGACCACGGCAAGCCGGGCACCATCGGCTGGACCGTCAACACCGCCGCCACCGGAGTGGTGGTCAACGGCGACGACGTGACCGCGTACGGGCTCTTCGTCGAGCACTACCAGCGTTGGCAGACCATCTGGAACGGCGAGCGCGGCCGGACCGTCTTCTACCAGAGCGAGCTGCCCTACGACCCGCCGAGCCAGGCGGCCTGGCGCAGCCCGACCGGCAACGGCTGGGCCTCCTACAAGGTCGCCGACCAAGTGCGCGAGCACGAGGCGTGGGGGCTGGGCGTCTACTCGTACTTCAACCAGAAGGTCGACATCCGCTGCGACCGGGCCATCGAGGCGCCGCGCCGGGCCGGCGTGCGGTTCCACGACGCGATCACCGTCTTCCTGGACGGCAGCGGCGGCATCGAGCGCACCGTCAACGAGGCCGGCACCCCGGTGGTCGGCTCGTACGGCACCAGCCCGGTGGTCAGCTACCCCTGATCCGCCGATCGGGACCCCGGCCGGCCGCGCCCGCGACCGGCCGGGGTGGTCCCGGTGATGTAACAAGAATTCGCCGGAACACGCTGCACCCGTCACCGCGTGCGTGGCGGGAACCCTGGTCATAGGCTCGCGTACATCGAGGACCGGCGACATCGCGGCCACCCGTGAGGGGGGTGACGGACGCGATCGAGGGGGCGCGTCCGACGCCGGCCGCCGTCGCCGTCCCGCCACCAGATCCTGCACCGGAGGACTCTTTGCGTCGTTCCGCACTCTTCGCCTCCCTGACCACCGCGACGGTCGCGGCGGTCCTGGCCGGCGCCGCACCCGCGTCGGCCATCAACACCTACAACGCCCAGCCCGCGCCGGAGCGCACCGAGGTCGGCGCCATGCTGGCCCTCTGGGACCGCGACGGCGACGGTGTCTCGGAGACCATCGACTGGTACTGCTCCGGCACGATGGTCGACCGGAACACCTTCCTCACCGCCGCGCACTGCACGACCGACTGGTCGCCCGGCGTGCGCTTCTACGTCTCGCTGGCCCAGGACGTGCAGGGCGCGCTCGACGCGGCCAAGGCCGAGGGACTGACCCCGGCGCAGACTGCCGCCAAGGTCGGGGTCGAGGGCACCGAGCACACCAACCCGGGCTACCCCGGCAACTCCGCCGACGCGCACGACATCGCGGTCATCGAGTTCTCCGACGGCCAGGCGGCCGAGCTGGCGAAGCGGTGGCCGTTCACCCCGGCGACGCTGCCCGCCGCCGGTCAGCTCGACGCGCTGGGCTCCCGGGCGCTGGACGCCGCGACCTGGGTGGTCGCCGGTTACGGCACCCAGGAGGCCCAGAACGGGCCGGGCGGGCAGACCCACCCCGGTGGCGGCGTCCGCAACAAGGCCGAGGTCGGCTTCGACGCCTTGAACAAGACCTGGGTGCGGCTTGCGATGAACGAGAGCCGGGACTACGGCGGCGCCTGCTACGGCGACTCCGGCGGCCCGAACTTCGTCACCCTCGACGGCGAGCGGGTGCTCGCCGCCACCACCATCACCGGCGACGGCCCCTGCTACGCGACCAACGTGTCGTACCGGCTGGACGCCCCGACCGCGCGGGACTTCCTCGACGAGTTCGTCGACCTGCCCTGACCCGACGCACGACCGGCGGCCGGCGGGAGCACCCCGCCGGCCGCCCCCGTTGTCGGCCGTCCCGCTCAGGCGGGAAGCTGCTCGGCGCGGGTGACCACCTGGTCGATCAGGCCGTAGTCGCGGGCCTGCTCGGCGGTGAACCAGCGGTCCCGGTCCCAGTCGCGCTGGATCTCGTCCAGGGTGTGCCCGCTGTGCCGGGCGATCAGCTCCTGCATGGTCCGCTTCACGTGCAGCATGTTCTCCGCCTGGATGGTGATGTCGGCGGCCGTGCCGCCCATCCCGCCGGACGGCTGGTGCATCATCACCCGCGAGTGCGGCAGCGCGAACCGCTTCCCGGCCGCGCCGGCGCAGAGCAGGAACTGCCCCATCGAGCCGGCCATCCCGAGGGCCAGCGTCGCCACGTCGTTCTTGACGTACCGCATGGTGTCGTAGACGGCCATGCCGGCGCTCACCGAGCCGCCGGGCGAGTTGATGTAGAGGAAGATGTCCCGCTCCGGGTCCTCGGCGGCCAGCAGCAGGATCTGCGCGCAGATCTGGTTGGCCGAGGCGTCGGTGACCTCGGTGCCGAGGAAGATGATGCGCTCCTTGAGCAGCCGCTCGAAGACCCGGTCGCCGAGGGTCGGCTGTCCCTCGTCCAGCATCCAGATGCCGTATCCCATGACCTGACCACCCTCCGTGGGCGCCGGTGGGCGAGGGGCCGCCCGGCAACCGGCGGTCTCCAGCCTCCGGCGGGCGGCGTCCCGCAGCCCAGGGTTTCTGCCCGGGGCAGATCCGCCCTGGGCAGAACCGGCCGGGCCTAGGCGGCGGCCAGTCGCCGCCGGCCGGCCCGGGCCCGTCGCCGGGCCAGCGTCACCGAGGTACGCGGACGGTGGCGGGCGGCCGGCGCGGAGGGGATCAGCCAGATCCGGGTGCCGGTGCCGAACGCGGTCGGGGAGGCGTACCCGAGGTCCGGGCCGATCGGCGCGGGCGCGGTGCCCGGCAGCCGCAGCGCCCCGCCGAGCAGCGGGGTCGGGGCGACCGGCCGTCGGGTGGCGTGCAGCCGCGGCCCGCCGACCCGCAGTTGCGGCCCGGTCCGGGTGGCCGGCACCCGGTCCAGCCGGGCCAGCGTCACCCCGGAAGAGACCGGTGCCCGCCGCTCGACCCGGCGCAGCTCGTCGCGGGCCTCCTCGAGCAGGTCGGAGAGGTGGATCCCGAGGGCCCGGCAGACCGCCGCCAGTACCTCGGAGGAGGCCTCCTTGCGGCCGCGTTCCACCTCGGAGAGGTAGGGCAGGGAGACGCCGGCCGCCAGCGCCACCTCGCGCAGGGTGCGGCCCTGACGCAGGCGGACCCGGCGGAGCACCCCACCGATCACCCGTCGCAGCAACGACATGCGGGCCTCCTCGCGGTCGTCGTCTCCCGGACGTCCCCATCATGCCCCCTCCCGGCGACGGAGACCGGCCCGGCTCGGCCCGCACCTCGCCCCGGCAGGCCGGAACCGGACGTACCCGCTATGTTGTGGGCGTGCAGGCGACGGTGGCGGAGCAGGGCCGACGGTGATCCATTTTCCCGCGCAACGGCGGGGGCCGCTGAGCGCGCTGAGTCTGCGCCTGCTCGCCGCCCTGGGCCTGGTGCTCGCCGTGGTGACGGCGGTCTGGATCGACCGCGACGGCTACCGCGACGTCAACGAGGACGGCCTCACCCTCCTCGACTGCTTCTACTACGCGGTGGTCTCGCTCTCCACCACAGGCTACGGCGACATCACGCCGGCCGCCTCCTCGGCGCGCCTGGTCAACGTCCTGTTCGTCACGCCGGCCCGGGTGCTCTTCCTGATCATCCTGGTCGGCACCACCCTGGAAGTCCTGACCGAGCAGTACCGGACGGGCCGTCGCCTGGCGCGGTGGAGGAGAATCGTGAAGGACCACGTCATCATCTGCGGCTACGGCACGAAGGGCCGCAGCGCCGTCTCCGCGCTGCTGGAGAACGGTCTGGACAAGGCCAAGATCGTGGTGGTCGAGCGGACCGGCGCCGCGCTGCGGCAGGCCACCTCGGCCGGGCTGGTCGCCATCGAGGGCTCGGCGACCCGCTCCTCGGTGCTGGAGGAGGCGCACGTCCGCACCGCCAAGGCGGTCATCATCGCGACCGACAGCGACGACGCGTCGGTGCTGGTGGCGCTGACCGTCCGGCAGCTCACCGCCGGCCAGGTACGGATCATCGCGGCGGTCCGGGAGGCGGAGAACGCGCCGCTGCTCAAGCAGAGCGGGGCGCACCACGTGATCGTCTCCTCGGCGACGGCCGGCCGGCTGCTCGGCCTCTCCACCTCCGCCCCGCCGCTGATCGACGTGGTCGAGGACCTGCTCACCCCCGGCCAGGGCATGGCGCTGGCCATGCGCTCCGCCGAGCGCAGCGAGGTGGGCCGGTCGCCCCGGGAGTTGGAGGCGCTGGTCATCGCCCTGGTCCGCCGGGGCAAGGTGGTGGCGCTGAACGACAAGGCCGGCGCGGTGATCGAGACCGGCGACATGCTGGTCCACGTCCGGGACGACCGTCCCCAGTCCGCGGCGACGGTCTGACCTTTCCCGGCTCTTGCCCGATGAGCCGCGCGAGATGCTGCGGGGAGAGCGGAGCGCGACCCGTCAGCGCGACCGGCGGGCGTTGAGCCGGGCCGCCTGGCGCGTCAGGTGGTCGCGCTCGGCGAGGTTGGGGGCCTTCCGTGCCGCCTCGACGTACAGCCGTGCCGCCGTCGCCAGGTCGCCGTCGCGTTCGTGCAGGTACGCCGCCACCGCCGCGTAACGGGGCAGTGAATCGTCCAGCGCGGCGAGCGCCGCCAGCCCGGCGCGCGGTCCGTCGGCCTCGCCGACGGCCACCGCGCGGTTGAGCCGGACGACCGGGCTGTCGGTCAGGCGCGCGAGTTCGTCGTACCACTCGACGATCTGCACCCAGTCGGTCTCCCCGGCGGTGGGCGCGTCGGCGTGGAGTGCCGCGATGGCGGCCTGGGCCTGGAACTCACCCAGCCGGTCCCGGGCGAGGACCGCCTGGAGGATCTCGACGCCCTCGGCGATCGAGGTGGTGTCCCACCGACGGCGGTCCTGCTCGGCCAGCGGAACCAGGCTGCCGTCGGGTGCGGTCCGGGTGGCGCGCCGGGCGTGGTGGAGCAGCATGAGGGCGAGCAGCCCCGCCACCTCGGGGTGGTCGATCGCGGCCGCCAGCTGCCGGGTGAGCCGGATGGCCTCGGCGGCGAGGTCGACGTCGCCGGAGTAGCCCTCGTTGAAGACCAGGTAGAGGACGCGCAGCACGGTGGCCACGTCGCCGGGCTGGTCGAACCGCACGCCGGAGACGGTGCGCTTGGCCCGGCTGATGCGCTGCGCCATGGTCGCCTCGGGCACCAGGTAGGCCTGGGCGATCTGGCGGGTGGTCAGCCCGCCGACGGCGCGCAGCGTGAGCGCGACCGCGGACGACGGTGTCAGCGACGGGTGGGCGCACAGGAAGTAGAGCTGGAGCGTGTCGTCCACCGCGGGCACGGGCCCGGGCGACGGCTCTTCGTCGACGAGGTCCTCACGCCGGCGGCGGGCGGCGTCGGCGCGGGCCGCGTCGAGGAACCGGCGCCAGGCCACGGTGACCAGCCAGCCCTTCGGGTCCCGCGGCGGGTCGGCCGGCCAGACCCGGATCGCCTCGACCAGCGCGTCCTGCACGGCGTCCTCGGCCGTCGCGAAGTCGGCTCCGCGACGGACGAGGACCCCGAGCACGCTCGGCGTGAGGCTCCGGAGCAGGACCTCGTTCACCGGAGTGGTCACTCCGTGATGGTGGGCGGCTCGGTCAGGAACGGGCGCACCTCGAGCCACTCATGGATCGGCTTCCCGCCCGCCCCGGGGGCGGCCGACAGCTCCCCGGCCAGCTCGATGGCGCGCTCGTAGCTGTCGACGTCGATCACCATCCAGCCGGCGATGAGGTCCTTCGTCTCCGCGAACGGGCCGTCGGTGACCGGCGGGCGCCCCTCGCCGTCGTACCGGACGAACGTCCCCTCGGGGGCGAGGGCCTGACCGTCGACGAACTCGCCGGTGGTCTCCAGCCGGGCCGCGAAGTCGTTCATGTACTGGACATGCGCCGAGATCTCTTCCGGCGTCCACCGGTCCATGGGCACGTCGTTGACCGCGGCCGGAGCGCCGCGGTAGTGCTTCAGCAGCAGGTACTTGGCCATCGTGTTTCTCCTCGGTGCTGACGCGACCCGTTCTGGTCACGTTCACCCCGGGGACGGAGCCGGCCACGGGTTCTCGACATCGCCGCCGGATTTTTTTCCGGCCCGGCGGTCAGCAGATGGGGTCCGGCTCGTCCCCGGAGGCCTCGACGCAGCTCATGGGGCGACCGCTGGTCGCCCGGCGGAGCAGTTCGTAGAGCGTGTCGCGCTCGCCCGGCCCCAACGCGCCGAGCACCTCGTCCTCGGCCACGGCCAGGGCGCACTCCGCCTCGCGGAGCCGCTTCGCGCCCGCCGCGGTGAGGCTGACCACGTGACGGCGCCGGTCCTCGGGTGACCGTCGCCGCTCGACCAGGCCCTCCGCCTCCAGGTCGTTGAGCAGCCCGACCACGTTCGTGCCGTCGATCTGCAGCGTGCTGGCCAGCCCCTGCTGGCTGATGCCGTCCGAGTCGCGCAGCACGGTGAGCGCGACGAGGTGCCGGGGGCGCAGGCCGAGGGGCGCCAGCACCGACTCGGACCGCAGCCGCATCCGCCGGGCCAGGTGGTCGAGCAGCGGCCCGGAGCGGTGCTGCTCCGACTCCTCGACCGGTAGGGCTGGCATGTGACCCAGTTTACGCAGGGCACGGAACATAGGCCTGCTATAAATGGTTGGCGCTACACAAACGATCTGTGGAGGGTTAACCAAGTGGCACACCTGTTGTACATCGACTCCAGCATCCGGGGCGAGCACTCAATCAGCCGGCGGCTCACCGCCCGCGCCGCCGCCGCGTGGCGCGCCGCCCATCCGGGCGGCACGGTCACCTACCGCGATCTCGGCCGGGAGCCGCTGCCGCACCTGGACGAGGCCGGTGGCCTGGCCCGGATGGTGCCGGCGGAGCAGCACACCCCGTCGCAGCGCGCCTCCTGGCAGCTGAGCGAGCGGCTGGTGGACGAGGTGAAGCGGGCCGACACGATCCTGCTCGGCCTTCCGCTCTACAACTACGGCGCGCCGAGCAGCGTGAAGACGTGGGTCGACCACCTCATCGCGCCCGGCATCGCGTACGACCCGGCCACCGGGGGCGGCCTGCTCGGCGGTCGCGAGTTCATCGTGCTGGGCACCCGGGGTGGCGGCTACGGCCCGGGCACCCCGCGCGAGGGCTGGGACCACGCCGAGCCCTGGCTCCCGCACGGCCTGTCGATGACCGGCCTGGAGCCGCGCTTCATCTCGGCTGAGCTGACCCTGGCGCCGGTCACCCCGGCTATGGCCGAGCTGATCCCGCTGCACGAGCAGAGCCTCGCGTCGGCCGAGCGGGCCATCGACGAGCTGTGGGTGCCGGCCTCGGCCGTGGCCTGATCCGACGACGAGGGCGGGCCGTTCCCTGGGGAACGGCCCGCCCTCGCGGTCGTCGTCAAGGACGCGTCAGAGGATCGTCCAGGTGTCGCCGGTGGAGAGCAGGCCGGCGAGCTGCTGCTCGGGGGTCTGGTCGACGGCGGCCTTCGCCGCGGCGACCTGCTCCTGCACCACGCTGTCGTACGACGAGCGGGTAACCGAGCGGAACACGCCGATCGGGGTGTTCCGCAGGTCGAGCCCGGGCAGCCGGGACAGCGCGAACGCGTACGCCGGGTCGGCGACCGTGGCGTCGTGCACCACGATCTCCTCCGCCGGGGTGCCCGCCGTCTCCCGGACCTCCAGCCCGAAGCCGCCCGGCGGGTGCACCACGCAGAACTGGCCGTCCTTGCCGAAGGTGATCGGCTGACCGTGCTCCAGCCGGATCAGGAAGTCGTCCCGGGTGGCCGGCTCCTTGAGCGGGTCGAACGCGCCGTCGTTGAAGATGTTGCAGTTCTGGTAGATCTCCACGAACGCGGAGCCCTGGTGCTCGGCGGCGGCCCGCAGCACCGACTGGAGGTGCTTGCGGTCGGAGTCGATGGTCCGGGCCACGAAGGTGGCCTCCGCGCCGAGCGCCAGCGACAGCGGGTTGAACGGGGCGTCCGCCGAGCCTACCGGCGTCGACTTGGTCACCTTGCCGATCTCGGAGGTCGGCGAGTACTGCCCCTTGGTCAGGCCGTAGATCCGGTTGTTGAACAGCAGGATCTTGAGGTTGACGTTGCGGCGCAGCGAGTGGATGAGGTGGTTGCCGCCGATGGAGAGGGCGTCGCCGTCACCGGTGACGACCCAGACCGACAGGTCCGGCCGGGTCACCGACAGGCCGGTGGCGATCGCCGGGGCGCGGCCGTGGATCGAGTGCATCCCGTAGGTGTTCATGTAGTACGGGAAGCGGGACGAGCAGCCGATGCCCGAGATGAAGACGATGTTCTCCCGGGGGATGTTCAGCTCCGGCATGAAGCCCTGGACGGCCGCCAGGATGGCGTAGTCGCCGCAACCGGGGCACCAGCGCACCTCCTGGTCGGACTTGAAGTCCTTGGCGGTGAGCTTGAGGGCGACGGGCTCAGACATTCTTCAGGACCTCTTCCAGCATCGTCTCCAGCTCGGCGGCGGTGAAGGGCAGGCCGCGGACCTGGTTGTAGCCGATCGCGTCGACCAGGTACTTCGCCCGGATCACGTGGGCGAGCTGGCCGAGGTTCATCTCGGGGATGACCACCCGGTCGTACGCGCGCAGCACCTCGCCGAGGTTGGCCGGCATCGGGGCCAGGTGGCGCAGGTGCGCCTGGGCGACGGAGAGCCCGCGCTGCCGCAGGCCCCGGCAGGCGGCGCCGATCGGGCCGTACGTCGAGCCCCAGCCGAGCACCAGCACCCGGGCGTCGCCGTCCGGGTCCTCCACCTCGACGTCCGGCACCGGGATGGTCTCGATCCGGGCCGCCCGGGTGCGCACCATGAAGTCGTGGTTCGCCGGGTCGTACGAGATGTCGCCGGTCTTGTCGGCCTTCTCCAGGCCGCCGATCCGGTGCTCCAGGCCCGGGGTGCCCGGGATGGCCCACGGGCGGGCCAGCGTCTCCGGATCCCGCAGGTAGGGCAGGAAGGTGGTGCCGTCCTCGCCGTTGGGCCGGCTGGCGAACTCGACCCGCAGGTCGGGCAGGCTCTCCACGTCCGGCAGCAGCCACGGCTCGGAGCCGTTGGCCACGTAGTTGTCCGACAGCAGGAGCACCGGGGTGCGGTAGGTGAGGGCGATCCGGGCCGCCTCCAGGGCCGCGTGGAAGCAGTCGGCCGGCGACTTCGGCGCGATCACCGCGACCGGGGCCTCGCCGTGCCGGCCGTACAGGGCCAGGTTGAGGTCGGCCTGCTCGGTCTTGGTGGGCATGCCGGTGGACGGCCCGGCCCGCTGCACGTCGACGATGACCAGCGGCAGCTCCAGCGCCACGGCCAGGGAGATGGTCTCGCTCTTCAGCGCGACGCCCGGGCCGCTGGTGGTGGTGATGCCGAGCGAGCCGCCGTACGAGGCGCCCAGCGCCGCGCCGACCGCGGCGATCTCGTCCTCGGCCTGCATGGTGACCACGCCGAACTTCTTGTGCTTGCTCAGCTCGTGCAGGATGTCCGAGGCCGGGGTGATCGGGTAGGCGCCGAGGAAGACCGGCAGCCCGGAGCGGACCCCGGCGGCCACCAGGCCCAGCGACAGCGCCGCGTTGCCGGTGATGTTCCGGTAGGTGCCGGGCAGCATCTTCGCCGGCTTGACCTCATAGCGGACGGAGAAGTCCTCGGTGGTCTCGCCGAAGTTCCAGCCGGCCCGGAAGGCCGCCACGTTCGCCGCGACCAGCTCGGGGCGGGCCGCGAACTTGCGCTCCAGGAAGCGCAGCGTCGACTCGTACGGGCGGGAGTACATCCAGCTCAGCAGGCCGAGGGCGAACATGTTCTTGGCCCGTTCGGCGTCCTTCTTGGACACCTCCTGCTCGGCGAGCGCGCCGATCGTCATCGAGGTCAGCGCGACCGGGTGCACCACGTAGCCGGCGAGCGAGTCGTCCTCGAGCGGGCTGGTCGCGTAGCCCACCTTGGCCAGGTTGCGCCGGGTGAACTCGTCGGTGTTGACGATGATGTCCGCGCCGCGCGGCAGATCGGCCAGGTTGGCCTTGAGCGCGGCGGGGTTCATCGCCACCAGCACGTTCGGCGCGTCGCCGGGGGTCAGGATGTCGTAGTCGGCGAAGTGCACCTGGAAGCTCGACACGCCCGGCAGGGTGCCGGCGGGGGCGCGGATCTCCGCCGGGAAGTTGGGCAACGTGGAGATGTCGTTGCCCAGTTGCGCCGTCTCAGAGGTGAACCGGTCACCGGTGAGCTGCATGCCGTCGCCGGAGTCGCCGGCGAACCGGATGACCACCCGGTCCAGTTGACGGATCTGCTTGGTCACGCCCGTACCTCGCTTCGCTGAGCGCCGTCGCACGGGCGGCTGAACGTGATGGTGACCCCGCCTTGCCCGGCCACGTGCCCTCCTAGACGCGCTGCTGTCGCCGGCCGTCCGTCGCTGGTCCGGCCCGCTACATTTCTCACGTCAGAGCCTACGTCGGTCCCTTAGGGCAACCTTGGTGGAGGTCCGACGTATGGGACCTGATCGGGCCGCTGTATGCCCGGCTTTGCGGCGTTTAGTACCGCGGCCCGTAATTCAGATCACCGCACCGGCCCGGCGCCTCCGCGACTCATTCCTCCGCGGGGCGGGCGACCGGGTCCGTCGTCGCGGCTCCTGTGCGGCGGCGCAGCGACGTGGTGGCCAGGGCCAGCGCGAGCACCACCAGCAGCCCGGAGACCCCGATCAGGGTGACCGCCGTCAGGTGCACCGAGTTGCCTTCGTCGGCGGTCTGCCCGGCGGCGGCGGCCACCACGCCCTGCGAGCCGGTCGGGGCGGGTGCCCCGACCGTCGGGGTGGCCAGCGCGGCCGCGGCGGTGATCCGGAAGCTCATCTGCACCTGCCGGTCCCGACCGCTGCGCGGATCCAGCCGCCCGACCACCGCGCCGGCCAGCGGGGCGCGGCGCTGGGCCTCCGCCGAGGCGGTCACCGGCAGGCTCAGGGTGATGGTCCGGCCGGCCGCGATGGTGCCCAGCTCGCACCGGGTCCGGTCCGGGGCCGCCGGGGCGCAGCCGCCCGGCGGGCCGGTGACGGTCACCCCGGCGGGGAGGACCACGTCGACCCGGCCGGCGGCGTCGACCTTGCCGGTGTTGCCGAGGCGGACCGTCAGGGTGCTGGGTGCGCCGCTGATGTCGAAGAGCACCTCGTCGGCGCGGAGCGAGATGCCGGGCACCGGCGGCCCGGGCGGGAAGAGGACCGCGAAGCCCTCGTCGTCGCCGGCCGCGCCGGCCACCCCGGGCGCGGTGGCGGTGACCTGGACCGACCCGCTCAGCGGCATGGACCGCCAGGCGTCGCCGGCGACCCGGACCCGGATCGAGGTGCGGAACCGGGCGCCCGGGGCGGCGGTCCACTCGCCGCAGCGGTGGCTGCCGCCGCCGGCGGACGCGCAGCCGGGAGTACCGGCGTCGGTCAGGCCGGCCGGCAGGGTGTAGCCGAGGCGGATCGACTCCGTCCGGCCACCGGCGTTGGTCACCGTCACCCGCAGCGTGGTCACCGTGCTGTCCGCGTTCCAGTAGGCCGAGGTCAGCACGACGTCCTCGGTGGTGACCCGCACGCCGAGCGGGGTGCCGGCCGGCTGGCCCGGCTGGCCCGGCGGCGGCCCGGCGGGCGGCGGCCCGACCGGCGGGGGAGCCGGCGTGGTGGCGGTCGGCGCGGTGGTGGTGGGCGCCGGTTCACCGGGCGCGGTGGTCGGCGTCTCCGGCACGGTGGTGGTCGGCGCCGGCGACGTGGGCGATGGGGCCTCGGTCGGCGGCGGACTGGTCGGCGCCGGCTCCGTCGCCGTGGGGTCCACGGTGGGCGTGGCCTCGGTCGGGTCGGCGCCGGGCTCGCCGCCCGGCTCCTCCGGGTCGCCCGGCTCGGCCACCCGGACCACCCCGCTCACGGTCGGCGAGGGCGTCGCCCAAGCGGGCGACATCGCGGCGGCCGCCGCGATCCCGGCGACCAGCGCGGGTACGAGCAGTCTGGGGACACCTCGAAGCGGGGCGCGCCGAGCGGGCCGTACGCGGGGGCGGGCCATGGGTCCTCCGTGACGCTCAGTGAGGTTTCATTATTTGGCAACAGTTGCCTTCGGGCACTAGTCCCCAGAGGAAACAAATACGTAACGTGTTTCGTGTGTCGTGACGGCCGGCCCGGTAGGCTCCCGACCGTGACCGGTTACCTCGGCTCGTACGCCACGCTCGGTCTCCTGCTGCTCGCCGCCGTGCTCTTCTTCGTTACGGCGTTCTCAGCCAATCGGGTGTTACGTCCTGGCCGTCCGGCCGATCCCTGGGGCAAGCGGGCCAGCTATGAGTGCGGTCTCGACCCGGTCGGCGGCGACTGGGCGCAGATGCAGATCCGCTACTACGTCTACGCCTACCTGTACGTGCTCTTCGCCGTGGAGGCGGTCTTCCTCTTCCCCTGGGCGCTGATCTTCGACCGGCCCGGGTACGGCGTGACCACCGTGGTGGAGATGGGCGTCTTCGTCGCCGTGGTGGCGCTCGGCATCCTCTACGCCTGGCGCCGGAACATCCTGCGCTGGACCTGACCGGCTCAGGCCAGCCCGCGGCGGGTCAGGGCCGGCGGCCGGTCCCCCCGGATCGAGGCCACCATGTCCAGCACCCGACGGGTCTCGCGGACCTGGTGGGCGCGGAACACCCGGGCGCCGAGCCAGGCCGAGACGGCGGTGGCCGCCAAGGTGCCCTCCAACCGGTCGGGCACCGGCAGGTCCAGCGTCTCGCCGATGAAGTCCTTGTTCGACAGGGCCACCAGCAGTGGCCAGCCGGTGTCGGTCAGCTCGCCCAGCCGACGGGTGATCTCCAACGAGTGCCGGGTGTTCTTGCCGAAGTCGTGCGCCGGGTCGATCAGGATCCCGTCCCGGCGTACGCCGAGGCCGACCGCGCGCTCGGCGAGGCCGGTGACCGTGGCGACCACGTCGGCCACCACGTCGTCGAACGCGGCCCGGTGCGGCCGGGTCCGCGGGGGGAGCCCGCCGGCGTGCGAGCAGACCAGTCCGGCGCCGGTCGCCGCGGCGACCCGGGCCAGTGCGGGATCCGCTCCCGACCAGGTGTCGTTGAGCAGGTCGGCGCCGGCCGCCACCGCCTCCACCGCCACCTCGGCGCGCCAGGTGTCGATCGAGATGACCACGTCCGGGAAGGCGGCCCGGACCGCGGCGATGGTGTCCACCGTGCGCCGGATCTCCTCGGTCACGTCGACCTCGTCGCCCGGGCCGGCCTTCACCCCGCCGATGTCGATGATCTCGGCGCCCTCGGTCACCGCCCGCTCGACCGCGCGCAGCGCGCTGTCCTGCGCGAACGTGGCGCCCTTGTCGAAGAACGAGTCCGGCGTGCGGTTGACGATCGCCATCACCACCAGCTCGCCCGGGGAGAAGGTCCGTCCGCCGAGCCGCAGCGCCCCGGTCATGCCCGCCTCCTCATCGCCGATCTCCCGCCGGTCGCCCCCGACGCTATCCGGTCCGGCGATTCGGATCGGAGGCGGCGGAGGGCTCGCCCGATCCCCGCCCGCATGCCACGATCTCCCCATGGGTGAGGTTCTGCTCCTCTTGGTCGTCGCGCTGACCGTCGCGGCCGTGGTGTTCGGGGTGACGGTGCTGGTCTCCGGGCGGGATCCGGGCCTCGCGCCGGCCGAGCCGGACGGGCGGGCCGTGCCCCTGCCGGGCAGCCGCCCGCTGGACGAGTCGGACGTCGCCGAGGTGCGCTTCGACACCGCGCTGCGCGGCTACCGGATGGCCCAGGTCGACGCGGCGATGCGCCGGGCCGCGTACGACATCGGCTACAAGTCCGAGCTGATCGGCGTGCTGGAGGCCGAGAACGCCGCGCTCCGCGAGGGCCGGACGGAGGAGGCCGAGGCGCTGCGCCGCGCCCGCGCGGAGGCCGCCGCGACCGGTTCGGAGGCGGAGGCCTCCGCCCCGCCGCCGGCCACCGACCCGCCCGCCGCCGACGCCGAGCCGCTCACCGCCGAGGCCGGCGTGGCGGAGGCCCCGGCCGCCGCCGCCGTCGAGGACGTGGCCACCCTGCCGTCCGCCGCCACCCCGGCGGCGGCCACCGGCCGGCCGGCCCCGATCACCCCGGTGGCGGCCCCGGTCGACCAGACCCCGCCCGAGGTCGGCCTCCGGCCGCCCACCGACCCGACCGCCACCCCGGCCGACCACGACGCCGCCGCCGAGGACGACACCGATCGGGAGCGCGGACCGGTGGTCCGCTCGGAGTCCGCGTGACCGGCGCGGGCGGCGCCGGCTTCGCCGAGGCGGCGCAGCCCGGGGCCGCCGAGGTCACCGCGACGGTGATCGTCGAAGCGCCCGCCGAGCGGGTCTTCGCCGCGCTGACCGCCTGGGAGCGGCAGTCCGACTGGATCCCGCTCACCACCGTCCGGGTGGTCGAGGGGGACGGCGGCGAGGGGAGCCTGGTCGAGGCGGTCACCACGATCGGCCCGGCCGTGCTCCGCGACGAGATGCGGGTGGTCCGGGTGGACGCGCCGTACGAGGTCGGGGTGGTGCACTGCGGCAAGCTGCTGCGCGGCCCCGGTGTGCTGCGCTGCACCCCCATGGAGCGGAACCGGACCCAGGTGGTCTGGCACGAGTGGTTCCACCTGCCCGGTGGGACGGCCGGCCGGGTGGCCTGGCCGGTGCTCTGGCCCGGCTCGAAGTTCAGCCTGACCCAGGCGTTGAAGAAGTTCGCCCGGCTGGTGGAGCAGGGCCGGCTGCCCTGACCGGCCGCTCGCCGCCGTTGTCGGTGGGCTGACCTACCGTGTACGACGTGACTGACCTGGTGACCGGCGCCGACGGGCTGCCCCGCTGCGCCTGGGGAGCGAGCACCCCGGACTACGCCGTCTACCACGACGAGGAGTGGGGCCGGCCGCTGCGCGGCGACGACACGCTCTACGAGCGGCTGACCCTGGAGGCGTTCCAGTCCGGCCTGTCCTGGCTGACCATCCTGCGCAAGCGGCCCGCGTTCCGGCTCGCCTTCGACGAGTTCCGGATCGAGAAGGTCGCCGGCTACGGCAAGGCCGACGTGGCCCGGCTGCTGGCCGACGCGGGGATCGTCCGCAACCGGGCCAAGGTCGAGGCGGCCATCGCCAACGCCCGGGCCGCCCTGGCGCTGCCCGACGGCCTCTCCGCGCTGCTCTGGTCCTACGCGCCGCCGCCCCGGGCGGCCCGGCCACGGTCGTTCGCGGAGGTGCCGGCGCTCACCCCGGAGTCCACCGCGATGGCCAAGGCGCTCAAGAAGAGCGGCTTCCGCTTCGTCGGGCCGACCACGGCCTACGCGCTCATGCAGGCCACCGGCATGGTCGACGACCACCTCGCCGACTGCCACGCGGCCCGCGACCCCGCCGGGGCGTGACCCGGACGGCAGACGCGCCGGGACCGGCCCCGGTCCGGCGTGATGGGATTGGGACATGACCGACACCGAGTCGCGGGCGAGCGGGACGATCGAGGGCGGCACCGCGCCGGGCGCCTGGGCGGTGCTGCTGCCCGCCGAGCGCTACGAGGCCGAGCGGCTGGTGCACCACGACACGCTGGAGCTGACCGGGCTGGACGCGGCCGTCCGGCCCCGGCCCGGTGACCCGGTCGCCGTGCTGGTCGACGAGCCGCTGCGGCTGGTGGCCCTCGGCCGGGTCGCGCTGGCCACCGGCGAGGTCCGGGAAGACCCGGACGACCCGCAGTCCGAGGCCGGTCCGGGCGTGCTCGTGGTGACGTACACCCGGCGGGTGCTCGACGAGCCGGTGCCGGTCGCCGGCCTGGCCCTCGACGGGCCGGTCACCGGGCTCGACCCGGCCCGCTTCCGGGAGCTGGCCGACCGGATCGGCCCGCCGCCGGCCCGCCGCTCCTGGCTGGTCAGCCTCGACCTGCCGATCGAGGCGGCCTCGCCCGCCGAGGCGGTCCGGCTCTTCTGGTCCTACGTGCAGGAGCTGGGCCCGCGCGAGCTGCCCGCCTTCGTCTCACCGGCCGGCGACGAGCTGACCATGCAGGCGTTCGTGCTCGGCGCCGAGGCCAACCAGGATCCCGAAGAGGACGACTGACCCGCGACGGGTCAGTGGCCCTCGAAGACCGGCTTCTGCTTGTTCACGAAGGCCATCGTCGCGGCCCGGTGGTCGGCGGTGGCGCCGCAGATCGCCTGGGCCTGGGCCTCGGCGGCCAGCGCGTCGGCCAGGGTGCCGGCGTCGGCGATGGAGAGCTGGCGCTTGATCGCCCCGTACGCCACGGTCGGGCCGGCGGCGAGCCGGGCGGCCAGCTCCTGCGCGGCCGGGAGCACCTGCTCGTCGTCGTCGACCAGCCGGTTGAGCAGGCCCAGCCGGCAGGCCTCCTCGGCGCCCACCGGCTCGGCGAGCATCAGCAGCTCGACGGCCTTGGCGTGGCCGACCAGCCGGGGCAGCGTCCAGGAGGCGCCGGTGTCGGCGGCCAGCCCCACCCCGGCGAAGGCCATCAGGAACCGGGTCTTCGGGCCGCCGATCCGGAAGTCGGCGAGGAACGCCAGCGACGCGCCCGCCCCGGCGGCCATGCCCCGCACCGCGGCGATCACCGGCTTGGGCAGGTTGGCCAGCCGCGCGGCGATCGGGTTGTAGTGCGCCCGCACGGTGCCCAGCGGGTCGGCGTCGGCGGACTCCAGGGTCTGCACGTGCTCCCGCAGGTCCTGCCCGGCGCTGAACGCGCCGCCCGCGCCGGCCAGCACGACCGCCCGGCAGGACCGGTCGGCCTCCAGCTCGGCCAGGGTGTCCCGGAGCGCCTCTTTGAGCGCCACGTCGAGCGAGTTCAGCGCCGTCGGGCGGTTCAGCGTCAGGGTGACGACGGCGTCGGTGCGGTCGACGAGCAGCGGCTCGGTCACGTTTCTAACGACCCTTCTGTCGGGCGAGGCGGTTGCTGGCGTCGAGGCACTGCTCGACGTACCGGTCGGCGGCCGGCCGGAGCCGGGCCGCGTGCCGGTCGAAGAAGCTGGCCGCGCTGCTGCCCGGCCAGCGCTCGGGGAGCAGTGCCGGCGGCAGTTGCGGGTCCCGGAACAGGAACGTACGCCACGCGTGCACGAGCCGGAACCGGGCCGCGTACGCCTCCTCGTCGCTGCTGCGCACCGTGACGCCCGTGAGCAACGGCTTCTGCTCGGCGACGAACCGCTCGTACGCACGGCCGATCTCGGCCAGGTCCCAGGCGCGGCGGACCACGCCCATGGCACCGGGGGTGCCCGCGGCGTGCGCCGCCGTGAACCGCTCGTAGCGCACCCCGGCCTCGGCGAGCAGGACGTCGACGTCCTCGCCCGGCCGGGTAGCGACCCAGGTGCAGTCGTCCAGCGTGCCGTAGCCGAGGAAGGTCAGGTTGGCGGCGAGCCGCTGCCGGTCCCGGCGGGACCCGGGCGCCTCCAGCACCAGCAGGTCGAACCGGCCGTCCCAGGCGTGCCGCCCGGTGCGGTAGATCCGGGCGCCCGCTTCGTCCAGCCGACGGGCCGCCTTTGGTGTGATCGAATATCCGGGCCCGGAGGCGAGCCGGAGGGGTTCGAGCCAGCCCTGGCGGACCATCCGGGAGACCGCGGTGCGGACCGCCGGTGGGGCGATCCCGAGCGGCGCCAGCAGCTTGACCAGGGCGGCGACCGGTGCGCGGCCACCCCTCGCCCGGAGATGGTCGCCGTACAGGTCGAAGAGTGCCGACCGTGCCTGCATGACCGCACATTGTGACAGGCCTATCCAAGATAAGCTAGATGCTGTTACATCAATGCTGCTTCGGTTTGGGTCCGGCGGTGTTCATCAGGGAAAATCGTTGGTCGACGCCCCCGCGACGGTTGCGGGTGGTCATGACGAAGTGGCTGTGGGGCAACCCACCGACCCTGGTGTAGGTCTGAGGGGAGACAACATGGCGGCGATGAAGCCGCGGACGGGCGACGGTCCGCTGGAGGTCACCAAGGAGGGCCGGGGCATCGTCATGCGGGTCCCGCTGGAGGGTGGTGGCCGGCTCGTCGTCGAGATGACTCCCGACGAGGCCACCGCGCTGGGTGACGCGCTGAAGGCGGCCGCCGGCTGATTCGAGGAAAGGTTCACGCGACGTCCGTCGTGCGAACGGTTCCTCCTGCCCTGAGCCACCGGCCCGGCCGGTGGCTCAGGGCCTTCATCGGTCGGTGAGCGGCAAAGTGTCCCGCTTCGAGCAGTTTCGGAGGTACGGTCCAGCGTGCTGGCCATTCGTCTGGTGAGCGGGCCCGCGCGGCCCGACACCCTCGTCCTGCCCATTCGTCCGGAAGGGCCGGACGCCCCGGCCGCGCTGGTCACCACTGCCGCCCCGCCCGGCGACGACGTCCGGGCCGAGGCGGTCGCGCTGCTGCCCGCCGCTCGGCTCACCGGCGCCGCCGGTGAGGTACGCGAGCACCTGCGCCCCGGCGGCAGCCCCGCCCGGATCTGGCTGCTCGGCGTCGGCGCGGGCGACGAGCACGACTGGCGGGTGGCCGGCGCGGCGCTGGCCCGGGCCGCCAAGGATGAGACGTACATCACGGTTTCGCTTCCGGAAGCCCCGGACGCACTGCGCGGCCTGGCCGAGGGGCTGCTGCTCGGCTCCTACCGCTACCGCCTGACCGAGGCCGGCGGCAGGCCCGCACTGGCCGAGGTGGACGTCGTGGTCGGCGACCCGGAGGCGCTCGCGCCGATCCTGGCCACCGCCCGGACCACGGCCGAGATGACCCGGCTGGCCCGGGACCTGACCAACACCCCCTCGTCCACCAAGAACCCGGAGTGGTTCGCCGCCCAGGTGGCCTCCGCCGCGTCCGGCCGCGCCGACCTGCACCTGCGGGTGCGCGGGCCGGAGGAGCTGGTCGCCGAGGGCTTCGGCGGCATCCTGGCCGTCGGCGGCGGCTCGGCCAGCGGCCCCCGCCTGGTCGAGCTGGACTGGCGGCCGGCCGGCGCGCGTACCCACGTGGTGCTGGTCGGCAAGGGGATCACCTTCGACAGCGGCGGCATCTCGATCAAGCCGGTGCCGGCCATGAAGCTGATGCGCAAGGACATGGCCGGGGCGGCCGCCGTGGTCGCCGCCACCCTGGGCGCCGCCGCGCTGGGCCTGCCGGTGCGGGTCACCACGCTGGCCCCGCTCGCCGAGAACATGGTCAGCGGCTCGGCGTTCCGCCCCGGCGACATCGTCCGGCACTACGGCGGGCTGACCAGCGAGAGCACCAACTCCGACGCGGAGGGCCGGCTGGTGCTCGCCGACGCCATGGCGTACGCCGTGCGGGAGCTGAAGCCCGACCTGCTGGTCGACCTGGCCACCCTGACCGGGGCGAACGCGGTGGCGCTGGGCAAGCGGCACGCCGCCCTCTACAGCGAGAACGACGGCCTCGCCGCCGACCTGCTGGGCGCGATCGCGGCGGCCGGCGAGCGGGCCTGGCGGATGCCGCTGGCCGACGACTACGTCGAGTACCTGGGCAGCGAGATCGCCGACCTGCACAGCTCCCCGAACCGGGGCGCCGGCTCGGTGGTGGCCGCGCTCTTCCTCCGCGAGTTCACCGGCGACCTGCGCGACCGCTGGGCGCACCTGGACATGTCCGCCCCCTCCTGGTCGGACGACGTGCACGGCGAACTGGTCAAGGGCGCCACCGGTTGGGGCGTCCGCGGGCTGCTGCGCTGGCTGGCCACGCTGGGCTGACCCGGGCGGTCAGCCCTTCACGGCGGCGAGCAGGCCGTGCCCGACGGGCAGCAGCGCCGGCACCCAGTGCTCCGACTCGCGGATCGCCTTGATGGTCTCCCGCACGGTGACCGTCTCCATGTCGCGGGCGGCCGGGTCGCCGATCCGGCCGCCGGCCAGGGCCCCGTTGAGCGCGAGCACGCCGCCGGGGCGCAGCAGCCGCAGCGCGGCGTCCACGCAGGCGGCGAAGCCGGTCGCCTCGGCGTCGACGAAGACCAGGTCGTAGGCGCCGTCCGCGAGCCGCGGCAGCACGTCCAGGGCCCGGCCGGTGATGATCCGGGTACGCCCCGACGCGAAGCCCGCCTCCTGGAACAGCCGCCGGGCGATGCGCTGGTGCTCGACCTCCACGTCGATGGTGGTGAGCACGCCGTCGGGGCGCATGCCGCGCAGCAGCCAGACGCCGCTGACTCCGGTGCCGGTGCCGATCTCCACCACCGCGCGCGCGTTCCCGGCGGCGGCGAGCAGGCGCAGCGCGGCTCCGGCGCCCGGCGTCACGGCGTCCACGCCCACCTCATGGGCGAGGGCGCGGGCCGTCCGCAGCACGAGATCCTCGGTGACGTACGACTCGGCGAACTGGAGCGCCTGGGCGGTCGAGTTGCCGGAGCCGGCGACCGTGGCGATGGGACACCTCCGGGCGGAGTGGTGCGAGGGGTCGGTTGGCACTGAGAGCCTAGAGGCGTGCCTCAACGGGCGCAGCCGCGAGTCGGCCCTCAGACGATCACGCGCGGCAACCCCTGACTCCACTCGGGGCATCCGTGCAATCCTGGACGGAGTCCCGTACGGCACGGTCGGCTCCGCCGGCCCCCCGGCGCGGGACCCTGGGGGACGGACTGGGAGGCACCGACGTGACCGACGGCTGGGACTGGCGCCAGCCCGGCGGGAGCCCGGCACCGGCGGGAGGGCCGGCGCCCGGGCAGCCGCCGCCGGGTGCCGGGGGCGGCGCGACCTCACCCTGGTGGTCCGACGCGCTCGCCGACCCCTGGCGCGACCCGTACGCGCCGGCCGCCGTGGTGGTCCCGGCCGCCCCGATCGCCGGCAGCGGCGAGCCGGAGCCGGTGACCGACCCGGACGCGCCGACCCGGCCGGGACTGCGCCAGGTGGTGCTGATCTCGCTGATCACCGCCGTGCTCGCCGGCTCGCTCGGCAGCGCCCTGACCTACGCGTTCCTGCGCGGCGGCGGGGGCGTGCCGACGCTCGGCGCGCAGGCCGGGCAGGCCCCGGCGCTGGCCCAGCGCAAGCCCGAGTCACTGGCCGGGGTCGCCGAGAAGGTGCTGCCCAGCGTGGTCACCGTCCGGGTGGCCAGCCTCGGCGGCACCAGCGAGGGCTCCGGCTTCGTGGTGAGCGCCGACGGGCACATCGTCACCAACGACCACGTGGTCGCCGACGGTCCCGGCAAGGCCACGGTGGTCTTCAACGACGGCAGCAGCGCGGCGGGCACTGTGGTCGGGCAGGACCCGGAGTCGGACATCGCGGTCATCAAGGTGACCCGCGCGGGGCTGAAGCCGGTGGAGTTCGGCGACTCCGACGCGCTCGCCGTTGGCGACCCGGTGCTCGCCATCGGCTCGCCGCTCTCCCTGGCCAACACGGTCACGGCCGGCATCGTCAGCGCCCTGGACCGCACCATGATGGCCGGCGAGCCGGGCGGACCGACCCGCTACTACGCGGCGATCCAGACCGACGCGGCGGTCAACCACGGCAACTCCGGCGGCCCGCTGGTCGACGGTGCCGGCCGGGTGGTCGGGGTGAACTCGACGATCAAGTCGCTGGTCGCGGACGGGCAGGAGGCCGGCAACATCGGGCTCGCCTTCGCCATCCCGATCAACCAGGCGAAGCGGGTCACCGAGGACATCATCGGCACCGGCAAGGCCCGGCGGACGGTGATCGGCGCCCAGGTGGGCGGCACCGGCGTGAGCGGCGGCGGCGTACGCCTCAACGGCGTCGAGCCGGCCGGGCCGGCCGCGGCGGCCGGGCTGCGTACCGGGGACGTGGTGCTCCGGCTGGACGGGCACCCGATGAACGACCCGACCGACCTGGTGGCGCTGGTCCGCAAGTACGCCCCGGGTTCGGTGGTCACGGTGGAGTACCGGCGCGGGTCGAATCGGCAGAACGCCTCGGTGACGCTCGCCGCAGACGCCAAGTGAGGACCCTCACCCCCTCCCGGTCGGCCACCTGACGTGCGTAGTCTTGCCCTGACACGGACGAGGAGACCGAGTGTTCGAGAACCTGAACTGGTGGGAGATCGGCGCCCTGCTGCTCCTGGCGCTGTTGATCTTCGGGGACCGGCTGCCCACGGTGATCAACGACGGCCTCCGGATGGTCCGCAACCTGCGCAACATGGCGCGGAACGCCACCGGTGACCTGAGCCGCGAGCTGGGCACGGACATCCAGCTGGAGGACCTGCACCCCAAGGCGTTCATCCGGAAGCACCTGCTCAGCGAGGAGGACGAGCAGGCCCTCCGGAAGCCGCTGCAGAGCATGTACGACGACCTGCGCTCGGACGTGACCGGCGTGCACGACCAGCTGAAGGACGTGGCAAAGGCGGCCGACGTGCGCTCCACCGGCACCCGCCCGGCCACCGCCACCGGCGGCGCCCCGGCCCCGGCTCCCCGCCCCTCCTACGACGACGCCACCTGACCCCGTAACTGAACCGACCCCCCTCGGCCGCGGGCCGAAGAGGGTCGGTGGCGAAGCTGTCCGGAAGGTCAGCGACCGGCAGGCTTGAGACCCAGGGGCTTGCCGAGCAGCGACTCGCGGCGCACCGCGAGTCGCTCGGCGACCTGGACCAGCGCCCGGGCGGCCGGGGCGTCCGGCTGGGCCAGCACGATCGGGTTGCCGGCGTCGCCGCCCTCGCGGACCCGGGTGTCCATCGGGATCTGCCCCAGCACCGGCACCTGCGCGCCGATGGTCCGGGTCAGCGACTCGGCGACCGCCTCGCCGCCGCCGGCCCCGAAGACCTCCATCCGGGAGCCGTCCGGCAGCTCCAGCCAGGACATGTTCTCGATCACGCCGACCACCCGCTGGTGGGTCTGCAGCGCGATGGCGCCGGCCCGCTCGGCCACCTCGGCGGCGGCCGCCTGCGGGGTGGTGACGACCAGGATCTCCGCGTTCGGCAGCAGCTGGGCCACCGAGATGGCGATGTCGCCGGTGCCCGGGGGCAGGTCCAGCAGGAGGACGTCCAGATCGCCCCAGTAGACGTCGGCGAGGAACTGCTGCAGCGCCCGGTGCAGCATCGGGCCGCGCCAGACGACGGCCGCGTTGCCCGGGGTGAACATGCCGATCGAGATGACCTTCACGCCGTGCGACTGCGGCGGCATGATCATGTCCTCGACCCGGGTGGGCGCGCCGTCGGCGCCGAGCATCCGGGGCACCGAGTGGCCGTAGATGTCGGCGTCCACCACGCCGACCGAGAGGCCGCGGGCGGCCAGCGCGGCGGCCAGGTTGACCGTGACGCTGGACTTGCCGACGCCGCCCTTGCCGCTGGCGACCGCGTAGACCCGGGTGCGGGAGCCGGGCTGGGCGAACGGGATGACCGGCTCGGCCGTGGCCCCGCCGCCGCGCAGCTTCGACTGGAGCTCCTGGCGCTGCTCGGGGCTCATCACGCCGAATTCGATCTCGACGCCGGTGACGCCGGGCACCGCCGCGACGGCGGTGGTGATGTCGGTACGCAGCTTGTCCTTCAGCGGGCAGCCGGCCACGGTGAGCAGCAGCTCGACCCGGACCACGCCGTCGTCGCCGATCACGGCGGAGCGGACCATGCCGAGCTCGGTGATCGGCCGACGGATCTCCGGGTCGTTGACGGTGGCCAGCGCGGCCTGGATCGCGTCGGAGACGGTGCTGACGGGTGCTGACATGCCCGCAATGCTACGTCGGTGCTCATCGGCGCCCGCCGGTGGCGGGGGGCCGGTGTGAGCGAATCGATGGCCGCCCGAGGGGTGGACGGGTCGTGCCGGGAAGTGGGACGATCGGGCCGAACGCCGCTCGCCTGGCCCCTTGAGGTGCGCGGCGTTCAATACGTTGCGGGCGGATTCAGCTCTCGAGCCGCCCGTCGTGGGCGAAGTCGCCGTCGAGGTCGTCGCGGGGCTCGTCGAGCGGCTCCCCGCCGGACTGCCGCCGGGCCTCCCGCCCGTGCTGGCGGCGCTCCAGCTTCCGCCGCCGCTCCGCCGCCTCGTCCAGCTCCTCGGCCAGCCGGGCCAGCTCGGAGCGGAGGAAGTCCCGGGTCGCCACCTCGCCCATCGCGATGCGCAGCGCGGCGATCTCCCGGGCCAGGTATTCCGTGTCGGCCTTCTGCATGGTGGCCCGCCGCCGGTCCTCCTCCAGCGCGATCCGGTCCCGGTCGGCCTGCCGGTTCTGCGCGAGCAGGATCAGCGGGGCCGCGTACGAGGCCTGGAGGGAGAGCACCAGCGTCAGGAAGGTGAAGGTGTACGGGTCGAAGCGCAGGTTCGCCGGGGCCAGGGTGTTCCAGGCGAACCAGGCCGCGATCACCAGCGTCATGTAGACGATGAAGTTCGCGGTGCCCATCCCGCGGGCGATCCCCTCGGACCAGCGGCCGAAGGTCTCCGCGTCGATCCGGGGCAGCCGGAGGCCCCGGGGCGCGCGTGGCTGGTCCAGCCGCTCGGCTCGTCGCTGGTCAGCCATTGCCGCCGTCCAGGGGCCCGTCGTCGGTGGCGGGCCCGGTCGACATGGCGTCCCGGTCCCGCCAGTCGCGCGGCAGCGAGTGGTCCAGCACGTCGTCCACGGTCACCGCGCCGACCAGCCGCATGCCCCGGTCCACCACCGGCATGGCGACCAGGTCGTAGGTGGCCATCCGGCGGGTGATCTCGGGCAGCGGGGTGGTCGGCCGCAGTGGGTCTATGTCGTTCACGACGACCCCGCCGAGCAGGTCGGCCGGGGGCTCGCGGAGCAGCGCCTGGAAGTGGACAATGCCCAGGTAGCGCCCGGTCGGCGTGGTGAGCGGGGCGCGGGTCACGAAGACCTGCGCGGCCACGGCGGGGGAGAGCTGCGGCTCGCGGATCCGGGCCAGCGCCTCGGCGACCGTGGCGTCCGGCGGCAGGATCACCGGCTCCGAGGTCATCACGCTGCCGGCGGTGCCGGAGGCGTAGCGCAGCAACTGGCGGACCGGGGTGGCCTCGTCCGGCTCCATCAGGTCGAGCAGCACGTCCTGCTCGGGCGGGGGCAGTTCGTTGAGCAGGTCGGCGGCGTCGTCCGGGTCCATCTCCTCCAGCACGTCCGCGGCGCGTTCCCGGTCCAGCGCGGCCAGGATCTCCACCTGGTCGTGCTCGGGCAGTTCGCCGAGCACGTCGGCGAGGCGCTCGTCGTCCAGGGCGGCGGCCACCTCGTTGCGCCGGGCGTCGGGCAGGTCCTGGAGGGCGTTGGCCAGGTCGGCGGGGCGCATGTCCTCCAGCACGGCGAGCAGGTTGGCCGTACCCCGGTTGTCGCTGAGGCTGCCGAGGCCGCGCACCCGGTCCCACTCCACCTGGTGCAGGTGGCCGCGGCGGGCGAGCCGGCCGGTCTGCTCGCGGACGGCGACCCGGGTGAGCGCCCACTCGCCGCCGCGGCTGCTCTCCATCGCCACGTCGACCACCGAGCCGGCCTGCCCGGTGTCCAGCTGGACCCGCCGGTCCAGCAGCTCCTGGAGCACCAGCAGCTCGTTCGGGCGCTTCTCGAACCGGCGCAGGTTGAGGGTGCCGCTGCCGAGCACCACGGCGTCCGGGTCGATGGAGGTGATCCGGTTGATGGAGAGGAAGATGCGCCGCCGCATCGGCATCTCGGCGACCAGCCCCACCACCTCGGGCGGGCGCTGGGTCGGCCGCATCCGCGCGACGGCGTCGCGGATCCGACCCACCTGGTCGCCGTTCGGGTCGAAGACGGCGACTCCGGCGAGTCGAGCGATGTAGACCCGGTTCGGCGTGCTCACGGGCACCAGCCTAAGGGCCTAGTGTTTATCAACATGTCGACCTTGGCCTACGAGATCGTGGACGTCTTCACCGACCGCCCGTTCGCCGGCAACCCGCTGGCCGTGGTGTTCGGCGCGGAAGGGCTCGCCACCGAGCAGATGCAGGCGCTCGCGCTGGAGTTCAATTTGTCGGAGACGGTGTTCGTGCTGCCGCCGACGCAGGTCGGCGCGACCTACCGGGCACGCATCTTCACCCCGGCCGAGGAACTGCCGTTCGCCGGGCATCCCAGTGTGGGCGCCGCGGTGACCGCGAGCCGGCGCGGCATGTTCGATGTGGGCAGGGTCACCCAGGAGTGCGGCGCCGGGGTGCTGCCGATCGAGGTCACCCCCACCGGCGCGACCCTCACCGGGGGCACCCCCACCCTCGGGCCCGAGCTCGACCCGGAGCCGCTGCTGGAGATGGCCGGCCTCAGCGCCGCCGACCACGCCGGCCCGGCGCCCCGGGTTGCCGGCTGTGGCCTGGAGTTCCCCTACCTTCCGGTACGTCCCGACGCGGTGGCCCGGGCCAAGGTGAACGCGGCGGCGGCGGAGCGGTACGGCGTGGAGCACGTCAGCGTCTTCTCCTGGGACGCCTACTCGCAAACCGCGCACGCCCGCGTCTTCGTGCCGGGCCTCGGCGTGCCGGAGGACCCGGCGACCGGCTCGGCCGCCCTGGGCCTCGGTGTCTGGCTGGTGGCCAGCGGCCTGCTGCCCGGGGAGGGCCGCTCCGAGTACGCGGTCCGCCAGGGCATCGAGATCAACCGGCCGTCCGCGCTGGCCTGCACGGTGACCGCGGCCGGCGGGGTGGCGGTGGGCGCCACGGTCGCCGGCCACGTGATGCCGGTGGCCCGGGGTGAGATCGCCGTCCCGCCCTTCGTCGGCTGAGCGCCCGGCGGGCCGGCCGCCGGGTTTGATCGACTCCAGCTCGGCGAGCGGGAGTGGGAGGATGCCGGAGTGAGCGACGAGGTGGACGAGCGGTTGACCCCGCCCCTGGTGGACGAAGCGGTGAAGAAGGCCGCGGTCGCCTGGGTGTCGGTGGCCGGCGGGCCGGCGTACGCGTTGTGGTGCCTGCCGCTCGACGGCGTGCTGCTGGTGGTGACCGGCCCGGGCGAGCAGTCCGCCCCCGGGCTGGCCGACGCGGACGCGGCCGAGGTGACCCTGCGCGGCGACCACGGCGGCCGGATCGTCACCTGGCCGGCCCGGGTCACCCGGCTCCGGCCGGGCACCGAGGAGTGGGAGACCGCGGCGCCGCTGGTCGCCGCGAAGCGGCTGAACGCCTCCGGCCCCACCGCCGACCTGGTGGCCCGCTGGGCGTCCGAGGGCTGTGCGGTGAACCGGCTGAGCCCGGCGGGCAGCGCGGTCGCCGGCGCCGACCTGCCGGCCGACGCGCTGGCCGAGCAGCCGCGGGAGACCCCGGTGGTCCGCGCCACCCGCAAGCCGTTCCGGCTGCACAAGGTCCGCCGCCGCTGAGCCGGCGCGCCCGCGCCAGTCAGCCGGTCAGCCGACGGCGACCACGTCGAGCAGGTCGAGCACCTCGGTGAGCGAGGTCAGCACCCGGCCGTCCCAGCCGTGGTCGGCGTTGAACACCATGTGACCGGCCAGGTCCGGTGCGGCCAGCCGGACGGCGGTCATGCCGGCCCGCTCGGCGCCGGTGAGCTCCTGGCTGCCGCCGTCGCCGACGTAGAGGCAGTCGGCCGGCGTGAGGTGGAGCCGGTGGCAGGCGGCCAGGTAGAGCGCCGAATCGGGCTTGCAGCGCCCGACCTGCACCGAGAAGATCCGCACGTCGAGCAGCGGCGCGACCGCGAGCTGGGGCAGGAACGCCGGCAGCTCGTGCGTGCAGTCGCTGATCAGACCGGTGCGGACGCCCTGCCCGCGCAGCGCCGCGAGCACCGGCACCGCCTCGGCCCGCAGCCGGGTGTCGGCGCGCACCGCCCGGTGCCGGGAGGCGACGGCGGCGCGTACCGCCTCGTCGGACGGGTGCACGCCGGCCTGCCCACAGACCCAGCGCAGGGTCGCCTCGGCGTTGCCGAACCGCCCGCTGGCGCGCTGGTAGTAGCTGCGGTCGAGCACCTCGATCAGGGTGTCGGCCGAGCAGCCGAGCAGCTCGGCGATGGTCCGGTGGGCGGACCCGCGCTGGACGCAGCGGGTCAGCGTGCCGAAGAAGTCGAACAACACCGCCTGGTATCTGGGCAAGGGGAAACGCCTCCGGACGTCGAGGGGGGATCGCCGGGACGCGCATGATCGTAACGGAGTGCTGACGGTAAGTGGTGTCGGAAGGCGTGTGATTATTGCTCCCCGTGCCCCACCCTCCGCACCGCCCGTCGCTCGACGCGCTGACCGTCGGCGCGCTCGCGCTGGCCGTAACGGCCGTCTCGTCCTCCGCGCCGCTGGTCGCGTTCGCCGCCGCGCCGGCGCTCGCCATCGCCTTCTGGCGCAACGTGCTCTCGCTGGCCGTGCTCGGCCCGGTCTCGCTGACCCGGCGGCGGGCGGAGTTCCGGGCGCTGACCGTCGGCGCGGGCCGGCGGGAGGGGCTGTACTGCGTACTCTCCGGGGTGGCGCTGGCCGCCCACTTCGCCACCTGGATGCCGAGCGCGCAGCTCACGTCGGTGGCCGCGGCCACCGCGCTGGGCGCCACGCAGCCGGTCTGGCAGGGGCTGATCGCCCGCTGGCAGGGGCGACGGCTGCCCGCGGCGGTCTGGGCCGGCATCGCGGTCGCCGTGCTCGGCGCGGTGCTGGCCACCGGCGCCGACTTCAGCGCCTCCGGTCGGGCCTTCGCCGGTGACCTGCTGGCCGTCGCGGGCGGCATGTTCGCGGCGGTCTACACCGCCTTCGGCGAGCGGGCCCGGGCCAGCATCAGCACCACCGGCTACACCACCATCTGCTACGGCGTCTGCGCGGCGATCCTGCTGGTGGTCTGCCTCGTCGGCGGGGTACGCCTGCACGGCTACGACGGCGGCACCTGGCTGGCCATCCTCGGCCTGGTGGCCGGCGCCCAGCTGCTCGGCCACTCGATGTTCAACTACGCCCTGCACCGGGTCTCCGCCACGACGGTCAGCGTGCTGATCCTGCTGGAGGCGCCCGGGGCGGCGCTGATCGCCTGGGTCTGGCTGGGCCAGCTGCCCCGCCCGCTCGCCCTGCCCGGGCTGGCCCTGCTGCTGGCCGGCGTCGCCGTCGTCATCCTCGGCGGTGCCCGCGCCGGCCGCCGCACCGAGCCGGTCGCGGTGCCCGCCGACCCCGCCCCGCTGGCCGACTGAGCCGATCCACCGCGCATTCGCCAGAAAGTGCTTCCCGGGGCGCCGGTTTCGGTGAAAGTGCGGAGGGTGGGGGCGGAAGGGGATCGCGACGACGCGGCCGACCGGGGGACGATCGTCACCCCGTCGGCGGAGTTCCCGCCGCTCGGCCCCGAGGAACGAACTGCCCTAAGCCGGATCGGCGAGCGCTGGCGGGAGCCGCGCGGCCCGGACGAGCTGCCCGTCGACCCGACCCTCGGGCGCAATGGGCGGCCCCCGCGGCCGACCCGGTTCGGCCGGCTCGTGCCGATCGAGATGTTCACCGTCGAGGAGCCGGACGAACTGGTCGCCACCGAGCCGGCCCACGTGCCCGGCTCGCGGACCGGGCGGCTGCTCACCCGGGCCCGCCGGACGCTGTTCGGCCCGCCGATCTCCAGCGCCTCCGTGCTCTACGAGCGGATGCGCAAGCTGGTCGCCCTGCCCATCCTCTCCTCCGACCTGCTCAGCTCGGTGGCGTACGGGCCGGAGGCGATGCTGGGCGTGCTGGTGCTGGCCGGCAGCACCGCGCTCGGGCTCTCCCTGCCGCTGGCCGCCCTGCTGGTGGTGCTGATGGTCGCGGTCGGGCTGTCCTACCGGCAGACCATCCCGGCGTACCCGCACGGGGCCGGTTCGTACATCGTGGCCGGCGACAACCTGGGACGCACCCCGGGGCTGGCGGCGGCCGCCGGGCTGATGCTCGACTACGTGCTGACCGTGTCGGTGTCGGTGGCGGCCGGGGTGCACGCGGTCACCTCGGCGCTGCCCGGGCTGGACCCGGTCACTGTGCCGCTCGGAGTGCTGGTTATCGCCGTGCTGCTCGCCGGCAACCTGCGCGGCGTGCGCACCGCCGGAAACCTCTTCGTGCTCCCCACGTACGCCTTCGTGGTCGCGGTCCTCGCGCTG
This sequence comes from Micromonospora sp. NPDC023966, assembly GCF_040639095.1. Lineage (NCBI taxonomy): Bacteria > Bacillati > Actinomycetota > Actinomycetes > Micromonosporales > Micromonosporaceae > Micromonospora > Micromonospora sp. NPDC023966. Next base: position 38,895 of record NZ_JBEZZJ010000028.1, on the reverse strand, counting down.
CTGGTGGTCGGCTACGCACGGGCGGCGGGCCGGGGTTTCGCGCCGGTGCCGCCGCCGGCGGTGCCGGCCGCCGAGGGGCTGGGCCTGCTGCTGGTGCTGCGTGCGTTCGCCTCCGGCGCGGTGTCGATGACCGGCATCGAGGCGGTCTCGAACGCGGTGCCCGCCTTCCGGCCCACCGAGTGGCGCAACGCCCGCACCACGCTGGGCTGGATGGTCGCCATGCTGGTCGCGCTCTTCGCTGGCCTGGTCGGGCTGATCCACCTGGACGGCCTGGTCCCGCGGCCGGGCGAGACGGTGCTTTCCCAGCTCGGCCGGGTGACCTTCCCGACCGGCCCCGGCTACGCGGTCCTCCAGGCCACCACCGCGCTGATCCTGCTGCTGGCGGCGAACACCGCGTTCAACGACTTCCCCCGGCTGCTCTTCTTCATGGCCCGGGACGGCCATGCGCCCCGCCGGTTCCTGCACATGGGCGACCGGCTGGCGTTCAGCAACGGCCTGGTCGCGCTCTCGCTCGCCGCCGCGGTCATTTTCGTCGCGTTCGGCGGGCACACCGAAAAACTGATCCCGCTCTACGCCGTGGGCGTCTTCCTCGCCTTCACCCTGTCCCAGACCGGCATGGTGGTGCACTGGCGGCGCCGCCGGGGCCCGGGCTGGCGCCGCAGGCTGGTGCTCAACGCGGTCGGCGCCACCCTCTCCGGGCTGGTGCTGCTGACCGCCGCGGTCGCCAAGTTCACCGAGGGCGCGTGGCTGGTCGTGGTCGCGGTGCCGCTGCTGGTGCTGCTCTTCCGGCGGATCCACCGCCACTACGCCCGGCTGCACCACGCCCTGGCGCTGCGCCCGCCCGCGCCGCCCGCGCCGCCCGGACCCGCCAGGTCCGCCGAGGGCGAGGAACTGCCCCAGGAGGTACGCCACCTGGTCGTCGTGCCGGTGGCCCGGCTGAACCGGGCGTCGCTGCGGGCCCTGGCGTACGCGGCGTCGCTGGGCCAGCCGACGCTGGCCGTGCACATCGCGCCGGAGGAGGCGGAGGCGGACCGGTTCCGCGAGCAGTGGCGGGCCTGGGGCGACCACCTGCGGCTGGAGACCATCGTGTCGCCGTACCGGGCGGTGATCGGGCCGCTCGCGCACTATCTGGAGGCGCTGCGCACCACCCGGCCTGAGCTGACCCTGACCGTGATCGTGCCGGAGGTGGTGCTCCGCCGCCGCTGGCACCGCCCGCTGCACAGCCGCGCCGAGCAGCGGCTCCGCGCCGCTCTGCGGGCACTGCCCGGCGTGGTGGTCACCAGCGTCCCGGTCCACCTCGCCGAGTGAGCGTCAGACGTCGTGGACGTCGAGGACCTGGGTGGTGGGGGCGGCGTCGCCCAGCGCGGCGCGCAGTGCCACCCGTTCCGGGTCGACCAGGAACGCGTCGTAGCCGGCCCGCGCGGCGAACCGGATCAGGTGCACCTCGGTCCGGCCGTCCCCGGTGCGCAGCCGCCGCTCCAGCCGCCCGCCGTGCCGCCCGAGCAGCGCGAGCACCGCGTCCTCGTACCGCCGGCCGGCCTCCGGGTCGTTGCTCAGGTCGACCAGGGCGGCCACCCGGAGCACCCCGGCCGGGTCGTCGACGAGCGGCTTCCAGAACTGGTGGTCGACGTGGCCGCCCGGGATGCCGTCCCGGATGCCCGTGTCGGTGTAGCCGTGCCGGCGGTAGAAGTCGGGCGCCTGGAAGGAGAACGAGGCCACCGAGATCTCGGTGCAGCCGCGCCGCCGGGCCTCCTCCTCGGCGGCCCGCAGCAGCCGGCCGCCCCAGCCGTCGCGGCGGCGGTCCGCCCGCACCCAGACGGTGTTGATCCCGGCCCGGTCGCCCCAGGTCCACCCGGTCAGCCCGGCCACCAGCTCGCCGTCGGGGTCGACCACGCGCACCGTCAGGTCGGCCTCGTCGGTGGCGCCGGTGGCGGCGTTGTTGAAGGCGGTCAGCTCCCGGTCGATCCGGGCGGCCAGGTCGGCGTCCGCGCCCCCGACGCGCAGGGTCGCTCCCGCGTGCTCGGTCATGCGGCGGAGTATGGCAGCGGTCGGCCCGGCCGGTCGCCCGGGATTCGGCTCAGGCGTCGATCCCGACGGCCTTGGCGCTGGCGCTCCAGAGCCGGGCGGCGAGGGCCGGGTGGGCCGCCTTGGGCAGCGGCCGGCGGAGCCGCCGGTCGGCGTAGTAGCCGCCGTGGACCAGCCGGGACGGGTCCTGGTTGGCCAGCCAGACCAGGGTCTCCGCGCCCCGCTCGGGGCTGCGGAACGGCAGCAGCCGCATGCCGACGGCGACCAGACGGCTCTCGTTGCCGAACCGGGTCCGCACCACGCCGGGGTGGAACGAGTACGCCGGCACCTCCGGCCAGCGCCGGGCCGCCTCGGCGGTGAACAGGATGTTCGCCTGCTTGCTGGTGCCGTACGCGCGCATCGGCCGGTAGCGGCGCAGCGTGGCGTTGAGGTCGTCCGGGTCGAGCACCCCGCTGCGGTGCGCACCCGAGGCGGTCACCACCATCCGGCCGATCCGATCCCGCAACAGGTTGGTGAGCAGGAACGGCGCGAGATGGTTGGCCTGCATGCTCAGCTCGAAGCCGTCGACCGTGGTGACCGGCTGGAGCACGATCGCCCCGGCGTTGTTGGCCAGCACGTCGATCCGGTCGTACGTGGCGCGCAGCCGCTCGGCGAGGCCGCGAACGTCGTCCAGCACGGCGAAGTCGGCGCGGAACAGCTCGGGCTGGTCGCCGCAGCACTCGCGGACCCGTTCCCCGGCGGCCCGCAGCCGGGCCGGGTCCCGGCCGACCAGTACCACCCGGTCGCCGCGGCGCGCCAGGTCGACCGCGGCGGCCAGGCCGATGCCCGAGCTGGCGCCGGTCACCACCACGGTCCGACGCTCAGTGAGATCTTCCACAGGTCCATTCACCCCGGTCACGGCACGAGGTTACCGTGGCGTCACAACGCCCTTTGGGATCGTTAAGTTCTCGTCTTTCACCTGGTGGCGTCGGCGTGCCCGCCGGACGCTGGAAGGAGCGCATCCATGGCCGCAGTCGGTCGCCCCCGCCGGTCCTGCCTCGCGGTACCCGGCTCCAGCGTCAAGATGCTCGGCAAGGCCCAGGGCCTCCCCGCCGACCAGGTCTTCCTTGACCTGGAGGACGCGGTCGCGCCGCTGGCCAAGCCGGACGCCCGGAAGAACATCGTGGCCGCGCTGAACGAGGGCGACTGGGCCGGCAAGACCCGGGTGGTCCGGGTGAACGACCTGACCACGCCGTGGACCTACCGCGACGTCATCGAGGTTGTCGAGGGCGCGGGGGCCAACCTGGACTGCATCATGCTGCCGAAGGTGCAGAACGCCGAGCAGGTGCACTGGCTGGACCTGCTGCTCACCCAGATCGAGAAGACCCTCGGCCTGGAGGTCGGCCGGATCGGCATCGAGGCGCAGATCGAGAACGCCGCCGGCCTGGTCAACGTCGATGCGATCGCGGCCGCCTCGCCCCGGGTCGAGACGATCATCTTCGGCCCGGCCGACTTCATGGCCTCGATCAACATGAAGTCGCTGGTGGTCGGCGCGCTCATCCCGGACTACCCGGGGGACCCCTACCACTACATCCTGATGCGGATCCTGATGGCCGCCCGGATGCACGACAAGCAGGCCATCGACGGCCCGTTCCTGCAGATCCGGGACACCGACGCGTTCCGCGAGGTGGCGAAGCGCTCGGCGGCGCTGGGCTTCGACGGCAAGTGGGTGCTGCACCCGGGCCAGATCGACGCGGCCAACGAGGTCTACTCGCCGGCCCAGGCCGACTACGACCACGCCGAGCTGATCCTCGACGCGTACGACTGGTACACGTCCGAGGCGGGCGGGAAGCTCGGCGCCGTGATGCTCGGCGACGAGATGATCGACGAGGCGTCCCGCAAGATGGCGCTGGTGATCGCGGCCAAGGGCCGGGCCGCCGGGATGAGCCGTACCTCGTCGTTCACCCCGCCGTCGGAGTGATGCCGGGCCGCTGACCGCGACGCGCCGCCCCGGCCGACCGGGGCGGCCCGTCCGCGTCAGTAGCTGCTGGAGCTGTCCGAGTTGACGGCGATCACGATCATCACGATGTAGAAGATGATCAGCAGCACCAGCAGGGCGGTGAGGATCCAGCCGACGATGATGGCCGCCTTGGCCATCCCCTCGCCCTGCTCGCCGGTCTCCCGGATCTGCTTCCGGGCGACGTGGCCCATGATCGCGCCGATCGGGGCGGTGATGCAGGAGGTGAAGCCGACCAGCGAGAGCACCAGCGCCACGATGGCCAGGGTGTTCGTCTTGCTGGACGGCGGCGCGTACGCGGGGTAGCCCGGCGGCGGGTAGCCGGCCGCCGCGTACGGGTCGCCGGGCGGCGGGTAGCCGGGGGCGGCGTACGGGTTGCCGGCTGGCGGGTAGCCGGGGGCGGCGTACGGGTTGCCGGCCGGCGGGTAGCCGGGGGCGGCGTACGGGTCGCCGGACTTCATGCCGGCGTACGGGTCGGCGGGCGCGTACGGGTCCGCCGAGGTCGGCTGGGCCGGGATGGGGTTGCCGGCCATCGGCAACGTCGGGTCGGCCGGCGGGCTCGACTGCGACCCGGCCGCCGATGGGTCGTGCCAACCACCGGGCGGTGGGGGATAGCTCATTCGATCATCTCCATGGACGTGGTGCGGTCAGGGTAGCCACCGGCGGGCAAGTCGCAGGACCCCCTTTCCGGGTGCCGCGTTGCCCGGATCGTCCACAGCGGGCAGGATCGCGGCATGGCACTTGACGCGCGCGGTGGTCGGTCACGACGGGACGTCAGCCGGCCCGGGCTGGTGCGACGGCCCCGCGCCGGCGGCCCGGCCGGGTCCGCCGACCAGGACCAGCCGGCACCGCTCGAAGAGCCGACCACCATGCGCCTGGACGGCCGGGTCGCCCTGGTCACCGGCGCGGGCAGTCCGGACGGCATCGGATACGCGACCGCGCGCCGCCTGGCCGACCTGGGCGCCCGGGTGGCGATCGTCTCCACCACCCGGCGGATCCACGACCGGGCCGGCGAGCTGGGCGTCACCGGCTTTGTCGCCGACCTCACCGACGAGTCCGAGGTGGGCGCGCTCGCCGACGCGGTGGCCGAGCAGCTCGGCGATGTCGAGGTGCTGGTCAACAACGCCGGCCTGGCAAGCCGGGCCAGCCCGGAGGTGCTCCGGCCGGTGGCCCAGCTGACCTACGACGAGTGGCGCGGCGAGATCGACCGGAACCTGACCACCGCGTTCCTGTGCAGCCGTGCGTTCATCAGCGGGATGGCCGAGCGGGGCTGGGGGCGGATCGTCAACCTGGCGGCCACCGCCGGGCCGGTCAACGCGCTGCCCACCGAGGCCGGATACGCGGCGGCGAAGGCCGGCGTGGTCGGGCTGACCCGCGCGCTGGCCATGGAGATGATCGCCGACGGGGTGACCGTGAACGCGGTGGCGCCGGGCATCATCCACACCGCGGCGTCCACGATGGTCGAGATCAAGCAGGGTCTCGGCACCCCGGTCGGCCGCCCCGGCACACCGGACGAGGTGGCGGCGGCCATCGCCTTCCTCTGCTCGCCGGCCGCGTCCTACATCACCGGGCAGATGCTGGTGGTCGACGGCGGGAACAGCGTCCGGGAGGCGGAGTTCCGCTGACGGTCAGTAGTTGCCGCCGTTGTCCGAGTCGGCCCAGATGGCCAGGCCGATCCAGCCGCAGCAGACCAGCAGGCCGATCGCGGTGAAGACGTAGCTGAGGATCAGCCCCCAGGTGGCGAGCTGGTCGCCCTCCTCGCCGGTCCGCCGGATCTGCCGCTTGGCCAGGTGGCCGCAGACGATGCCGGCCGGGGCGAAGACGAACGCGAAGACCAGCGACAGGATGGCGAGCACGTTCGGCCCGCCGCCGCGCGGCTGCGGACCCGGGCCGGGCGGCCCGTACTGGCCGTACGGGGGCTGCGGGGCGTAGGGCGGCTGGGCGGCCCCGGGCGGCTGGTGCCCCCAGTGCGGCTGCTGCGGCTCCCCGTACGGCTGGCCGTAGGCCGGCGGCTCGTACGGCGACGGCGGCTGATCCGGCTCACCGGGTGGTTGGCTCACGCCCTCCTCGCCCCCTCGCTGCAGGTCGACGGCCCTCTCCCTTGCGGACGCTACCCGCAGCGGTGAACCTTTTCACAGCGGTTGTGTGGACTGGTCACCTTGGCTCCGCCGGTCCCGGGGCCGATACTGACCGAGCGTTCAGTTACCCATGAGTAATGCGCCGATCCCCCGGAGGCTGAGATGGCCCGACTCGCCCAGACGCCCGGCCTGACCGACGTGCAGCGGTCGATCCTGGAAACCGTCCGGGAGTTCGCCGACAAGGAAATCATTCCGCACGCCCAGCGGCTGGAGCACGCCGACGAGTACCCCACCGACATCCTCGACGGGATGCGCGAGATGGGGCTGTTCGGCCTCACCATCGACGAGGAGTACGGCGGTCTCGGCGAGTCCCTGCTGACCTACGCCCTCGTGGTGGAGGAGCTGTCCCGGGGCTGGATGTCGATCTCCGGCATCGTCAACACCCACTTCATCGTGGCGTACCTGATCTCCCAGCACGGCTCGGCCGACCAGAAGGCGCGGCTGCTGCCCCGGATGGCCACCGGGGAGGTGCGCGGCGCCTTCTCGATGTCGGAGCCCGAGTGCGGCTCCGACGTCTCGGCGATCAAGTCGAAGGCGGTCCGCGACGGCGACAACTACGTGCTCAACGGCCAGAAGATGTGGCTGACCAACGGCGCCTACTCCTCGGTGGTCGCCACCCTGGTCAAGACCGACACCGGAGCCGACTCGGTCTACGGCAACATGAGCACCTTCCTGCTGGAGAAGGAGCCCGGCTTCGGCGAGACCGCGCCCGGCCTGACCATTCCCGGCAAGATCGACAAGATGGGCTACAAGGGCGTCGAGACCACCGAAATGGTGCTCGACGGCGTCACCGTGCCCGCCTCGGCCGTGCTCGGCGGCGAGGAGAAGGTCGGTCGCGGCTTCTACCAGATGATGGACGGCATCGAGGTCGGCCGGGTCAACGTGGCCGCCCGCGCCTGCGGCATCTCCATCCGCGCCTTCGAACTGGCCGTCGCGTACGCCCAGCAGCGCCGCACCTTCGGCCAGCCCCTCGCCAAGCACCAGGCCGTCGCGTTCAAGCTCGCCGAGATGGGTACGAAGATCGAGGCCGCCCACGCCCTCATGGTCAACGCGGCGCGGCTCAAGGACGCCGGCCAGCGCAACGACGTCGAGGCCGGGATGGCCAAGCTGCTCGCCTCCGAATACTGCGCCGAGGTCGTCCAGGAGGCGTTCCGCATCCACGGCGGCTACGGCTACTCCAAGGAGTACGAGATCGAGCGGCTGATGCGGGAGGCCCCGTTCCTGCTCATCGGCGAGGGCACCTCGGAGATCCAGAAGACCATCATCTCCCGGGGCCTGCTCAAGGAGTACAAGCTCTGACGGCCGTTCGCCCCGCCGGACGCTCCGGCGGGGCGGCACCTCAGCCGTCGGCCCGGGACGCTCCGGCCGGTACGTGCCGGCGGGCCCGGGTCACCAGGGCCTTCGGGTCGTCGGCGTACAGCCGGATCTCCCGCACCGGCTCGCTCGGCCCCTTCGGCAGGCGCACCGACAGCGGCTCCCGCAGCACGACGTCCACCGCGGTCTGGCTGCCGACGCCGAGGTTCAGCACCGCCGGGTCCTCGGGGTCGTACTGCACGGCCCGGCTGGACGGCAGCGACCGGTAGTGGGCCTCCACCCGGGTGACGGCGCTCCACGGGATCAGCACGTCGAGCGAGACGCCGTTGCGGATCCGCAGGCCGGTGTCGTCGACGACGTGCGGGTGGATCCGGAGGCTGGCGAGCAGCCCGACCATCCACAGCACGCCCCAGACGCCGAGCCCGATGGCCACCTGCCGGACCGTCGGCCAGTCGACGGTGTGCCGGAGGATCAGGTCGAGGACCGGGATCTCGATCGTCGACAGCGCGATGAACACGCCGAGGATCGGCTGCACCACGCCGGCGTAGCCGAACGTCTCCGCGCCCGGCGCCATCCGGTAGGGCCGCCGCAGGAGCCACCGGGCCAGGCTGCGCCACATGCCCCACTCGTACGCCACCGCACGGCGCGCGAGCCTCACCACGTCGATCTTCCCCATCCCCGCCCACCCTCCTTTGCATTGCAGTTGCAACGTAAACGCTCGGCAGGGCTATGTCAATGCAGTCGTATTGTGAAAGCATGGGGGGATGCCGAAGCGGGTCGATCACCGGGAGCGCCGGGCGCTCATCGCGGACGCGCTCATGCGGGTCGCGGCCGAGCAGGGACTGGAGGCGGTCAGCCTCCGGCACGTGGCCGCCGCGGCCGGGGTCAGCTCCGGGATGGTGCAGCACTACTTCCGCACCCGGGACGAGATGATGACCTTCGCGCTCGCCGTGGTCCGGGAACGCAACGAGGCCCGGGTGACCCGGGCGGTCGCGGCGCTCGGCGCGACGCCGACGCCGCGCGCGCTGCTGCGGACCATGCTGGCCGAGTTGCTGCCGCTGGACGAGGAGCGCCGCGCCGACGGCCGCGTGGCGCTGGCGTTCCTGGCCTACACCGCCGTACGCCCGGCCGTCGCCGCCGCGCTGCACGACGAGACGGCCGCCCTGCTGGGCTTCATCGCCGGCCTGATTCGTGCCGGGCAACCGGCCGGGGCAGAGGGCCGGGTGGACGCGGAACGGGCCGCGGTCGGGTTGCTGGCGGTGATGGAGGGGCTCGGCATCTACCTGCTCGGCGGGCACTACCCGCCGGAGACCGCGCTGGCCGCCCTCGACACCCAGCTCGACCTGCTTCTCGGCCCCGAACAGGCTGCCTGACCCGCTCCCGAGGTCAGCCCCGGCGGCTCAGGCCTCCGGCGGCCCGCTCGATGATGAGGCAGCGGTCCTCGACGTAGTCGATTCCCGCCTCCTCGGCGATCCGCCGCGCCTCGGCCGAGACGATCCCGAGCTGCAACCAGACCGCCGGCGCGCCGATCGCCACCGCCTCCCGGACCACCTCGACGGCGTCCCGGGCCGGACGGAACACGTCGACCAGGTCGACCGGGTGCGGAATGTCCGCCAGCGACGGGTACGCCTTTTCGCCGAACAGCTCGTCCACGGTCGGGTTCACCGGGATGATCCGCCAGCCGTGCCGCTGCATCTCCAGCGGCACGCGGTGCGCGGCCTTGCCCGGGTCCCGGGACGCACCCACGACGGCGATCACGGCGGAGTCGGCGAGGATCTGCTGGGCGGAACGCATTCCCCGAGACTAGCCCGGCTGGCCTCCGGCGACCGGGGGAGCACCGGGTCAGGGCTGTGCGCTCAGCGGCACCCCGGTGAGGGCGTGCCGGAGTCGGGCGTACTCGGCGGCGGTGCCGATGGCCGCCCAATGCTGCGGATGAGTGGCGTAGTGCTGGATGGCGGCGGCCAGGAGCGCCGGGGCGACGGTCAGCTCCCGGACCGGCAGGAAGGCGCTCAATCGCGGCCCCCGGCCGGCCCGGCGGACCAGCTCCGGCCGTTCGATCGGCAGGCGCACGTAGCGGCCGGCCACGCCCGGCTCGACCGGCACCTCCGCGCCGAGTGCCTCCCACGGCACGACGGCGAGGGGGCGGGGCGCGCCGGTGGTGACGCCCTCCGTGGTCAGTGCGACGAACGGCATCCGCCGCCAGTGCACGACCGTGATCGCGACGCAGAGCACCGCGTACACGGCGATCAACGTCCAGCGCAGCGGATTCCCGCCGGCCCGGTCGGCGGTGTCGACACCCATGAAGGCGAACCATCCGGAGAGGATCGGCAGGTAGGTGAGCGCGGTGCGCGGTGGTGAGAAGAAGGCCCGAGCGCTCTCGTCGACCCGCAACTCGGCGGTGCCCGGCCGACGCATCAGCTCGCGGATCAACATGGCGAGGAACAGGACAGGTGGGACCAGGGTCAGCAGCCCGACGACTCCGCCGAGCGAGTCCGCCCACCGGGAGAGCAGACCACCACCGAACCCGGCCGCCGGTGCGACCAGGACGCTGGTCCGCTGGCGGCGCAGCGCCGCCGCGATGATCTCCCGCACGGGCGCATCGTAGGCGGCTGTGGCTACAGCAGGGTCAGCTGTTCGGGCGCCGGGGCGGGCGCGGCCGGTAGTTGGCGGTTCTCACCGACCTCGCCCCGGTGCAGCCCGTGCCGGCGGGCCGCCATCCGCACCCGCGCGGTCACCTCCCGCTGGTACGCCTGCGGCGCGTACGCCCCGGCCTGGTAGAGCTGGCGGTAGCGGGGAACCAGGTGCGGGAACTCGCGGGCCAGCCAGTGCGCGTACCACTCGCGGGCGCCGGGGCGCAGGTGCAGCGGCAGCGGGGTGACGCCGGTGGCCCCGGCCGCGGCGATCGCGGCCACCGTGGCGTCGATCGACTCGTCGTCGTCGGTCAGCCCCGGCAGGATCGGCGCCATCAGCACCCCGACGGCGAAGCCGGCGTCGGTGAGCTGGCGTACCGCGTCGAGGCGGCGGCGCGGGCTCGGCGTGCCCGGCTCGACCGCCCGCCACAGCGCCTCGTCCACGAACCCCACCGAGTAGGACAGCCCGACGCGGGTCACCTCGGCGGCCTGCCGCAGCAGCGGCAGGTCGCGCAGCAGCAGGGTGCCCTTGGTCAGGATCGAGAACGGGTTGGCGAAGTCGCGCAGCGCCTCGATGATCTGGGGCATCAGCCGGTAACGCCCCTCGGCCCGCTGGTAGCAGTCCACGTTGGTGCCCATGGCGATGTGCGCGCCGCGCCACTTCGGGGCGGCCAGCTCCCGGCGCACCAGCTCGCCGGCGTTGACCTTGACGATCACCTTGCGGTCGAAGTCCGCCCCGGCATCGAGGTCGAGGTAGGTGTGCGTGTTGCGGGCGAAGCAGTTGTGGCTGACCACCCCGTTGGCGATGAAGTCGCCGGTGCCGGTGGTGATGTCCCACAGCGGCAGCTCCAGCCCGAGGTCCTCGATGCCGGTCACCCGCAGCCGGGCCCGGCACTTGAGCGCCATGCCCTCGATCGAGCGCTTGTCGGTGACCGCCGGGTCGGCGAGGTGGAAGAAGCGCAGCCGCTCCGGCAGGCCGCCGGTCAGCCGGAGCTGGCGCACCCGGTTGAGGTTGCCCGGGTCGTCGAGCACCCACCGGAAGCCGAACCGGTCCAGGGCGGCGCTCACCCGGCCCAGGCTCCCGTCGTCGCCCACGCTGATCCGGAAGACGCCGCGCCGGCAACTGCCGGCGGCGTCGAAGATGCCGGCGAGGAGGCCCAGCCACCAGTCGTCCGTCGGCTCGTCCGCCGGCCCGATCAGCTCGGCGACCGCCTCGGCGTCACCGGGCCGGGCGGTGCGGATCGCGGTCGTCGACCGGCGACCGGCCCGGACCGGCGGGCCCGGCATCCGCTCCGTGCCGATCCCCGCGTCGGCGAGGAACCGTTCCGCGCGCTCCAGCGCCTCCTCGTCGGCGGTGGCCAGCCGGAAGCGGCTGCCCGGATGGTCCGCGTCGCGCACCACGCCGCAGAGGTAGCCCCGCCGGTAGTCGGCGGAGCGCTTCGGGGCGGTGGCGAACCGGCCGGTGCCGAGCAGCCGGTTGCGGGTGGTCAGGTAGGGCCGCCGGCCGCCACCCCGCATGCTGCCGGTCACGTGTTTCCAGCCGCGTTCGGTGAGGAAGCGGTGGTCGCCGCTGGCCACCAGGGTGGTGCCGTCCTCCAGGGTGACCCGGTGGGCCCGCTTCACCGTCGACCACTTGTCGAGCACCGTGGTCACCACGTAGTGCCGGTAGGCCCCGCGCCGCTCGGTGCCGTAGATCCGGTCGCCGACCTCCAGCTCGCTGATCGCCTTGGTGCGGCCGTCGGCCATCAGGATCGGCGTGTCACCCGCCAAGCAGTACACACACGCGTGGCTGCAGCCACGGTAGGGGTTGATCGTCCACTCGAACGGGACGCGGGACTGGCCCGGCACCCGATTGATGATCGACTTGGCGCGTACCTCGTAGAAGGTCATGCCGGCGAAGCCGGGGGTGTCGAAGGTGCGGGCGATCGCGCCGGGGAGCGCCAGCGGCAGGGGTGGAGTCGCTGGCGCTGCCCCGTCGGGAGTCCCCTCGTCCGGGGGAGCGGAGAGGTTGTCCCAGCGCATGTGGTTCATTCGAACACGCGTACGAACGAAGCGCAAGTGACCCGCCGAACACCGGTCACCGGAGTGGGGCGGGCGGGGTGCAGGATGGGGGTATGGAGACGTCGACCTTCGTCTACGACGGCGACTGCGCGTTCTGCACCCGCTGCGCACAGATCATCGAGCGTCGGATCCCGACCGGGGCCCGGGTGCTGCCCTGGCAGTTCGCCGACCTCGACGCGCTGGGCCTGACCGCCGCCGAGTGCGAGGAGGCGGTGCAGTGGGTCGGCGCGGACGGCGTACGCGCCGCGGGACCGGACGCCATCGCCCGGCTGCTCGGCGACAGCAACCCGTTCTGGCGGATCGCCGGGGCCGGGCTGCGGCTGCCTCCGGTACGCGCGGCCGCCTGGCCGGCGTACCGCTGGGTGGCCCGCAACCGCCACCGGCTGCCCGGCGGCACCGCGGCCTGCGCCGTGCCCTCCGCCGGCCGCGACTGACCCCCCGGCCCGGCCCGGCCGGTCAGTCGGGCAGGCCGGTGCAGGCGGTGCCGTCGATGGTGCAGGCCGTGGGGGTGGCACTGATCGCCGCACCGCTCACCCGGAACGTCACCCGCACCATGCCGCCGCCGGGCACCCGTCCGGTGTCCCCCTCCGGCACGAAGGTCCACGTCGCGCCGTCCCGGCTGGTCCGGGCCCCGGTCACCGAGGTGACCTGGAGCGACTCGCGGGGCAGCACGATGACGAGGTGCCAGTCCGGCGCCGGCGCCGTACCCGGGTTGTTGATCGTCACCGCGGCGCCGTAGCTCAGCAGGGCGCTCTCCTCGACGGCGAAGTCGGCGCGCAGCGCGACGGGTGCGGGTGGCGCCGCGGTGGTCGCCGACGGCGTCCCGGCCGACCGCGGGGCGGCCGGCGGGCCGGGGGCCGGTGGCGCCGCCCGGGTCACGGGGGGTGTGGAGCTCCGGGGGGTGGCGACGATCGCACCCGGCCGCTCGTCCGGCGTGCCGGTCTCGGCCGGCTCGGTCGCCGGCACGCCCGCACCCGGCCCGACGGCCACCGGGGTCAGCCGTTCCGGCGTGCGCAGCACGGTGACGATCGAGTAGGCGGTGGCCAGCAGCACGCCCAGCGCGGCCACGATGGCGACGTGCGCGAGCCGCGAGCCGTCACCCCGGCCGAGGACGGCGCGACGCGCGGACGCGGCCACGGCGACGACACCGTCCAACAGGACGATCGGCAGGGTCCGCCGTGGCGGGGACGGTGGTGCCGGCACTGGCCCTTCCCCCTTCAGGTCGTCCGTCGGACCGGAGCCCGCGGTCCTCCGGTCCCCGTGGTCCCCGCCGGTCAGAGCGTGCGGAGCCCGTCGAGCAGCGCCTCGAGCAGTGCCCTGGACGGCACCTCGGACAGCGTCGGCGGCTCGTGCGTCTCGATCAGCCCCGCCGCCAACAGGTCCCCGAGTAGTACCCGGACGCTACCCAACGGCAACCCCAGTTCGGCAGCGACCTCCGCCACCGACAGTGGACGGTGGCACCGCTCGATTATGCGGGCCTGCTCGGGAAACAGCTGAGCGGAGGCCGGGGCCGCCCGCCGGGCCACGACGATGGAGATCAGATCGAGCCGACCGTGGTCGGAGGTGAGACGGCCCCGCGTCAGCGTGTACGGCCGGGCCACCGGCCCGGCGTCCTCGTCGTACCACGCCTCGTCATGGTCTCCAGTGGTGCGCACCGCTGTCCCCGCCTGTCCCCGTGCCGGCCGGCTCGAGGTACACGGGCAGGGCCCGCTCGGCCTGTGCCGCGAAGAGCGCCACCTCGTACGCCATGTCGCCGACGTCGGCGTCGTCGCCCATCCGGACGGTGAGGATCGCTCCGCCCCGGGTGGTGGCGATGAACACGAACGCGCGTGACATCTGCACGATGACCTGCCGCAGGGCGCCGGTGGCGCACACCCGGGCGGTCGCCTGTCCCAGCACGTACAGGCCGCTGACCAGGCTGGAGAGCTGCTCCGCGAGGCGGTCCGGCAGGTTCCGGGACCGGCCGAGCAGCAGCCCGTCGGGGGAGAGGACCACGGCGACCTCGGCCCCGGGGACCCGGTCGACCAGGCCGTCCAGGGCGGCCGTCAGGCTGTCGGTGGTGACCGCTGAAGGAGTCATCTAGGTCCTCTCGCCGCTGTTGCGGAGCGTTGTCTCGACGATGTCGGGGTCGGTGGCGCCGGGTGCGGGCCGGACCGCCCCGGACTGGCGGATCCGCGTGGGCAGCCCACCGCCGCCGGCCGGCGGGTGCGTGGCCCGGGCCGGCAGGGCCTCGCCGCCGGCGACCGGGCCGCCGTGGGGTGCCGTCGCGGTCACCAGGCCGGTTGGGAGCAGTACGACGGCGGCGGTTCCGCCGCGCGGGCCGGGCCGCAGCGAGACCCGGGCGCCGCAGCGGGCGGCGAGCAGGGCGGCGACGTAGAGCCCGGTCCCGCCGGCGGGCGGGCCGTCCGGGGGCGGCCGGTCCAGCAGGTCGTTCGCCTCGGCCAGCGCGGCGGCAGCCAGGCCGGGCCCGTCGTCGAGGATCACCACGGCGCAGCCCTGCGGCCCCGGCTCACCGGCGACCCGAACGGTGGTGTGCTCCGGCGAGCAGGCCACCGCGTTCTCGATCAGCTCGGCCAGCAGGTGGACGACGTCCGTGACGCCGGACCCGGCGAGCGACCACGGCCAGTGCGGTGCGACCAGGACCCGGTGGTAGTCCGGCACCTCGGCGACCGCCCCGCGGACCACGTCGAGCAGCGGCACCGGTCTCCGCCAGCGGCGGGCCGGCCTCCCGCCGGCGAGGATGACCAGCTTCTCGACGTTGCGCCGGACACGGGTGGCGAGATGGTCGAGCCGGAACAGGTCGGCGGTCTCCTCCGCCGCCCGCTCCCGTCGCTCCATCGCGTCCAGCAGCGTGAGCTGGTCGCGCAGCAGGGCCTGGTTGCGTCGGGTCAGCCGGAGGAACAGCTCGCCGGTGGAGGTCGCCTCCGGCGGGGAACCGGCCCCTCCGTCGGCCAGCCGGCGGAGGGTGCGGGACCAGCCGACCAGCACGACGAGCACCGCGATGAGCCCCAGCCCCACCACCACGCCGGTCCGGGTGACCACCAGCGCGGCGGCCGGCGCGGCCCGCTCGACGCTGTCGCGTGCCGCGACGATCACCAGCTCCCGCAGTCCGGTCAGGGCCGGGTCGACCGTCACCCGCCAGCGCTGCGCGCTGATCCCGGTCGGGACGTCGGCACCCGGCGTGCGGAGCAGTCGGTCCTCCAGCCGGAGCAGCTCGGCGAATCCGGGGCTCTCCACCAGCCGCCGGTGCTGGTCCCGTCCGGTGGCCGGCAGCCCCACGGCCGCCGTCGCCCGGGCGTACCGCTGGGTGGCCACCAGCTCGGCCAGGCGGCGCCGGTCGTCGTCGTCGATCTCGCCGCCGGCCAGGGCCGCGGTCACCAGGGTGTCCTCCCGGGCGAGCAGCTCGCGGGCCCGGGCCAGCGCGACGACCGCACGGGTCTCGCCGGCCAGTTCGTCCTCGCGTCCGCCCCACTCCGGGCCGTACACCGCGAAGGCGGCATCGATCAGCCGGTCGTATCCGGCGACCGCGCTGGGCCGGTCGAGTCGCCCGCCGTCCACCTCGGACCGGAGGGTGGCCAGCCCGGTCAACTGGCGGACCAGCTCATCGGCCCGGTCCCGCACCGCGCCCGCGGTGAGCAGCCGCGGGTCGTGGCCTTCGGTGAACGCGCGCACCGGGGCGACCGTGCCGTCCGTCCGGTCCCGCGCCTCGGCCAGCGCGGCCCGTGTCCGTCCGGCCCCGGCGATCGTCTCGGCGGTCAACCGGCGTTCCCGCTGCAGTTGGAGGATCAGCAGGTCGGTGGGCTGGCCCAGGGTGTCGGCCAGGACCCGGACCCGGACCAGGTCCGCGGCGTCCCGGCCGGTGAGCACCGCCGAGTACGCCCACAGGGTCAGCAGGACGGCCGCCAACGCACCCACCTTCAGCCGTAGCCCTTCCCCCTGGCTCACCGCGGGTCCCGTTCCGGCCACGGCTGCCGGCCCGCCGCGCTCGACCGGTCGGCGACGATGGTGCGCAGCAGGGCCAGCAGCTCCGCCCGGTTGGCGCAGTTCAGCCGGGACCGCATCCGCGCCACATGGTGCTCCACGGTCTTCGCCGAGATGAAGAGCCGGTCGCCGACCTCCCGGTAGGTCAACCCCGCCAGCACCAGCTCGGCCACCTCGTGCTCGCGGTCGCTGAGCCGGTACCGGGTGGGACCGGTGACGGCGTCGGCGACCGGTGCCGAGCCGTCGTCCGCCCCGACGGGCGCCCCGCCGGTGCGGGCGGGCGGCCGGGCCTGGAGCACCCGGGCGCACTCCAGCAGGGTGGTCATCGCCCGCCGGTCCGAGGTCCGGATCGCGGCCTGTCCGGCGAGGCGGGCGGCGTCCCAGCACAGCCCGGCGTCGTGCAACCCGCGGGCGGCGGCCTCCACCCGGACCGGGTCCACGACCCCACGCAGCACCTCGACCCAGCTCGTGGCGGCCGCGGCGACCACGGCGGCGTACCGGCTGTGGTCGGCCGCGGCGAGCAGGGCGGCGACGTGTGCGTCGGCGACGGCCGGCTGCTCGGTGAGGATCGCGGCGTGCAGCCCGGTCCAGTGCAGCGGCGCGCTCCACAGCGCCGGGTTGCCGAGCCGGTCCAGCAGGAGCCAGGCCTCCCGCAGGTAGGGCTCCAGCCGGGCCAGGTCGCCCAACCGGGCGCCGGCCACCGCGAGTTCGCCCAGCGGCAGCAGCGTGAACAGGTCCACCGGGTGCCGGACCACCGCCTCCAAGGCCGGCCCCCAACCGCGTTGCAGCCCTCCGAGGTCGCTGTTGCGCCGGGCGATGCCGAGTTGGAGCGCGCTGGCCAGCAGCAGGTCGCGCGACTCCAGCGGTCGCTCGTCGGCGGTCAGCGCGGCGAGGTGGTCGGCCGCGCCGGCCGTCTGGCCGCGGACCATCCGGATCCAGGCCTGCAACAGCCGGTGCCGCCGGGCCATCAACGGCCCACCGATGCCGGTCGTCACGGCCCGGTCGAGCACCCCCTCGGCGATGTCCAACTCGGCACAGTGGATCGCGGTCAACGCGGCGAGCGCGGCCGGGCTGTCCGGCAGGAGCGCCCGCCGCCCGTCCGGCTCCAGCAGTGCGGTCGCCTGCACCAGCCGGGAGAGCGCGCTGGTCGGCGGGCCGGTGATGCTCTCCCGTACCCCCTCGGCCATCAGCCGGGCGGCACTGGTATGCAGGCTCGGCGGCCCGCCGGCCGGGTCGTCGGGCTGGTCCGTGCCCGCGGCCGGGCGGCCGAGGGCGAGCGCCCCGACGGTGGCGAACGCGGTGGACGCGGCGTGGCCCGACCACCGGAACAGCTCGACGCTGCGCTCCACCTGGCCGCGGTGCGCCAGCGCCGTCCCGGCCACCGTGGTCGCCTCCGCCCGCACGGCCGAAGTGGCCGTCGCGAGCAGGCGGTTCGCCAGCCGCAGCGCGGCTTCCAGGTCGCCGGCGAGCGCCGCGGCGACCGCCTGACGGGCGGCGGCCGGCAGCCCTCTCGCGGCGGCCGCGGCGAACAGTTCGACCGAGAGCGCCGGCTCGGCGCCGAGCGCCTCCTCGGCCGCGGCCGCCAGCGCCGCGGCCGGGCAGTCGTCGAGCGCGCCGGCCGCGCGCAGCGCCCGGACCAGCGGGAGCACCGCCGCACCGCGACCGAGCTGCACCTCGATGAGGCGGCGCCAGATCGCGGTGCGTTCGGTGGCCGGGCTGAGCGTGATGACCGCGCGCCGCACGATCGGCGCGAGCCGGCCGTCGGCGCCGAGCAGGCCGGCCGCCCTGGTGTACGCCACCAGCTCGTCCACCGCCTCCGGCTCCCGGTCGAGCAGCGGCCCGAGCAGGTCCACCGGCAGCGGCACGCCCGCGGCGACGGCCAGCAGCAGCCGCCGGACGTCCGGTGGCAGCTCCTCCAGGTCCGGCCCGAACTGGAGCACGGCCGGCCGGGGTGGCTCGGTCGGAAAACCGGGCCGGCTCTCCTGCCCGCACAGGCCCCGGACCAGCCGGTCGACGTCCCGCGGGACACCGCCGGTCTGCGCGTGCACGAATGCGACCAGTTCGCTCTTCGGGCCGAGCTCCGGTACGCCCGCGAGGTAGTCGCGGGTCTGCTCGGCGGTGAACGGGCTGAGCACGACCTGCTGCCCGTCCCGTTTCAGCGCGTCGGCCAGCGCGGCCAGCGCCGCCCGCCGCGGCCACGGGCGGTAGCCGACCAGCAGCCGGTGCTGGCGGCCGACCACCAGCCGGCGCAGCGTCTCGAGCCGTGCGTCGTCCAGCAGGTGCGCGTCGTCGACCAGCAGCACGGCCTCCGGATCGACCGGGCCGGACCCGCTGGGCGCGCCTTCCCGCACGGTGTTGCCCGCGTCCCGGTGGGCCCGCGCCAGCTCCCTGAGCAGGGCGCTCTTTCCGTGGCCGCCGGGACCCGTCACGCCGACGGCGAGGGGACGCCCGGGATCCGCCGCGACCACCCCGAGCAGGGTGGTCGGTCCCGTGCCCAGCACGAGCCGGGCGTCGGCCGCGGCACTCATGATCATGACGGTCATCCTTCGCGGTCCCGGCTCCGGCCGCGGGCCAGTGCCAGACGGGACGCCTTCGGCAGGTTCAGCGGGGTGATCCGGACGGGCGGCCGGGCCGGCGGCTCGCCGTGGACGGTCCGGTCGGGCTCGGCGGGCCGCCACGCCGGAAGGGCCGGCCCGGCGTCACTGACCGGCGCGGAGGCGGGTGCCGGCGCCGGGCGGCGGGGCCGCGGTGACACCACCTGGCAGGCGGCCAGCGCCGCCCCGGTGGCGGCGGTCAGCTGGGGATCCGGCTCGACCTCGACCGGGACCGGCAGGGCCGCGGCGAGCAGTTCGGTGACCAGCGGGATCCGGGCCGAGCCGCCGGCCAGGAGGACGCCGTCGAGCTGCGCCGGCGTCAGGCCGGCGGAGTGCACGGTCTGCACCAGCAGGTCCACGGTGGCCCGTACCGCGGGCCGGATCATGTCCTCGAACTGCGCCCGGGTCACCGGCACCCGGACCGGCCCGCTCGGCAGGGTCAGCATGACGTCGGTCTCCGGGCCGACGGTGAGCTCGTGCTTGGCCCGGCCGCACTCGGCCAGCAGCCCGTGCAGGGTCGGGTACGTCTCCGCGCCGGCGAACTCACGGCCGAGCGCGGCCCGGACGTGTTCGGCGAGCGCCTCGTCGAAGTCGGTGCCGCCGAGCGTCTCCAGGCCCTGCGGCAGGCCGAACGTCTCGTACCGGCCCCGCGCGTTGCGGCGGACCAGCGCCGCCTCGAAGGTGTTGCCGCCCAGGGCGTAGACCGCGGCCGTGGTGCCCGGGAACCCGCGCGCCGCATGGCTCTCGGCCACCGTGACCGTGCGGGGGAGCAGCGTCACGTTGCGCAGGTCGAGGCCCCACAGTGCCCGGTGCAGCAGGTCGCGCCGGTGCGGGCCCCACCCGGCGGGGTGGCTGAGCACGACGGCCTCGGCGAACCCGCCCTCGTGGGCGGAGACACGGTGCACCACCCACGTCGCGAGTTCGGCGACCAGCGTCTCCGGCGGGCACGGCTCGCCGCCGAGCAGGAGGGGCACGTCGTCGCCGACCCTACGGACGAAGTCCCGGGTGGTGCGGCTGTGGTCGTCGGCGGCCGGCTCGCCGACCATGAGCGACCCGTCCGGCGCCAGGTGCAGCACCGACGGTACGACGGCCGAGCCGGCGCCCAGCGCCACCACCTCGGGGCGGGCCCAGGTGTCGCCCCGTCGCCGTGCGACGGTGGCGGCCGTGCCGGTGTTCCCGATGTCCAGTCCCAGGACGTACGGCATTCGTTTTTCCTCCACCGCGAGTGGCCCTGGCGACGGTGTCGGCACCGTGGCGACCCACCCCCGGCGAACCCCGTGGGCTCCTACGTTCGTACCAGAGATCGCCTCCGACCCGGTACCCTAACTCGGGCCGGCCCGGCTCCCCCTGTCCCCCTAACACCCGAGGGGCGACGACCCCCTAATCGGCCGGGGCGGGTTGCGGGTCGCGCCCCGATGACGACCACGGACCCCCGGCCATAGCGTCACTGTCGCGGCACGACGGTGCTGACGCTACGTTCGAGGAGAAGTCCCCATGGATTCGCACCAGACCCTGCACGACTTCGTGCTCAACCTGCTCACCGACCCCGACGCGCGGTCGGCCTTCGACCTCGACCCGGAGGGTGCGCTGCAGGCCGCGGGGCTCACCGACGTCACCGCCGCCGACGTGCAGGACGTCGTGCCGCTGGTGGTCGACTACGCCCCCGGCGCGGCGGGGCTCGCGCCGGTGGCCCCGGTGGTCGGGCAGCTCGGGCTCGACCCGCTGACCAGCGACGCCACCGACGTGGTCGGCCAGCTCCAGGCGGTGCCGTACCAGGTCGGCGTCAGCAGCTCCCACAGCGGTGTGGACGTGTCGGCCGGCGCGCTGGGCGCCATCGCGGTCGACCCGGCCGGCCTGTACGCCGGGGCGGCCCTGGTCCCGGGCATCGGCCTCGGCGTCGGGCCGGGCGGCCTCGGCACCGACCTGACCGGGGTGCACGACGTGGCGGACACCCTCGACTCGGACGTGGTGGGCGCGGTGGACACCGTCGCCGACCCGGTCGTCGGGGATGTCGCCGGGACGGTCGGCGACCCGCTCGGCACCACGGCCGGCCTCGACCTGCTGCACGACGGTGGGGTGCTCGGCGGCGACCTCGGCGTCCTCTCCGGTACGCAGGGCCAGGTCGACGGCGTCGTCGGTTCGCTCGGCGTCGACCAGACCCTGGGCGGGCTCGGCCTGGGTGACGGCTCGGGTGTGGTGCCGCCGGTGCACGTGCCGGCCACCGTGGACGGTGTGACGCACCAGGTGGACAGCACCCTGTCCGGCGTCACCGGCACGGTCAGCGGCGTGACGGGCACGGTCGGCGGCCTGACCGGCGGGATCACCGACGGGGTGTCCGGCGACGCCGGGGTGGACGGCGCGGGGGTCCACGGTGACGTGCACGGCTCGACCGACGGCGGTCTGCTGGGCGGCCTGTTCTGAGCGAGGGCTCAGCCAGGAGCGGGAGGCCCGATCCGGCCTCCCGCTCCTGTTCCCGTTCGCGGCCCTCTTGATAATTGAGCCGAAATCCGCACACTTGGTGCGTGATCGCGGGGATCTGGCTGGATGTGCTCGATGAGATCGCCCGTACGTGTGGCGCACACGGGCGGGGCGATCTGCTCCAGACCGTGCGGCAGAAGCGGGTGCAACTCCTGGACCCGAGGCTGCGCGTGCTGGTCATCGGCGAGTCGCAGCAGGGCAAGAGTCAGCTGATCAACGCCATCGTCAACGCGCCCGCCTGCCCGGTCGGCGACGGCCGCACCACCGTGCTGCCGACCGTGGTGCAGCACGCCGAGGTGCCGTCGGTCGCCGTGGTCCAGGCGCCGCCACCCGCCCCGGGCCGGCCCGCCGGGCCGGTGCTCCCGGTGACCGGCGAGCGGACTCCGGTGCCGCTGGACCAGGTCGCCGCGGGGGTGGCCGGCACGTTTGGTCGTCGGCCCGGCGGCGGCCCGGCGTACGTCGAGATCGGACTGCCGCGCGCGCTGCTCGGCTCCGGGCTGGTGCTGGTGGACACCCCGGGCACCGAGGAGGTGGCCACCCTGAGCGCCGCCGGCCCGACCGCGTCGCCGGCGTGGGCGGACACCGTGCTGCTGGTGTCCGACTCCACCCGGGAACTCTCGGCCGGCGAGCTGACCATGCTGCTGCACGTCGCCCGGTCGCACCCGAACGTGGTGCTGGTGCAGACCAAGACCGATCTCGTACCCGACTGGCGGGCGGTCGCCGAGCGCAACCGGCAGCACCTGGCCGAAGCCGGGGTGCCGGCGCCGGTCATCCCGGTCTCGGCGGCCCTGCGGCTGCGCGCGGCGGTCGGCGACGACCGGGAGCTGAACGCCGAGTCCGGCTTCCCCGTGCTGATCGCCCGGTTGCAGCGGGACCTCGCCGGCAAGTCCGACCGCCTGGCCCGGGCCGCGGTCGCCGTGACCGCCCGGACGGTAGTCGAACAGCTGGCCGCGCCGCTGCGCGCCGAGCTGGAGAGCCAGCAGGCCGAGGAGCAGTCCGGCCCGATCTCGCGGCTGCACGCGGCGCAACGTGAGGTCGACGAGTTGCGTCGCTGCTCCACGAGGTGGCAGAACACGCTCGCCGACGAGATGGCCGACCTGCTCTCCGACATCGAGTACGACCTGCGCGACCGGACCCGGCGGATCCTGCGCGAGGTCGACGAGGCGTTCGACAGCGCCGACCCGCTGGTCAGCTGGGACAGCTTCCAGGAGTGGCTGGAGCGCAGCCTCCTGGAGGCGGCGGAGGCCAACCACGAGTGGTTGGTCCGGCGCTGCGACTGGGCCGCCCGCCGGGTGGCCGACAACTTCTCCCGGTACGGCGGGGACGTGCTGCCACCCTGGTCGATGACGACACCGGCGGACCTCGGCGACGGCCTGCCGGAGCTCGAACGGCCTCCCGTCGACCGGTTCACCACCAGCCAGAAGCTGATCAGCGGCATGCGCGGTTCGTACGGCGGCCTGTTGATGGTCGGGTTGGCGACGACGCTGGCCGGGATGCCCATGATCAACCCGCTCTCCGTCGGGGTCGGCGCGCTGTTCGGCGGCAAGAGCATCCGCGACGAGAGCAAGCAGCTGCTCCGGCGCCGCCAGGCGGTGGTCAAGACGGCGATCCAGCGGCACGTCGACGACTTCTTCGTCCGGGTCACCAAGGACCGCCGGGACGCCGCCCGGCAGGTGCAGCGGATGCTGCGGGACCACTTCACCGGGCTGACCGAGGAACTCCAGGAGGCCATCATCCGGTCGTTCCGCAGCGCCAAGCAGGCCGCCGACACCGACGCGGCCGTCCGCGACCAGCGGCAGCGCGAGATCCGGCTGAAGATGACCCGACTGGCCGGGCTCTTCGAGCAGGCCCAGCAGTTGACCGGCCCGGCCCGCCCGGCGCCGCTGGAACCCCGGCCATGACCGTCGGGCTGCGGCTGGATGAGGCGGTGTGGGGGTTGCTGCACCAGGCGCTCCAGCACTACCGGGACGACCCGAGGGCGACGGACCACCTGCGGCACCAGTTGGCCCGGCTGGAGCAACCGCTGCGGGTCGCGATCGCCGGCCCGTGGCGGTCCGGCAAGTCGACCCTGCTGAACGCGATCATGGGCGAGGAGGTCGCGCCGGTCGACGGGGTGGACGGCAGCAGCGTCTTCACCTGGTACGAGGACGGGCCGCAGCCGCGAGCCACCGCGTACGCGACCGGCCAACCGCCGCAGGAGCTGGCGATCGCCAAGTCGGCGACCGGGATGCGGGTGGATCTCGTCGGCTGGCGGGCGGGCGAGCTGCGGGACATCGCGGTGCAGTGGCCGACCCGGACGCTGCGCCAGGTGACGCTGATCGACACGCCGGCCACCGGCCTCGACGAGCAGGGCCGGGCGCCGGTGATGGAGCGGGTGCTGCGGGACGCGGACGCGGTGCTGTACCTGACCCGTGACGGCCGGGACAGCGACCTGCGGGTGCTGGAGACCAGCCGGGAGAGCGCGGTCGGGCAGGCCGCCGCGGTGCACGTGATCATGGTGCTGTCCCGGGTGGACGAGACCGGTGGCGGTCGGATCGACGGCCTGCTCACCGCCCGCCAGCTCGCCCGGCGGCAGCACCGGGACCCCCGGGTGAACGAGCTCAGCGTGCACGTCGTCCCGTGCAGCGGCCTGCTCGGCCTGGCCGGCCGGATCCTCAGCGAGTCCGACTACGCCGTGCTCGCCGCGCTGGCCCGGGTGCCCCGCCCGGAGCTAGAGCCGCACCTGCTCTCGGCAGATCGTTTCGTCCGCGGCGACCTGCCCGTCCGGCTCGACGCCGGGGTCCGTGCCGGGCTGCTGGCCCGGCTCGGGCTGTTCGGGATCCGGCTGGCGACCACGCTGATCCGTACCGGCTGCGACAGCCGGGCGAAGCTCTCCGCCGAGCTGATCCGGCGCAGCGGCCTGACCGAGCTGCGCGAGTCGATGGCCCGCTTCCTGGTCGACCGGCGGGACACGCTGAAGGCCCGGTCGGCGCTGGCGGCCGTCGAGGCGCTGCTACGGGCCGAGCCCGGCCGGGGTGCGGACGAGCTGCTGGGCCGGGTCGAGCAGATCCTCGTCGGGGCGCACGAGTTCCGCGAGCTGCGCCTGCTCGCCGCGCTGCGGACCAGCCGGCTGGGGTTCGACGCCGAGCTGGCCGAGGAGGCGGCGCGGCTGGTCGGCGGCGACGGGGTCGGCCTGGCGGCCCGCCTCGGCGTGGAGCACGACGCGACGGTGCACCGGCTCTGGGAGGTCGCCGCCGAGGCGCAGTGGCGGTGGCGGAACCGGGCGGAGGATCCGCTGCTACGCCTGGCCCAGCGGCGCGGCGCCCAGGTCGTCGTCCGCAGCTGCGAGGGGATGCTCGCCGAGCTGGCCGAGGGGGGCCGGTGAGCGGCGCCGGCGGAGCAGCGCGATCGGGCGGACCTTCTCCAGGGGCAGGAAGCCGGTCATCGCCACCAGGTGCGGCGCGAACGAGATGGTGATCGTCGCGATGGTCACCAGGTGGAACGAGTAGAAGAAGCCGACCATGGCCAGCCGCCACCGCTCCGGCAGCAGGAAGACCAGCGGGCTGAGCAGCTCGAAGGCGAGGATGCCGAACTGGGCGACGATCAGCAGGTGCGGCACCTGGGCGATCACGTCGGCCAGGTCGGTGCCGCGCCGGATGATCGCCCGGGCCAGCACCGAGCCGGTGGCCCAGTCCAGGCCGCCGAAGCGGAACTTGGCCCAGGCGGCCAGGAAGTAGGTGCAGATGACCGCGATCTGGGTGACCCGCAGCGCCCAGCCGCCCGCCTCGGTGCGGGTCGGGTCGCCGTGCCGGGCCCGCCCGGCGGTGGGCAGGACGGCCAGCGCCACGAGCAGCCCGACCCGGTCGTGGTCGACCTTGCCGTAGCTCATCGCGACGATCATCCACTCGAAGTAGAGCGCGAAGACCGTCCAGCCGAGCAGCCGCGGCGCCCGGCCGGTGGAGGCGAGCAGGGAGACCGCCACCAGCACCCAGAAGATCACGCCGACCAGGGCCGGGGTGGGGGTGGGCAGCGGGAGCAGCCGGCCGATCAGCAGCGGCTGGTAGAGGTCGCCGGGCACGTCGACCCGGGTGCGTACCCAGGGGGTGAAGACCACCAGGTCGGCGGCGACGAAGAGGTAGACGAGGGTGCGGAAGGCGGCCACCCGGCCGCGCGGGACCGCCTCGGTCAGCCAGCCGGTCACGGGATGGTCTTCCAGCGTACGGCGGTGCGGTCGGTCCAGCGGCCGGTCGGGCGACCGCCCTGGATGTCGTACCAGCGGACCACGATGCGGACCTCGACCAGCGCGGGGGCGGCCGGGTGGCGCTCGGCGAACGCCTCGGCGACCCGGCGCAGCAGGCCGGGATCGGCGGCGTACCGGTCCTGCTGGCCCTCGATCTCGGCGCGCCGGATGCCGGTGGCGTCCTGGCCGAGCGGCACCACCGCCCCGGTGCGGTCGACGCCCTCCACCCGGGTGTCGGGGGCGGGCGCGTCCGGCGGGTCGGAGGTGGAGTACATCCGGAACGGCCCGAACGGGAAGTCGTCGTCGGTGCCGCGCACGGTGCCGAGGAGGAGCAGCGCCAGCCCGAGCAGCGTGGCGCCCAGCCGGACGGCACGCCCGCGGGTGGTCAAGGTCTCCATCGGCTGGTGACGATACGGGAGAAACATGTCCGGAAGGCGTCGGTCTGTCGGCCATTCCTGACTGTCCGTGTCGCTCTTTCCGGGCCCCGACGCCGCCCGGACGACACCGGCCGGGCCCCCGAGGGGGCCCGGCCGGTGTGTCGGAGCCGGTCGCCGGCTCAGTGCTCGTCGCCGGTCAGTGCTTGTGGCCGTGCTCGGCGAGCTTCTTGCGTACGTCGTCCATGTCGAGCTGCTGGACCTGCTCGATCAGGTTCTCCAGCGCCGACTCCGGCAGCGCGCCCGGCTGGGCGTAGACGATCACGCCGTCGCGGATCGCCATCACCGTCGGGATGGAGCTGATGTTGAACTTGGCACCCAGCTCCTGCTGCGCCTCGGTGTCGACCTTGCCGAAGACGATGTCCGAGTGCTTCTCGGACGAGCGCTCGTAGACGGGGGCGAAGCGCTTGCACGGGCCGCACCAGTCGGCCCAGAAGTCGAGCAGGACGATGCCGTCGCGTTCGGTCACCTCGTCGAAGTTGGCCGTGGTCAGCTCAACCGTTGCCATTGCACTCTCCGATCAGCGCGTGTTTCCTACGTCCCTTGGAACCAGGGTGAATGCCTCCGCATTCCCGTGACGTGCGCGACGAAACGCTGCGCGACGCGGTGGTGACGCTCCGACGTATCGAGCGCAGTCTGTCTTCCCCGTGGTGCGGACCGCAAGTGCATGCCGCATTTGCGTGACGGGACGTGATGGGAGCGCTTCCAAAGAGATCACGCAGCGTGCGCGCTACGAAGCGGTAACTTGATGCTTGACAAGCGGCGATCCGGCCCGCGGAGATCGCTTGTGGAGTGATCGCGAGTCACGCCGAGTAGTGTTACGAAAAGATAAATGTGACGCCCGTCTCTGTCGATACAGTACCGGCGTACGGCAGAATCTCTCGCATCAGAGCGTGGGCGGCGGGTGCCGGGGAGGGCCCCGCCGCTCATTGCGTCTCCACCCGGGTCGGTCCGGGTGTGACTTTTCCGCACCGGCAGCGCCCCGCCCATCGCCTTAACAAGCGGTAAGGCATGCTGTGCCGAACTCCATCGCCGCCCGTCGAAGGGGACAAGGATGCAGTTCGGCCGCTACTACGAGGAGTTCGAGGTCGGCGCGGTCTACCGGCACTGGCCGGGCAAGACGGTCACCGAGTACGACGACCACCTCTTCTGCCTGCTCACCATGAACCACCATCCGCTCCACATGGACGCCCACTACGCCGAGTCGGCGAGTCAGTTCAAGCGCAACGTGGTGGTCGGCAACTACATCTACTCGCTGCTGCTCGGCATGTCGGTGCCGGACGTCAGCGGCAAGGCGATCGCCAACCTGGAGATCGAGTCACTGCGGCACGTCGCCCCGACCTTCCACGGCGACACCATCTACGGCGAGACGACGGTGCTGGACAAGCGGGAGTCCTCCTCGAAGCCGGACCGCGGCGTCGTCGCCGTGGAGACCCGCGGCTACAACCAGGACGGCACGCTGGTCTGCGTGTTCCGCCGCAAGGTCATGGTCCCCAAGAAGGAGTACGCGGCCGCCGCCGTGCCCCAGGGCGTCGACCCCGAGCGGCCCAGCTTCCCCGAGCCGCGCTGACCTTCGCGTACGCCCGGAAGGGCCCCTTTCCCGATCTGCGGGGATGGGGCCCTTTTCCCGTTCCGGGGCATATGCTGACGCCGGAGGTCCCCATGAGCCACTCCGTCGCCGGAGAGCCGCCCTCTGCCGGCCGTCGTGCCGCACCGCTGACCACCGCCGTCTACTCCGCGGCGGAGTGGGACCTGTTGACCGACCTGCCGGGGCGGGTCCTCGTCGCCGCCGCCTCGCCCGGTCCGGGCCGCCCGCCGCGCGGCGTGGCCGCCGGGCTCGCCGGGCTGGACGCGGTGGCTGCCGGCCGCGCCTTCGACAGCGACCTGATCCGGGCCGTGGTCGCCGCCATCTACGCCCGCCACGACGGCGCCGCCGAGCGGGACGAGCGCCTCACCGACCTGGTCGACCTGCTCGCCGCCGCCCGCGCGGCGGTACGGGTGCTGCGGCGGCGCGCCGACCCCGCCGACTCGGCGGCGTACCGCCAGTGGGTGGAATCGGTGGCAGCCCGGGTCTGCCGGGCCGGTGACGCCGCGCCGAGCCCCGCCGACCGGCGCTTCCTCGACCGGCTCGCCGGCGCGCTGGACCTCCGCTGACCGCCGGGCCCGTGGCGGCCGGGCCGCCGGGCTGGCCGTACCCTCTTCAGACCGTGACCGACGACCAGCTCGACGTGGGCGTGGGGCCCTGGCCCGGCGACCCGCCGGACGACCCGCGCTACGACCCGGAGCTGCTCGCCCAGGGCGACCGGCGCAACGTGGTGGACCGCTACCGCTACTGGCGGCGCGAGGCCGTGGTGGCCGACCTGGACCGGCGCCGGCACGACTTCCACGTGGCCGTCGAGAACTGGCAGCACGACTTCAACATCGGCACGGTGGTCCGCAACGCCAACGCCTTCCTCGCCGCCGAGGTGCACATCGTCGGCCGGCGACGGTGGAACCGGCGGGGCGCCATGGTGACCGACCGCTACCAGCACGTCCGCCACCACCCGACGATCGAGGAGTTCGTGGCCTGGGCGGCGGGGGAGCGGCTGACGGTGGTCGGCATCGACAACCTGCCCGGCTCGAAGCCGCTGGAGACCGCCACCCTGCCCCGGCGCTGCGCGCTGCTCTTCGGTCAGGAGGGGCCCGGGCTCTCCGAGGTCGCCCGGGCCGCCTGCGACCAGCTCTTCTCGATCGCCCAGTACGGCTCCACCCGCTCGATCAACGCGGGCGTGGCCAGCGGGATCGCCATGCACGCCTGGATCCGGGCGTACGCCGGACCGCCCCCGGAGTGACCGATCCGGCCGCTCCGCTTGACGCCCCGCCGGTCCCGGGTGACGGTGAACACGTGAGTGTCGCGGTGAGTTGCCCGAGGTGCGCGGGCCCGGTCCGGGAGCCGGACCTGATGCACGGCGAATACCGGTGCCTGCGCTGCGGCCCGGTGCCGCCACTGCACGTGCCGGAGCACATCGGCGCCGAGATCATGGCGAGCGTGGTGGAGCGGGTGGCCGCCGACGCCGACCCGTCCGCACGGCCGGGGATGCCGCTCTGGTGCCCGTGGCCGCTGCCCACCGGCTGGACGCTGACCGGGGTGGCGTGGGCCGGGGACGACCGGTCCGGCGTGCGCGCCACGGCGGTGGCCTGCGCCGGCCCGGCTCCGCTCGACGGTGGACCGGCCGACCTGCTCTTCGTCGCCGAGGAGCCGGGCGTCGGGCTGGGCTCCCGCCTCGCCGGCCTGCCCGGCCCCGATCCGGGCCCCGAGGTGGCGGAGGCGCTGTCCGACCCGGGCCCTGGTCACCCCGAGCGGGTGCCACACGCCAAGATCCGCGTGGACGGCCACCCCACTCCACTGTGGCTCGTGAATTCGCCGACCGATCGAAGCGCGTACGCCGGCGAGGCTCGGGGAATGTGGCTACATGCGATAGCCTGGCCGGCGAGTGCGGGTCACCTCCTCGCGGAAGAAGTCGTGCTGCACGACCTCACCGAGTGGACACCGCCCGAACTCGTGTACGGCGCACCATCTCCGTACCTGCACGGGCGGGCCTGACCGGCCGGCATCGGCGAGTCGGAGAACAGACGCAGATATTCACTCTACGACATCATACTGATACTCTGGGTGCCGCTGCGGTAAACGGACCCGGCTCCGCGCGAGAGGATGGCCCGCTATGGTCAAGAAGGTCCTCACCTGGGCCGGCCTCGCATTCTTGATCTTCTTCATCGCCTACCGGCCGAACTCCGCCGCCGACGTGTTCAAGTCTCTCGGTGGCGGCATCATGGACATCGCGCAGGGCTTCGGCGACTTCTTCACCAACTTGGTCGCCTAGCCGCCAATGGGAAGCCCCTCCGGTCCACCCTTCGACCCCGACGATCCCGACCGGGAGCGCCGGGAGCGCGACACCGAGCCGATCCCCCGCATCGACCCCGACGACGGCCCCGGCTTCGGCGCCGGTTCCGGCTACGGCGGCGGTCCCTCCCTTTCGGACGACGCCGCCTTCGGCGACGGACCGGGATACGCCGGGGAGGGGCGGTCCGGCCGCGCCTGGATCCGCGACCCGGAGGCCGCCTACCAGAACCCGCAGATCTCCGAGGACGAGCTGGCCGGCCTGCGCGCCGACGCCGCCGGCATGGCCCCCCGCCGGGTGCTGCCGCTGGAGGACGAGCCCAGCTCGCTGGTCGCGCGTTACCTCTTCCCCACCGAGCGTTACCGCGGCGAGTGGAAGCGGCACTGGATCCACCTCTCCACCCCGATCATCGTCGGCATCGCGGCGACCTTCGTGCTCGGCTACCTCTCCGGCTTCCTCGCCGGGCGCGACGTCGGAGCGCTGACCACCGTCGCGGTGCTGCTCTGGTTCGCCGTGATGGGCTGGGTCGCCTGGCGGGTCGCCGACTGGTGGTACGACCGCTTCATCCTCACCAACAAGCGGGTCATGGTGGTCAACGGGATCATCACCCGCCGGGTCGCGATGATGCCGCTGGTCCGGGTCACCGACATGAAATACGAGCAGACCCCGACCGGCCGCGCGCTCAACTACGGCACCTTCGTGCTCGAGTCGGCCGGCCAGGAGCAGGCGCTCCGCGAGATCAAGAACCTGCCCAACCCGAACGAGCTCTACCTGCGCGTCGTGGAAGAGATGTACGAGCCGCAGGCCGTCGAGGCGCGGTTGGGCAAGGAGGCCGACGAGGCGAAGGCCGACGACGGCGCCTGAAAGTTTTCGTCCGAACATCGGAGGAACTGCGCACCATTCGCCGTCGACCCGTCCCCCTCTGACGTGGCAATCTGCCAGGCAGGACCGGGCGCGGAGGTGAGCGTGGCGAGCAGGGACCCGCTGGAGGAGGAGTTCCGCGACTTCGTCGCGGCCCGCTCCGGCGCCCTGCTGCGCACCGCGTACCTGCTGGCGGGTGACTGGGCGACGGCCGAGGACCTGCTCCAGACCGCGCTGACCAAGACCTACCTGGCCTGGAAGCGGCTCGGCGGGATCGACGCCATCGAGCCGTACGCCCGCCGGGTCCTGATCAACACCTCGACCAGCTGGTGGCGCCGCCGGTGGCACGGGGAACGCCCGACCGAGGTGCTGCCCGAGCGGGCCGGGGTCGACGAGATCGAGCAGCAGCTCGACCGGGACGCGCTGTGGCGGCACCTCCAGGCGCTCCCGGCCCGGCAGCGGGCCGTGCTGGTGCTCCGCTTCTACGAGGACATGTCCGAGGCGCAGACCGCCGCCCTGCTGGAGATCTCGCCGGGCACCGTGAAGAGCCAGACCTCCCGGGCGCTGAACACGCTGCGCCGCCGGCTCGGCTCCGAGGCCGCGCTCGGCCTGCCGGCCGAGCCGGCGGAGCAGGTCGCGCCGCCCGCGCCGCGTACCCCGCCACGGGTGCTCCGGGAGCCCGCCGCGCCGCCACCGCCCGCCCCGGTGCCGCCGGCGGTCCGGCCGAGCGCGATCCCCGGCGACGCGGCTCCCGCCCGGCCCGCCGCGTCCGTCCCGGTGGAGTCCCGATGAGCCGCACGTCGAACTCCTACGACAACCGGACGGGCGGGCCGGAGCGTCCATTCCCCGTGACCGAGGACGAGCTGGAGCGGGCGCTGCGGCAGACGCTGGCCGCGCGCGTCGCCACGCCCCGGCCACTCGCCGCCGACCCGGCCGGCGCGGCGCTCCGGCGGGCCCGGCGCACCGGACGGCGTCGCACGCTGACCGGGCTCGCCCTGGCCGGGGTGGCGACCGTGCTGGTCACCACCGGCATGGCGCAGCTCGGCGGGCCGACCGGGGACGGCGGCACGCCGACCGTGGTGCTCGGTGACCCGCGTGGGTTCTCGGCCTCCCCGCTGCCCACCGCTGCCGGACCGGTGCCCGCGAAGGGTCCCGTCCGCGCTGAGCTGGACCTGATCGTCAACTCGTGGCTGGACACCAGCGGTGGCGAGCGCCGGGAACTGACCGGGGTGAGCGGCGTCGAACGGGCGCAGCGGGTCCCCGACTACGGCGGCTGGCTGATCACCTCGGCGGCCACCCCGGCCGGCCGTACCCTCTGGTGGGTGCCGCCCAACGGCAGCGCGCCGCAGGTGCTGCTCGCCGGGGCGGACGCCGTGGTGGTGGCAACCGACGGCCGGCAGGTCGCCTGGCGCGACGGCCCCTACCTGTTCGCCGCCGGCGTGGTCGGCGGCCAGCTCCTGGCCAGCAGCCGGACGGCAGCCCCGGAGGGGGTGGCGCCGATCGGCTTCGCCGGCGACGCCGTGCTGATCCGCCAGCCCGACCGGGGCGGGGTCAGCATGTGGCGGCGGGCCGCGGGCGGAGTGCCCGGCGGGGCGAACCGGGACGTGCTCGCCGTCTACGGCACGCTGCCCGACGGCCGGGTGGTCGGCCTGGTCTCCGCCGGCACGCCCCGGCGGCCCTGCGTGGCCCTGCTCGACCCGGCCCGCGACCTCACCCCGGTCCGCACCGGCTGCGGCCCGGCGCTGGCCACCGACGGCCTCGGAGCGGTCTCCGCGGACGGCCGGTGGCTGCTGCTCAACGCCGCGGGCAGGGAGGCCCTGCTGGTCGACCTGGCCGGCCTCGGCGCCGGCGCCGCGACCCACCCGGCCGGCCCGGCCGTCGCCGGGGCGGTGGCCTGGACCCGGAGCGGAGCCGCCTTGCACGTGGACGCCACCGGCGGCCTGGTCCGGGTGCGGCCGGACCGGGTGCTGGCCGGCGAGCGCCCCACCGTCTCGACGCTGGACGGGGTGGCCCCGGGCGAGCGGCCCGTCGTGGTGGCCGACACCCGCTCCTGACCCGGGCGGGGTGGGCGTAGCGTCGACGGGATGAGCGCGGCCGCCCGGATCGACCTGCACACCCACTCCACCGCCAGCGACGGCACCCTCGGCCCCGCCGAGCTGGTCCGGGCCGCCGCCGCGGCCGGTCTCGACGTGGTGGCGCTCACCGACCACGACACCACGGCCGGCTGGGAGCCGGCGGTCGCGGCCCTGCCGCCCGGGCTCACCCTGGTCCGGGGCGCCGAGCTCTCCTGCCGCTGGTTCGGCGTCGAGCCGGCGATCCCGCTGCACCTTCTCGCGTACCTCTTCGACCCGACCGAGCCGGAGCTGGTCGCCGAGCTGGCCCGGGTCCGGCGCGCCCGGGAGGAGCGCGGCGAGCGCATCGTGCGGCTGCTCCAGGCCGACGGGATCCGGGTGAGCTGGTCCGAGATCCTGGCCGGCGCGGCCGGCGGGACGGTCGGCCGGCCGCACATCGCCCAGGCGCTGATCCGGGCCGGGCTGGTCGCCACCACGAACGAGGCGTTCGGGCCGCGGTGGCTGGGGGAGCGGTACCGGCTGCCCAAGGAGGACATCGACGTGTTCCGGGCGGTGGCGCTGGTCCGGGCGGCCGGCGGGGTGCCGGTCTTCGCCCACCCCCGGGCCAGCCGGCGCGGCCGGATCGTGGCCGACGAGCTGATCATGGACCTGGCGGCGGCGGGGCTGGCCGGCCTGGAGGCCGACCACGAGGACCACAGCCCGGTCGAGCGGGAGCACGTCCGCGCGCTCGCCGCCGAGCTGGGGCTGCTGGTCACCGGGGCGTCGGACTTTCACGGCACGCACAAGACCGTCCAGCTCGGCGCGTACACCACGGGGGTCGAGGCGTACGAGCGGATCGTCGAGCTGGCCCGGGGGGTGACCCCGGTCGCTTCAGGCTGAAGCGTTCCGGCGGCGCGGCTACCGTGTCCGGGTGGATCTCAAGCTCTTCGGCGAGGTCTTCGTGACCCTGCTGGTGATCGTCGACCCGCCCGGCATGATGCCCATCTTCCTCGCGCTGACCGGCCCGCTGGCCGCCCGCGACCGGAACCGGGCCGCCTGGCAGGCCGTCGCGCTGGCGCTCGGCGTGATCGTGGTGTTCGCCGTGGCCGGCCAGACGATCCTGGCCTACCTGCACGTCGACCTGCCCGCGTTGCAGGCCGCCGGCGGGCTGCTGCTGATCCTCGTCGCGCTGGAGCTGCTGACCGGCAAGTCCGACGACCCGAACCAGCAGGCCACCTCCAACATCGCGCTGGTGCCGCTGGGCACCCCGCTGCTGGCCGGCCCCGGCGCCATCGTCGCCACCATGCTCTTCGTGCAGCGGGCCGGTGGCTTCACCGACTACCTCGCCATCGCCGCCGCGATCGTCGCGGTCATGGTGGCGGTCTGGGTGGTGCTGCGCTTCTCCGGCGGCATCGTCAAGGTCCTCCGGCCGGGCGGCATCGAGGTGCTGACCCGGATCGCCGGCCTGCTGCTGGCCGCCATCGCCGTGCAGCTCATCGCCGACGCGATCGCCGCGTTCGTCACGCGGTACCTCACCATGGCCTGAGCCGGCGCGGCGCTGTCGTACCGGGGTGGCAGGATCTCAGGCGTGCGACGACCCCCCCCGACCGGGCGACCCACCGGCGGCCGGCCACCCCGGCCCCGCGCCGAGCAGGCCGAGCAGCTCGGCTTCGAGGGCATGCCCGAACGGCTCTTCGTCTGCACCCCCAGCAAGCTCGGCGCCTACGCCGACTGCCCCCGCCGCTACCGCTACTCGTACGTGGACCGCCCGGCACCGCCCAAGGGTCCGCCGTGGGCGCACAACTCGCTCGGCGCCAGCGTCCACACCGCCCTGAAGAACTGGTACGCGCTGGCCCCCGACCGCCGCCGCCCCGAGGTGCTGGGCACCCTGCTCAAGGGCACCTGGGTCCGCGAGGGCTACCGCGACGACGAGCAGGAGCGGGACGCCTTCCGGCGGGCGCTGTCCTGGCTGGAGTCCTACGTGGCGGGGCTCGACCCGGCCGACGAGCCGGTCGGGGTCGAGCGGGTGGTCGCCGTGAAGACCGCGGTGCTCGCCTTCAACGGCCGCACCGACCGGATCGACTCCCGTCCCGGCCCGGACGGCCGGCCCGAGCTGGTCATCGTCGACTACAAGACCGGCCGCACCGGGCTGGACGGCGACGACGCGCGCGGCTCGCAGGCCCTCGCGCTCTACGCCTACGCGGCCGAGCGGGTGTTCCGCCGCCCGTGCCGCCGGGTCGAGCTGCACCACCTGCCCACCGGCACGGTCGCCGCGCACGAGCACAGCCCGGAGTCGTTGCAGCGGCAGCTCACCCGGGCCGAGGACACGGCGCGGGACATCATGGCCGCCGAGCGGGCCGTCGCCGACGGCGCCGACCCCGACGCGGCGTTCCCCGCCGAGCCCGGGCCCCGCTGCGGCTGGTGCGACTACCGGCGCACCTGCCCGGCCGGCGCCCAGGTCCCGGCCAAGGATCCGTGGACGGCCGTGGAGCGCCCCGTCGGCCCGGACGGAGCCGCCTCGCTCTGAGGGGTGGTCAGGCCGCGGCCAGGCGGGCGGCGCGCTCCTTGGCGGCCTGCTGCAACGGGCCCTCCCGATAGCGACGCGGCACCGCCGCCAGGGCCAGGCGCAACGCGCGGACGCTCAGGTCGGCCGAGAGCGCGGTGGTGGGCAGGCCGAGGCCGCCGTACAGCCGGTGGGCCCAGGCCGGCAGCAGCGCCAGCGCGGTGCCGGCGATCCCCAGGTAGGCCCAGCGCGGCGGGCCGAGGTGCAGGCCCAGCTTCACCGGCAGGCTGAGCTTCCACGGGATCGGCGGGGCGGTCAGGAAGAGGGCGGTCTCGGCCGCCTCCCTGGTCATCCGCAGCTCGGGGCGGATCCGGCGGTAGTAGTCGGCCACCTCGGCGGCGCTGCCCGGCACGTCGGCCGGGTCCAGCCCGACCAGGGCCGCCGCTCGCCGCTGCTCGGCGTAGTAGCCGTCCACCTCGTCGTCGGTCAGCGCGAGCCCGGCCCGCCGGGCGGTACTCACGAACGACTCCACCTCGGTGACGTGCACCCAGCGCAGCAGGTCGGGGTCGTCGATCCGGAACCACTCGCCGGTGAACGGGTCGGTGGCCCGCATCCGGGCGTGCAGCGTCCGCAGCCGCCGGCCGGCCGCCTCCGCCTCGGCGGTGGTGCCGTAGATCGTCGTCGCCACGTAGGTGGCCGTGCGGACCAGCCGGCCCCAGGCGTCCGTCTTGTAGTTGCTGTTCTGCGCCACGCCGGCCATCGCGCGGGGGTGCAGCGCCTGGAGGTAGAGCGAACGCAGGCCGGCGACGATCAGGATCGGCTCCTCGTGCACCTTCCACGTGACCGATCCCGGACCGAACAGGCCGAGGTCATCGGAGTCCACCGCCCAAGAGTGCCACGCGCCGGGCGGACCGGGCCTTTCCCCGGCCCGAAGCCGGCGCGGGCGCTCAGTCGTCGGCGGAGCGGCGGGCCTGGCAGGCCGGACACAGCCCCCAGAAGGTCACTTCCGCCTCGTCCACCTCGAAGCCGTGCGCGACGTTCGGGTCGAGGCAGGGGGCGTCGCCGGTGGCGCAGTCGACGTCGGCGATCTCGCCGCAACCCCGGCACACCACGTGGTGGTGGTTGTCCCCGACGCGGGCCTCGTAGCGGGCGGGACTGCCGGCCGGCTCGACCCGCCGGGACAGCCCGGCCCGGGAGAGCGCGCCGAGCACGTCGTAGACGGCCTGGGTGGAGACCGAGTCGAGGCGCTCGCGGACCCGGCGGGTGATCTCGTCGACCTCCAGGTGACCGCCGCCGGAGAGCACGTCCAGCACGGCGAGGCGCGGTCGGGTGACCCGCAGGCCCCTCGACCGGAGCAGCTCCTCACCGGTTGACATGTGTCCATGACAGCACGGGGTCCCCGGGCCGACAAGCGAGCGTGACCGCGGGTGGCCCGGGCCACAGGTGAACCGCGCCGGCGACCCGTGCGTGTGTCGATGTACGGAAGCGCGACGGCTGATCATCCCGTCGTAGGCTGGCCGCGCGATCCCGTCCACTCGCCGGAGGTGTTGGTGTTCAGGGAAGTCAACGGTCTACCGGGCCACGTCCTGGTCGTACACGCCGCCGTGGTGCTGGTGCCGCTGCTGGCGTTGCTCTCCGTCGCGTACGGGGTGCTGCCCCGTTGGCGGCCCCGGCTGGACTGGGCGGTGGCGATCCTCGCCGTGCTCACCCCGATCGTCACCTGGGTGGCGACGGAGTCCGGCGAGGCGCTGGAAGAGGTGCTGCGCAAGCGGGGCTACCCGCCCGAGGGCCTGCAGAAGATCCACGAGCACTCCGAGTACGGCGACAAGCTGTTCTGGTTCACCGTCGGGTTGGCCGTGGCGGCGCTCCTGCTGCTGCTGGTGACCAGCGGCTTCGCCCGGACCCGCAACCTGCCCCGCTGGCTGCCCCTGGTGCTCACCGGGGTGGTGGTCGTGCTCGCCGTGTTCGCGCTGCTGTACGTCTACCTGACCGGTGACAGCGGCGCCAAGATGGTGTGGAGCGGCATCGTCTGACCCGGTGGTGCCGAGCCGGCCGGCTCAGAAGAGCACGCGCGAGCAGAGCAGGCAGGTGAGCAGCACCAGCACGACGCCGGCGACGGCGCCGATGCCGTAGGTGAGCCGCTGGGCCTGCCCCTCGGCCCGGTCCATGGCGGCCATGTCCTGTGGCGGGAGTCGCCGGGGTGGCGCCGGCTGCACGTGCACCGGCGGCCGCCAGCCGGGCGGCGGCGGGATGGTCGGCGGTGGCCCGGCGTACCCGGCCGGCGCGCCGCCCGGGGCCCAACCAGAGGCCGAGGCGGCCGGCTGAGGCCAGCCACCCGCCGGGGCGGCCTGGCCGGAAGAGCCGCCGGTCGGCAGGACCTGCCCGGACCCGCCGCCGGCCGGGGTGGCGCCCTGGCCGGGCCTCGCCCACGGGCTGTCCGCGTGGCCGTCGCGCGACCAGGGGCTGGGCTCCGAGGGCGGCACCCCGCCGGCCGGCGGGCTGCCGTGCGCCACATCGTCCGGCCGGGTCCCCGCGCCAGCGATGGGCGCGTTCCCGCTGGTTGCCGAGCCCTCGGGCTGGTTGCTGCCGGCCGCCGAGCTGTCGCGCTGGTCGGGCGGCCCGCTGACCGGCCGGTCCGGCGAGCCGGGCTGGTCCGGGCCGGCCGCCGGGGTCTCGCCGGCCGGCTGGTCCGGGCGTCGCCAGGTCTCGTCCTCGGGGCTGCCACCGCTCGGCGTCGTCACGCCGTCCGACGCTACCAACGCCCCGGCCGGTCGGCCGCCCGACGCGACGGGCCACCGGCGTTCATGCCGCGACGGTCGACGGTTTCCCTTCCGGCGGTATCCTTGCCGCTCGTGAGCGATCCCGGCATCCGTGTCCCGCGCGGCGACGACGACCGCGTGGTCGACCTCAGCGAAGACTTCGTGGTGCTGCCCGAGCAGACCACCGACGACACCGACCGTGGCTGGGGCGAGCGGTCGTCCGGCAACGACGACTGGCTGCTCGCCGAGCGCCCGCCGCACTGGGACTGATCCTCCGCCGCGGTCATTCGCGTACGACCACGGCGAAGCGGCTGCTGTCGGGCAGGCCGACCGCGTGGTGGGCCTGCTCCGGGCGGAGCGCCAGGTAGAGGGCCGAGGAGCCGTCGACCGCCCCGGCCGCCCCCACCACCTCGAGCACCAGCGCCCGCGGGGCGAGCAGGGTCGGCGCGCCGCCGACGGGCACGACCAGCAGGTCCACCCGGGCGCCCGGGTGGAGCACCGCCAGCGCGGCCGGCTCGGCGAGCCGGATCGGAACCCCGACCGCCCCGGCGGGCAGCGGCAGGGCGGTGGAGTGATCACCGCCGGCCGGGGTGGGACTGCCCGGCGCGGGTGCCACGGCCCGGGTCGCACCTGGCGGGCAGCCTGCCGGGGTCCGCAGGACGGCCGCGGCCAGCCCGAGCAGCACCGCGACCAGCGCCATCCGGAGCAGCGTCCGGCCCCGCGGCAGCCCGCGCCAGCGCACCGGCCGCAGCGGTGCCTCCCCACCCGCCACCAGTGCCCTCCCGCCCACGGATCCGATCCGGTACGCGGGCAGGCTAGGCCGCGCGCGACCCCCGCCGCCGCCCCAGCCGGCTCACCTGTGGAAAACCCGCCGGCCTGTGGTGGGGAACTGGCGATGGCCAAGCATCCGGCCGATCTCGTCGATGACCACGGCGGTGTGGGTATCGGCGTGGGTGTCAACGCCGCCGATGAC